>CACKZK010000001.1:0-133542 GCA_902604535.1 uncultured SAR86 cluster bacterium
AGCATGTACCCCGGTATTGTCATTCAAGCCACGGGGCTTACATTTGGAACCTTGGCTTCCTTATTGGTGCTCTATAAAACAGGCGTGATTAAGCCGACAGAGAATTTCCGTTTGATGGTTGTCTCTGCCACCATGGGAATTGCAGTCTTGTATGCGATCAGCTTTGTCATGAGTATGTTTGGCTCGGGCATTGGTTTCATTCACTCCAATGGATTATTCGGCATCGGCTTCAGTCTATTTGTTGTTGGTATTGCTGCAATGAATTTGGTGTTGGATTTTGATTTTATCGAGGACGGCGCTGAGCGCGGTGCTCCTCGTTACATGGAATGGTTCGGTGCATTCGCCTTGATGGTCACTTTGATCTGGCTCTACCTTGAAATGCTCAGATTGCTTGCGAAAATCCGCAGCCGTTAATGGATCTGAATACGTTATTTTTCGGCGGTCTTATCGTCGTCTCTCTGGCTGTATTTTTCTACTTGAGTCGTTTTCGCGCCTCTGCCAGTCAACGCAACCGTGACAATAAGATAGATTGGACGAGTCGGCGTTACTGGTGGTACCGCTGGGTCTTTCTTGGTTTGGTGTTGTTGGTGAGCGTTGCTGCGATGGTTCGTATGCTCAGTTAATTGTCTATGCTTAGTTGCCCATTGAGCAGCTTTTTATCGTAACGTCTCTAAGTGAACTTAAAATCTGATGTTTTGATCATTGGCAGCGGTGCAGCGGGTTTAACTTTGGCGCTGAATCTAGCCGATCACAGAAAAGTAACGTTGATCTCCAAAGAAACCCTCGTTGATAGCTCAACATGGTACGCGCAAGGTGGAATTGCTGCTGTGCTAGCTAAAGAGGATACCGTTGAAAGTCATATTCAAGATACTTTAAGGGTAGGCGATGGCATTTGTGACGAGCAAGCCGTTCGCTTTACGATTGAAAACAGTAAAGCTGCAATCGATTGGTTGATCGACATGGGTGTTGAATTTACCAAAACGGCTGACGGGGGCAATTACCATTTGACTCAAGAAGGTGGTCATAGTCAGCGGCGCGTGATTCATTCCGATGACACCACAGGTAGAGAAATCTCTGATTCGTTAGCGCAACGAGTCAGACAACATCAAAACATTACCGTTTACGAAAAACACCTCGCTGTTGATTTGATCAAAGACGGGGAACGTTGTCTGGGAGCGTATATTCTTGAAAGAACCACCGGCATCATAAAAACTTTTTCTGCCAGCACTACCGTTCTTGCTGCCGGGGGAGCCAGCAAAGTCTATTTTTATACCAGCAACCCGGACGGAGCCAGTGGAGACGGATACGCTCTTGCAGGGCGAGCTGGCTGTCGTCTGGCAAACATGGAGTTCAACCAATTTCATCCCACTTGTCTTTATCATCCGCAGGCAAAATCTTTTTTACTTAGTGAAGCTCTTCGTGGAGAAGGCGCTATTTTACGCCTCCCGGACGGTGAGGCTTTTATGGAACGCTTTGATGTACGGGGAGATTTGGCTTCCAGAGATGTTGTCGCTCGGTCGATTGATTTCGAGATGAAACGTTCCGGTTTAAACCACGTCATGTTGGATATGACCCATGCTGAAAAATCGGTAATCCAACAAAAGTTTCCGAGCATCTTTGAGACGTGTTTATCCTTTGGTTACGACATGAGCAAGGTTCCTGTCCCGGTGGTACCGGCTGCACATTATACCTGTGGCGGCGTCATGGTTGACCTCTCCGGTAAAACCGATATCGAAGGGCTTTTCGCCATTGGAGAAGTTTCTTATACGGGTTTGCACGGGGCTAATCGCATGGCTTCTAATTCGTTGCTGGAATGTATTGTCTTTGGTAAGGCAGCTGCTGAGGTTATTTTAAATGACGAAACCGCTGACCAGCCGGAACTGCCATTGTGGGACAGCTCAATGGTGGTGGAGTCGGATGAGAAAATTATTGTCAATCACAATTGGAATCTTGTAAGACGTTTGATGTGGGACTACGTTGGCATCGTTCGATCGAATAAACGTTTAGCCAAGGCAGCTAGTGAATTAGCAGCCATCCAAGCAGAAGTGGAAGATTATTATTGGAACTTTTCAGTTACCTCAGATTTGATTGAGTTACGAAACCTCACTCAAGTTGCTGAGCATATAATTAAAAGCGCGCAATTAAGAAAGGAGAGTCGTGGCTTGCACTTCTCTATAGATTATCCAAAAAAGATGAATCTCACTCACCCAACGGTGATAAAACCTTAAGCTAATCTTTGCTTCTTGATTCGTTTACCACTAATGGTCTACCTTCGAAGTCTTTTTCGTTCAATTCTGCAATTGCCTGCTCACCGCCATCAGCCATTTCAACAAAACCAAAACCTCTTGAGCGCTTTGAGAATTTGTCGATGATGATTTTAGCTGAAGTGACAGTACCGAATTGTGCAAAAAGTTCTTCGAGTTGGTCATCTGAGACCGACCAAGCGATATTTCCTACGTAAATATTCATAAAATCCTAAAAAAAACATAGTGTACAGATGTTTCTGTGAAACGTCTTAATAAATTGTGTCAATTCTGAAAAAACTAAGCAAGCGAGCAGGTCATATCCATGCCGCAGCACAAAGGCGATTTAATTTTGCCTTCGCAGCTTGAGCATTTAGAGATTTGTACTTCCCTGCCATCGTCAGTAATCAACACATCATCGATTAAGGCTAAGTCACATTTTGCGCAGGAGGCATTGACTGCCATTCCGCATTTTGTACATTCATAGGTAGCCATAGAAATATTATATTCGAAAGAGAAAATATAAAAAACTTGTATTTTAGTCAAAATGCAGCAGAATTGATTAATTGAAGTGATTTGTCCCTGCTTGCATGCTTTAACTGCTAAAACGGGACACCTTTACAAAAGGTGTATTAATGAGAATATCTTACGAATTTTTTCCGCCTGCTGACCTCGATTTTAAGCGAGTCACTCGCCATTTTAATAAACTAAGAAGTTTTAAGCCTTCTTTTCTTTCTGTTACTTTTGGTGCCGGCGGGTCGTCAGAGAATAAAAGCCTGGGTTTATTAAAAGAATTACAGGCACATACCGATGTTGATGTTGCTACGCATTTAACTTTGGTTGGCAAAAGTATTGATGACATCGATGCAATCATACAAAAACTAAAAATTCTTAATGTAAAGACTGTTGTGGCTATTCGTGGCGACAGTCCCAATAATTTATTCGTTCCGGTAAAGAAAGGTTTCATCAACACTTCTGATTTCGTAGCATATCTAAAAAGAAACGGTTTTGAAGTTTGTGTTTCTGCTTATCCCGAGCCGCACCCAGAATCGGAAGGATTCGAGTTTGACTTACAACTGCTTCAAAATAAAGTTGAAGCAGGCGCTAGCAGAGCAATCACGCAGTTTTGTTTTGACTTACCAAAATTTGATCGTTTGGTTGAGTCAATTGCCAAAAAGAACATCAACGTCAAATTGATTCCGGGCATCATGCCTGTTACTAGCATTAAGAACATTCTTAGGATGGCGGACAGATGTGGAATTGGCATATCTAAATCGGTCACTAAGCGGTTTAACGGCAATCTGAGTGATGATGTCAAGGCAGCCAAGGAGCTTTGTCTTGAGCAAATCGAATATTTACAAAATCTTGGTTTGGACGACTTTCATTTTTATACCCTAAATCGTTCTGACCTTACCTATTCAATTTTGAAGGAGATAAAAGCAAATGAAATACATGAGCACAAATCTTGGAATGCCAAGAGTTGGCAGGAAGAGAGAATTAAAATTCGCAACTGAAAAGTACTGGCGACAAGAAATTACCGCAAGTGAACTGCTTGCTACCGCCACCGATGTTGTAGATGATATTTATAAGCAGCAAGTCAACGCAGGCATCGATCTCATTCCTGTAAATGATTTTTCTTTTTACGATAGGGTCCTGGACCTTTGTTGTCTTCTTGGCATGACCCCAAAAAGATTTCAGAAAAACGTGCAGTCATTCTACTTGGATGAGTATTTTAGGCTTGCTCGCGGGGACGGCGATATAGCTGCAATGGAGATGACTAAATGGTTTGACACCAATTATCATTACTTAGTTCCTGAAGTTGAAGCGACATCCAATCCTGCTTTTTCCAATCAGTTATTTGCCCAACAAATCCTGCCAGAATTAGATACTGAAAAGCAAAAATTTTGTCTCATTGGGCCTGTCACCTTTCTTGCGCTTGCTAAAGGCGCTGATGCGGTTGATAAATATGCCATTCAAAACAAATTATCAAAAGCCTATTTGGATTTGCTTAAGCATATTGAAGGTTTAGGTTACGAAAATATTCAAATTGAAGAGCCCATCCTCGGGTCAGACTTGTCACTAAAAGATAAAGGCTTTTTTTCTACGTTTTATTCTGAACTCACTGAAAATCTTAAAGCTAACACCAAAATTCACCTAGTTACGTATTTTGGTAATGTTGAAGGAAATATCGATCTAATCTCTTCAACCTCATTTGAAAGCGTTCACCTTGATATTATTACCGATGAAAGCAATATCGAAAATATCAAGAGCATAACATCCAAAAATATTTCTTTAGGTATCATTTCAGGAAGGAACATTTGGAGACTCAATTGGGAAAAGACAATTGAGGGCATAGTTTCTCTTCCTGTAGAAAATTTTGAAACTGTATATCTTGGTCCCTCAACATCCCTTCAACATTTACCCTACTCTATAGAGTTAGAAAAAAAGATAGATGATGAGCTTTTATCTTGGCTTGCTTTTGCTAAAGAAAAAATCAAAGAGCTTTCTTTGTTAGCAAACTATTTATCTAATGAATCTTTAAATGATGAAATAAAAATTATTAAAGAAGCGAATCAAACTCGACAAAGTTCTAATAGAGTAACAAAAGCTGATGTAAGGGAAAGAATGTCTGGATTAACTGACAAGGACTTTGAGAGAAACAATGTGTTCTCAATTAGGCAAGATGCACAGAAGAAAAAGTTTAATTTTCCTATTTTGCCTACAACTACGATAGGCTCCTTCCCCCAGACGACAGATATAAGAAAAGCGAGAGCTAATTTAACTAAAGGAGAAATCTCTCAACAAGAGTATGAATCATTCATGCAAGAATCTATCGTTGAATGTATTAAGATTCAAGAAGACTTAGACTTAGATGTCTTAGTGCATGGCGAACCAGAAAGGAATGATATGGTCCAATATTTTGGTGAGCTGCTTTCTGGTTTTGCTTTTACAAGTTTTGGATGGGTTCAATCTTACGGAACCAGATGCGTGAAACCACCAATTATTTATGGTGACGTAGAAAGACCTGAAGCAATGACAGTCAAATGGTCGCAGTTTGCCCAACAAAATACTAAGAAGGTTATGAAAGGAATGTTAACCGGTCCAGTTACAATTTTACAATGGTCTTTTGTCAGAGACGATCAACCTAGAAAAGACACTTGCTATCAAATAGCCCTAGCCATAAGAGATGAAGTTAAAGATCTAGAAGATGCCGGCATCCATGTTATTCAAGTTGACGAGGCAGCATTTAGAGAGGGTCTTCCTGTGAGGCGCGCACAATGGAACGAATATTTAAAGTGGGCTGTTGATACTTTTAGACTCACAACTGCTTGCGTAGAAGATTCAACTCAGATTCATTCGCATATGTGTTATTCAGAATTTAATGATGTGATTGAGGATATCGCTGCAATGGATGCTGATGTGATCTCAATTGAATGTTCTAGATCAAATATGGAATTATTAAAGGCTTTTAAAGACTTTGATTATCCTAATGAAATAGGTCCAGGTGTATGGGATATCCATTCTCCAAGAGTTCCTAGCCAAGGTGAAATAGAAAACTTGATTGAGAAAGCCAAGAATTCTGTGAAACTTGAGAATTTGTGGATTAATCCAGATTGTGGATTGAAAACGAGAGGTTGGCCAGAAGTGAAAAACACCATAGAACACATGGTTAGTGCAACAAAAAAAGTTAGAGAGCAATTAAGTAGCTAATCCATTAAGTTCTTCCAATGATTCAAGGTTGAGAAATTAGAAATTAAGACGATAAAAAAATAAGATAATATTTTTTAATCAAATATAAAAAACAAGCTTATTTCCGTCTAGATCTCTCACGTAAGCGCCGTAAAAGTTCTTTGTGCGTCTTCCAGGCGCACCTTCATCAGTTGCACCTAATGAAACTGCTTTAGCAAAAATATCATCGACCTCTTGTTCAGAGTTCATTAAGAATCCCGTCATACTGCCATTACCCACTGAAGCTTCCTCTCCGTCATAAGGTATAAAAATGGCAAACATCGAGTCATCTCCCTTAATAACCCAAAACCAACTTCTGTCGTTGGGCGAAAAGCTCATCGTCTGAATATTCTCAAATAAACCATCATAAAAGGATTTTGCAGATTCCAAATTATTGGTTCCAATCGTCCTGTACGTTGCAATTTTTTTCAATTTATAACTCCCTAGATAGAACGGATGAAGTATATGATAATCATTTTGTAAATTACATTTATTTTGACTATATTTATAACTTGGGGGGAATTAAATGAAAAAAATTCTAATTATAATTTTCTTGCTGCCATTTCTAATCTTTGCACAAACATATGAAACAGATATAGCTGAGATTTTTGCAGGAGAAAATCAAGTTGAAGAAAGTCTTAATATGGCAAACGAAATACTTTGCATAATCTCAAAAATTAGAGCTGAACAATACATTGATAAAGGGCCATACAAAGCTAATGTTTATCCTGAAAGGTGCAGAAAACAAGCCATTCAAACAGGATCTTCCAGGCAATCTGGTCAGAGTTCAGGTGGTAGCCAACAAAATCAAAATCAACAAAATCAGGCTGAATTACCAAGTAACATGATTGTTGATGTTCAATTTAAAGAAGCACAAGTTGACGGAACGACCCCTTCCCCAGAATACATAGAGGTTAAATCTTGGTTTTATCAAAAAGGAGACTACTCTGAAGCGCAAACAAATTATGACAATTTGTGGGATGCGCAACCCGATATGCTTATTTATGCTTTGACTAAAGTTTATTCAGGGGCTAGCGAATCTGATCCTAATGGTGACATGGAGTTAAATTATCTCATTACAACTAATTGTCAAAATGCACCTTATGCCTCTTTAGAAGAGGCACAAAATGTTGCAACTAATGCAGGCTACGATTCCGGGTCTTGGGAATATTTCCAAGAGACAGAAAAATATACTAAATGTCCTCCAGCGGGTACGGTTCAGGGAAGCGGCTATTTATCAACGATGGGAAATTCGATTGCTTTTCAAGAATTAGGAGTTGCTAATCCCTCAGGAGATATGGCTGGCGGGGATGCATTTATGGATAGTTTCAATGACGACGATGTGTATGGAGGCGGTTCCAATAATTCTGAGATTATTATTTCTCAAAATTCACAAACTATTGGGGGAGAAACTATTTTTACTAGAGATGGTTTATGGGAAGAGGAAAAGTCTTATTGCATAATAGACCAAGCTGGAGTTAACGTAGTAAGAGATTCTTGGGATTGTGACTTCCCTGAATACGATCAAGTGACGCAAGGAACAACGCAAGTGGAAGTTTTGAAAGAAAAGACTCTTTGGGAGGGAAAATTTACGCAAGGATTCTCTTTCGACGATACTTCTAAGAAGTTTTGTCAAAAACTTATTGCAGCTAGGAAAAAAGAATCAGATGGGTCGTTCGTAGATGACACAAGCACAATTATGAACGCTGATTTTTCTTGGTTTGGTGGCTTTGGAGTTCCAGAATTAACTGAAAAATGTAAGTCTACAGATAAAGATCTAGCAAAAATTAGTGTTTGGGAGTACGGCTTATATAATCAAGATGGATCTCGATATAATCTTAAAAATCCAGGTTTTGAACTAGAAGGTTCTGAGGTAACTAAAGAGGATGGTTCATTAGGAACTCCCTATGCATGGGCAGATTATTGGGGTGTATGGTTGGACTATGATTATCAGAATATTGTTACCGACACTACGCCATTCTCTAAAGTTAACTCTGAGGATACTTCTAATTTTTTTTTGAAACCAAAATCAGTAAGTATCCGAAAAATTTCAGTTGAGAAAAAAAGTCTGAATGATTTAGATGGAGTAGAAATTGAACTCCATGTTGAATGGGATATTAAAGAAACAGGCGCTGAGTGTTGGTGGAACAATTATATTATTGGGTATGATGGAACTACGCCTATCCTTGATTCAAAAGATACCAATTCAAACGGAGATGACGATCGATGCATGAAAGAAAGGTGGGCATCTCTAGGTGTTCCGGTAACAGGAACTTATGTTGTATTTAAAGGTTATTGGGATGCATCGTACTCTGTAAGCGGAACAAGTCCTGTTGGAGCCTTTGTTTTCAACTCCGCAATAAAGACAAACGATTACGGATGGTGGATTGGTGAAGATGATATAACTGAATTCACTTTCACTCCCCAGCAATATATTGAAGCCATGGATGATAATCTTGATTCCAGCGATGGCTACCAAGTTTGGAGAATGCTATGGGCGCAAGGAGGTAATTACGGAGGTTATGAAATAACTACTGCTGCAATGCAAAATCCTGCATCTCTTTCAGTAGAGTTTAGAAAAGAAAGTGAAGCTTCGCTCGAAGACTTAGCTTCCATAACTCTCGGATGTATTCAAAATTGTTATTCATCGAGAAGTTTTGACGCTTATTTAGCAGATGCAATTTCTAAAATTGATACTGCCAATAGAAATAATACGACCGTATCAGAGAAATCTCCCTCTCCTCTTACTAGCCCTGGTATTGAAGCATCTACATCAACCGTTCCTACTGGGAACTATTTGAGAACGAATCAGGACGGAAGAACAGCTGGGGATTGGACCTCGGATGGAGTTTTAGAAACTGAGCTCATGCAATATAAGTTTGTGAATGGTGCTATTCAAGACACAATTACTAATGCAGACATTGCTTTTCCTAATACTATTTACGAATACAGCGATCCATGGAGTGCTTTTCAAAACGTTTGTTATTTTGAGCCAAATGGATCAGGAGAAGTCTGCGGTCTTTTTCCGAATATGCGATTGTTCAATATGGCGAAGCTAGACCAAATGGAGTGTGATAAGACTGAAGATTCTGACGGAAATGGAATAAAAGATTCTTATGGTTATCATGATGATACTACTATTCAAAACGCAAACAGTTCTTTGAAAAGATACTGTGTTGATAAATTGCAAGCCTCAGATGAATACTATGATTTGTATTGGGATACATGGAAAAGCTATCAAGTCTTTGACAACAATAATCAGCTTGTTGAAATTTCAAGACCTCATACTGTAACTTTCAAAATTCCTAATGATGCAAGCAAGTATGGCAATTTAGCTGATAAGAAAAAAACCCTTGAATATTCTGGTTTTGGACAGTTATGGGGTTTTGAATGGACAGCTTTTGATATTGCGACGTGGACAGAAAAAGGAGAATACTGGGATTACAATGAGGGCGGCTGGGAAAATATAAGATGGTTCCCTGAATATACAATCCCGGATGGATCTGCCGTGATTGGTGATGATGGAACTGAATACAAATCAAAAATTATCAGGGGAGAATTTTTCTTAAAACCAGCTGATGAGGCAGTTGGCACACTCACATACAGCACATCTCCAACAGCTTTGGATGAGCTCAGTGGAACGGCCATTACAGTAAGCGATGTTGGAACTGTTCCTGCTGAAAATGAAATGCTTAATGGGGGCAAACCAAGCGTAGATCATGGAGTTATAATATTCCAAGCACCATAATTATTTTAAGGAGGTCTTATGGCAACGGTATACATTACTTTTGAAATTTCAAAAGATTTTGAAGATTGGAAGGAAGTTTTTAACGATGATCAAGATAATCTTAACGAAAATGGAATTGAAACTCTTGCGGTAGGATATGAGTTGGATAACCCATCAAAAGTGAGAATTGCTTTATCTGCTGAATCTTTAGAAGCTGTGCAAGAATTTATGCAAGGAAATAATGAAACCATAGAGGACTCTGGACACCTCATTGAGACGACAGTTTTTGAAGAATTTAGTGACTGATATTCAATGTCTCTAGGCTTTCTTTCATTTTGCGTTACGTTTGCTTTAGCTTGTTTCTTATATTTTCCATACTGGTATAAAACAAAAAATTTAAAAAAAATCAGTTCAAGAAATCTTCCTCCCAAAGGGAACTGGGCAAAACTATCATATGGAAATATCTATTATAGATGGCATGAACCAAAAGAGAAAAATGGACAAATAATTGTTATGGTCCATGGTTTCTCTACTCCAAGCTTTGTTTGGAATGGACTTCTAAACGGGCTTTTGAATGAAGGTTACTCTATCTTAGTTTATGATCATTACGGCAGAGGATTTTCTGAAAGACCGAGAACCAAATACACTTTAGATTTTTATGTTAAAACTCTTAAAGAACTAATTTCTTATCAAAATATAGATGGAAAAATTCATTTAGTTGGATATTCCATGGGCGGCCCTATCATTGGTGGGTTTGCGCACAAATACTCCGGCCAAGTTAAAAGTTTATCTTTTATTGCTCCAGCTGGATTTGGAAAAGTGCAAACATCTTTTCCTTTTTTCATGAAGATTCCTGGAGTTATTGAGTGGTCCATGCATGTTTTAGCGGATAGGTTTTATGGGTCTGCCATAAGTTCTGAAACCACTCATAGCAGTGATCCTTTGTCTATCAATGAAGAAGAATTTCAAGATCTTTTTTCCTTTCAAATGAAATTTAAAGGATTTCGCGAATCTTTAGCCTCAACCATGAGGAATTTTAATCTTTTTGATGCGCGAGATATGTTTAAAAAAGTTGCAGCAAAAAATATTCCCTCTATCGCCGTTTGGGGTGATAACGATGGAGTCGTGTCTTATAAAGGTGCAAAAACTTTCTCAGAAATTTTTCAGGATGGAAAAGTAGTAACCATCAAAGATGGTACTCATGACATCACTTATCGACAACCGTCAGAAGTTTTAGATGCAATAAAAACTTTCTTAACTTTTCAAAAACTTTAGCTCAAGTTTTACCTGGGCAACATGCCTTTGACTTTAATTAGTTGAGTTGTAGTGGAGTCTCTTCTGAATTTTGAAATCTCTTGGTATTCTGGATCGTTGTACCAATTATCAGCAGCTTCTTCATTGGGAAAAGAAAAAATGATAATTCTTCCCGTTACGTCGTTATCTCCTTCCACATTAACTATATTGTCATCATAAGTAATGAATTCTCCTCTGTGTTTTTTAAGAATTGGAAAGAAACCTTTTTCATAATTTCTATACATGTCCGCATCGTGAATTTGAAGATTAACAATCATAAAGACCTTTACATCGCTCATTTTTTCCCCTTTTATTTTTAATTTATTTATTTAGATATTCTATAAGTGTCTTGACTTTTTTGGCACCACCAAAATAATTTATTTCATCTTTATCCATATTCATTAAACTTTTCAGCATGCCGGCTTTTGCAGAATCGTAAGCGTGTATTTCTCTAAAAGGAGCAAAGTTTACTCTGATAGTAAACAGAGAATAATCATCATGAATTCTACAGATTGTTTCTCTTTCACTTCTAACAAACCAATTATCTGGATTGTCAATAATCTCAGACTCTTCAACAAGATGGAATCTTTTTGTGTCTGCATGGATAAGCCAATTTTCTCTTTCAAAGGGTTGGAGCAAGGGAGCTTTTTCAATGAATCTGCCTATATTTTTACCAATCTTCTTGTTAAGGCTTTTGACGGGGGCATGAACATCATGAAGAGATTTACCTATTTTATCTTGGACGTTCCAATAACTGGGCGAGCATACAGATGCCGCCAGCATCCTTTGCTTTCCATTTGACTCAATTAAACAGAGGTCATCTGGAACTAATAAAGATGTATCGGCGATAGGATCTGGATAATCGCATTTTTGGGTAGGTATGTTTTTAGCTAATATTTGTTGAGCCAGAAGGGAATCTTCTGTAGCAGCCACGACTTCGCTGTAGTTGTTATTAAGAAGATTAAATTTATGTTCAAAAACTTCCTTTGAAATAGGTTCATTGAACCAATTTTCTTCATGAATGGGGTTTAGACCAAGTCTGTACTTAGCGTAACCATCCCCCCAAGGCGGCGTGAGAAATAAACTATTTCCAGCCAAGAGGTTTTAATTTATCTTCAACAAACGAATTCGGCACATCCTCTAAATGTGAGCCAAGGGTGTCGTTCCATCTATTTAAAAAACCAAACAAAGAGATAACGGCAACCATATCGATAATTTGTTCATTATTAAAATACTTCAATAAATTATCAAAGTGCTCCTGATTTGCTTGATTTGGTGTCATGCCAGAAGCAAAAGCTAAATCAAGAATTGCCTTTTCTGATTCATCGTAAAGTGAACTATCCTGATATCTTAAAATATCATTTATTTTTTCCTCGTTGACGCCAGCTTGATGGGCTCCGTGAGATGTATGTGCCTGACAATACTTACATCCAGATGAAAGACTTGAAGCTAATGCAATGAGTTGCATTGTACTTTGATCAATTTTTTGCGATGCGAAAATTGTTCCAGCTAAAGCTGCAAAGCTTTGATTCAATTCAGGGTTTAACGCCATGGATAAATGAGAGTTAGGTAAATATCCCATAAAACCTTCAATCACCCTAAATAAATCCTCTTGATCAGAAAACTTGTCTCTAGATTCTCCTCCTAAGAAAGAGTAACTCATAGAACCTCCTATATTGTTGTTACATAAATTACCCTATCCGATATGTTCACTCAAGAAATCCACAATCGCTTCTGCAAAAATATCGTTTTTATCGCCAACAACCATGTGTGTGGCCTGCTCTATTTCAGCAAATCTAGCATGGGGTACGGCGTTAAGAAATTCTGCTTTCTCTTTGTTGGTTAAAATATCGCTCAAGGCTCCTTGGACTAGCAATGTTGGTACTTGAATTCTCTTAGCAGAATTTTCTAATTGCTTAAATCGTTCTTCTCTTACTTCGCCCATCCCTGTTCTATCTGTTAAAAAAAGAGGATCCCAGTGCCAGTAGTAGCGACCATCCTCTTTAAAGCGTAAATTTTTTTTGAGCCCTGATATGTCTTTTGGTCTTTTTCTGTGAGGCAAATAACCTGAAACAGCATCTGCAGCTTCTTCAATTGAGGCGAAGCCTTTTGCCCCTGAGCGCATAAATTCAACTATTCTGTCTGAACCTTCGTCGTTAGGCCGCATTCCTATGTCGACCATAATTAGGCCTGAACAATACCTACTTTCTTCCCGGTGACCGGCAAGAGATAAAGAAACCATGCCACCTAAGGAAGCGCCAACTAAATTAGCTTTCTTTCCAAGTTGCTGAATTATCCTGATCAGATCATCTCTGTGGGCATCAAAAGTGTAATCTCCATTTTTGTCCCAAAAGCTTTCTCCATGACCTCTTAAATCATGCGCGATTACGTAAAAACCTAAATCAGAAATTTTTGCTGCAACGCCTTTCCAAGAATGTCTTGTTTGACCTCCTCCGTGCAACATAATGACAAGCGGATTGTCATTATCTCCCCACTCTGAGGCAACAATTTCCCGACCATTGGACACTTTAAATACTTTGTTCACTGAGTTTTATATAAATAATTGAAACAACCTTTTAATGCAGGCGTCTTACTCGTAATGAGGTTTATTTCAACAGAATTAAGAATATCTGTATGTTGGTCTTTGGGGTGATTTGTGTAGTGCCTCAAAAATTTATTATCTTTCAAAAGATAAGCCAGATCAGTGATGAGAGAGCCGCCTAGTAAAATTCTTCTGGGTAAATATGCAATCGAAACATCCTGCATAAACTGGATTAGGTTATCTACAAAGCCATAAATTATAAATTTTGCTTTCGGGTTCCTTTTTTTTGCCAGGAGAACAATTTCTTCTGGAGATAATTTCTTCTTATATCTGAATTGGTATGCTCTGCTAATGCCCGGTCCTGAAATTACATCCTCAAGGACTGCAAAAGATTTTGATGACTTAATTCCTAAGTTTTTCAAAAGCAATTTGCTGTGAAGTTTTGTGTTTCCAATTTCTGTTGGAATAACTTTTCCATCAGAAACAATAGCAAAGCCTAGGCCTGTTCCAGGTCCAATCATTAAATCCACGTTAGACTCCGATTTACCCCTTTTAATTTGTTTTAAAGCCATTTCATCAACAGCGTAACCTACTGCTTCCCAATCATTAAGAACCTGAGAGTTAACCAATTTAAACTTCCTGCCAAGTAAATCTCCATCAATGATAACTTCCCTATTTGTCATTTTTATTATATTGCCAAGTCTTGGGCCAGCGGCGGCTATCACAGTGTTTTTAATTTGGGGATTCGATAAGAGATCATTCAACGTACTGGTTATGTTTTCATCAGAGATATTTGAAAGAATTTTTTCATCAGTAATATCTTTTTTGTTTGCATAGGCATAGCGCATGTTGGTGCCGCCAATATCTACAAGTAAAGAATGCGAGCTCATTATTTAATAACTCTTGATTTTGCTACCTTATAATTTTTTTACAAAGTTCTCTGGATCAAGTTCAGGGATCTTTTTGTTATCTCCAACAGGAGTTCCTATATAAAGATATCCTAATACCTCCTGATTATCCTCGAGGCCTAAGAAAGATCCTATTTGCTTATTCATAGCGAATTTTCCTGTCCGCCAAATACCGCCAAAACCCAGTGCATTCAAAGCCAAAAGAATATTTTGTCCAGCTGTTGCCGTTGAAAACATTTGTTCTAAAGCCGGCACCTTAGGGTGTTCTTTCATTGTAGAAACTAGAATAACTATCATCGGAGCTCGAAAAGGGGCTTGTTTATATTTTTCTAACGTTTCGTCAGAAACGTCTTCTAAATGGTCTCGAGCAAATTGTTGAAAAATATTTGAAAGTTTTTCTAAGCCATCACCTGAAACTTCAATAAATCTTGTTGGTCTAATCCAACCATGATCAGGGGCTCTGAGAGCAGCTTTGTATACTAACTTCATTTGCTCAGCATTAGGGTGAGGATCAACTAGTTGTCTTGGAGAATTTCTCTCTAGAATATTTAATAAAGCTTTGCTTTCCATTGTTGTACTTCTCTTTAATAATTTGATTAACTATAAATTAACACATTAATTTATTGAAAAAATGAATATACCTAGAGATAAAACAGTTCAAGAACTATTTAAATGGCGAGTTGAACAAACGCCCGACTTGGTGGCGCACAAGTTTCTTGATAGAGAGACTTCTTATAAAGAATTAGACCATTTATCAAATAAGGTTGCCAATGGCCTCATTAAAGAGGGTTGTAAGCCAGATACAAGAATCGCCTATTACGGAAAAAATTCAGATTATTTCTTTGAATTCCTCGTTGGAACAATGAAATCTGCAACCGTTGCGGTTGGGGTAAATTGGAGACTTGCTCCTCCAGAAGTGGTCTATGTCTTAAATGACTCTGCAAGTGAGGTGCTCTTCGTTGGTGAAGAATTTTATCCAGTAATCGAGCAAATCAAAGATGAAATACCACAAATTAAAAAGATCATTGCAGTCGACGATACGCACGAGACTTTTGAAAGTTATATCGCGTGGCGAGATAGTCAGGCTGGTGATGATCCTGGCATATCAACATCATTAGATGACGATATTATTCAGCTCTATACTTCAGGCACAACGGGTCATCCAAAAGGAGTTCAGCTCACAAATCAAAACTTTTCTTCGGCCAACGATACCATCGAAGGCATAGTTCCCTTTGAAGAAGGCACGCCTAATTTAGTCTGCATGCCTGGCTATCACGTTGCAGGAACTAATTGGGGTATTTGGGGCTTAGTAAACGGCTGCAAAAATATAATCATCGCAGATATTGATCCTGTCTTAATTTTGGAATTAATTGAAAAAGAAAAAATACGTTCTTCTCTTTTCGTTCCAGCAGTGATCCTGTTCTTAGTATCAATTCCCCAATCGGCTGAAACTGATTTTTCATCTCTTAAGTTTGTTCTCTACGGTGCTTCACCAATTGCTGATGATACTATTCTTAAGGCTCAAGAAATTATGAAATGCGATCTATTTCAGGTCTATGGATTAACTGAAACTGCAGGCGCTATAACAATTTTAATGCCAGAAGATCATGATCCAGAAAAAGGCAAATTAAGATCATGCGGAAAGGCTCTGAATAGTGTTGAAATTAAAGTTATCGACGAAGAAGGAAATGAAGTAAAAACTGGCGAGATAGGAGAAGTCATCTCCAAGTCGCCTTTGAACATGAAAGGATATTGGAATAGACCTGATGCCACAGAAGATGCCATAAAAGATGGTTGGTTTTATTCAGGTGATGCTGGCTTTTTTGATGACGATGGTTATCTTTATATTCATGATCGAGTTAAAGATATGATTGTTTCTGGCGGAGAAAATATTTATCCAGCAGAAGTAGAAAATGCCTTAATGAGTCATCCTGAAATTGCAGATGCTGCAGTTATTGGTGTCCCAGATGATAAATGGGGAGAATCAGTCAAAGGTTTTGTGGTTTTGCAACCAGATTCAAGCCTCGATGAGACTGAAATCATCTCATATACAAGAACACAAATAGCTGCGTATAAATGTCCAAAAACTATCAACTTCATTGAAGCTTTGCCTCGAAATCCTTCAGGTAAAATCCTCCGTCGAGAATTACGTGAGCCTTTTTGGGAAGGTAAAGATAGAATGGTTTCAGGAAATTAAATTTTTATAGGAGATAAAAATGTTAAAACTTCATTTCGCACCAAACTCAAGAGCAGAAAGAATTCTTTGGCTTTTGGAAGAGCTAGAGCTACCTTATGAACTAAATGAAATGGCTTTTCATCCCAGCGATTTAAAGTCAGATGAGCATAGAGCAAGACATCCGCTTGGTAGAATTCCGGTTTTAGACGATGGAGAAATTCAAATATGGGAATCAGGTGCAATTACCGACTACATAATTGAGAAGTACAAGAACGGAGGTTTGAAGCCAGACGTTCAGTCAGAGCTCTTTCCTCAATATCTCCAATGGTTTCACTATTGTGAAGGCATGATAATGCCACCTATGAATACCATTGTTGTCCATACAGTTTTGCTACCACCAGATAGAAGGGATGAAACAGTTTTAGGACAAGCGCAAAGACTTCTTTCAAGAGCTCTTGAACCAATCAATGAAGCATTGGAAGGCAAAGATTACTTGATAGGTGATTTTTCCGGCGCTGATATTATGCTTGGTCATTCTTGTTACATGTCTAATAGAATGGGTTGCGTAACCGATGAAATGAAAAATATAAAAGCCTATGTAGAACGCTTGTCTTCAAGGCCTGCCTTTTTGAAGATGACCGAACACAGACCTTCGTAATATGATCAAAAAGGAACAAGTCAGGGTGATTAAAGGTCTTCTTGATCATCTTGATAACAAAACTAACGTAAAAGCAGAAGGCATGATTAAGAATCCGGCAGATACTTATACCTCTGAGGATAGATTCCAAAATGAATGGAATAATTTCTTCCTCGAGCATCCACAAATTATTGGTCTAAGTGGTGATTTACCAAATAAAGGTTCCTTTATGACCACAGATGATTTTGGTGTGCCTATTCTTGCTACACGTGATGCAAATGGAGAATTTAAGTGTTTTGTAAACGTTTGCACGCACAGAGGAGTTATTGTTGAAAGCGCGAGACGAGGTGAAAAAGAAAAATTCTCCTGTCCCTTTCATGGCTGGACTTTTAATAATCGAGGCTCTCTAATTGGTTATCCAAAACCTGATCACTTTGGAGAGATAGATAAATCTTGCTACGGCTTAAAAGAGCTCCCTTGCGCTGAAAAGCATGGATTTTTATTTGTTCACCCTAAAGAAAATGGCGTCATAGATACCCAAGACCTTTTAGGAGATAAGCTAATAGAAGAGATGGATTCATGGGGGTTTAAGGATTTAGTGCTAACTCAAGAGGAAGAATATGTAACCGATATGAATTGGAAATTAGCAATTGATACTTTTGGGGAAACTTATCATTTTTCTACTCTCCATAAAGATACCCTTTTTGAATCTTTTTATGGGAACGTTCAAATGTTTGATACCTTTAAGAGAAATGCGAGATTAAGTTTATGTAAACGCCAAATAGAAGATTTAAGGACTACTCCCGAAAAAGACTGGGACGTAAGAATTGGATCTCTTCCAGTATATTTCCTTTTTCCGAACATAATTGTAAATGTCTTAGAAGGTGGAATCATTGTGGTAAAAGAGTACCCGCTTGAGAATTCTCCTCATAAAAGTGTTTCTAAAGTTTCTTTTTACTTTACGCCTGAAGCAATTGCATACATAAATGGGCTTAAACAAGAAAATGAGAGCGAGGAGAACTTTAATCCCTACATCGCCTTTGGAGAAATTATAAGAGACGAGGATTATGTAGCAGCAGCGGCTTCTCACAAAGGTCTAAGATCAGGAAAAATAGACCATATTTTGTTTGGCAAAAATGAGCCAGCTCTGCACCATTATCATAATACCTTCAGAGAGGCCTTGAACCTTGAGCCAATCTCTTTGATTAAATCTAAATAATATTTGTCTATGTTCAAAAGTATTAATAAGAATACTTTAGTAGCTGGGTTATTTTTCTTTTGTGTTTTGTACTCACTTTTTGTTATGCGCCCTTTCAGAAGCGCAATGGCTGCGCAAATAGGCACAAGTGATTTAACTTACTTTTTATTAATCGTTGTTTTGGTTATGCTTTTGGCAAATCCTATTTATTCTCTTATTGTTTCGAGAGTTAAAGAATCAAGATTGGTAACCTATATTTACGGTTTTTTTATTCTCAACCTTTTTTTGTATGCTTCTGTAAATAACCTTTATCCTGATAACTATGCCGTGGGAGTAAGTTTTTATATCTGGTACAACGTATTCAATTTTTTTGTTGTTTCAGTTTTTTGGGCTAAGACAGTAAACAGTTTCCAAACTGATGATAGTAAAAAATATTTTGGTGTTATAAGCGCCTTCGGCTCAGCTGGAGCCTGGCTTGGCTCACAATCAGTTTTGCTTTTTTTAGCTGATTTACCTGTAATTGCTATGCTTTGTGCCTCTTTGGGCTTAACGCTAGGTATTGTTTTATCCAGATTATTGAATAATGTCTCAAGCGATACAGTTAAAAGAGAAAATTCGAATTTTCTTTCTGAATTGTCTGAACAATTTATCCAAATAAAATCCAACAAACTTGTAAGGCAATTGTTAGTCTATGCTTTTCTCTGGACGTGTTTAGCTACATCCCTTTATTTCTTTGGTATTGAAATAATAAATAAGTATTCAACCGATGTAGTTGAGCAAAGAAAAATTTTCTCTTTGGCGGATTCTGTTGTAACGCCAATTTCATTTTTTGCTCAATTATTTTTAACCAGAATTTTCTTAGAGAATAAGTTTTTAGGCATCAAGTTTGTCTTAATTACATATGGTGTATTGTTCTCAATGGCATTCTTGGCAATTTCAGGCTACATGGCCAACATTTTGCTCAGCTCTTCTGGAGTAATATTATTTATCATCTTATCTGCTGTAATGAGGCCTTTTGAATACGCCATTAATAAGCCAGCAAGAGAAAGTGTTTACACAACTTTAGAAAAATCTGAAAAGTATAAGTCAACTGTTTTTATAGATACATTTACTAACAGATTTGGTGATGCTTCTGGTGGGTTACTTTTTAATACGCTCGTTGTTTTAGGATTGAGCTTATCTTTGGTGCCTATAGCAATTATTCCACTAGCAATTTATTTATCTTTACAAGGAAGATCCATAGCTGTTAGGTCTTCTGTCTAGAAAAAAATTAGTAAGGCCTGTCGCCAACAATTGTTACTCTCTCAACTTTCCTTATATTTGGCCAATAGTCTGATGCGGCATAGTGTTGGCATGCTCGATTATCCCAAAAGGCTATGGAGTTAGGCTTCCACACAAATCGACACTGATACTCTGGGATGGATGCACGCGAATAAAGAAATTCGAGCATTTTTTTAGATTCATCTTGATCCCAATCTTTTATATGCTGAGTAAACGCCCTATTAACGTAAATACTCTTTTGTTTAGTATCTGGATGAGTTCTTATGACAGGATGCTCTGGATTTGGAAACTTCTTATTCACAGCTTCAATCTCCTCCTGACTTTTTCCTGCCTTGACCAAGCCTTTTCTGAAGTTGGCAAAGTCATGAATAGCGACAGCCCCTTCAAGTTTTTCTTTTATTTCATCTGCAAGATCTTCATAAGCTGCCCCCATATCAGCAAAAAGAGTATCTCCTCCGTAATCAGGACACTCAATCATCCTTAGTACTGAGCCTAAAGAGGGTTCGAGCCTCCAAGTCACGTCCGAGTGCCAGGTGTTTTCTTTACCTCTATTCTCTTTATCGTGTGTTATTTTTAGTACTTCTGGAAAATTTTCTTTTTGAGGAGCAAATGGATGAATTTCGAGCGGCCCAAAATTATTTGCAAAGTTTAGGTGCTCTTCTGTGGATATCAACTGGTCTCTAAAAAAAATAACTTTATAAGTTAAAAGGGCTTGATAAATCTTATCTAACGTTGATTGATTTAAATTTTCTCTTAAATCAATATCAAGAAGTTCTGCCCCTATCGAAGGAGATAAGCGTTTTACCTTGAAAGGAAG
Source organism: uncultured SAR86 cluster bacterium (assembly GCA_902604535.1). Taxonomy (GTDB): domain Bacteria; phylum Pseudomonadota; class Gammaproteobacteria; order Magnimaribacterales; family AG-339-G14; genus CACNYO01. Next base: position 20,552 of record CACKZK010000001.1, read on the forward strand.
CTTCTGGTTTTCAAACTTCTCTGCTGATAAATTGTTATTCATGATTTCTTTTGAATTCTATCCAAGAAATTTTGAATTTAATAGCGCTGGATTATAAAAATTAATTCAATAATTTTGCTTTATTTATCATTTCGTTCACTTTCTCTTCCACGATAAAAAGCGGGGGACTACCATGATCCAAAAGAGCAGAATGAAAGTCTTTTATATTAAATTTTTTGCCTAAAGCTTCTTGAGCTCTTTTTCTCAACTCTAATATTTTTATCATCCCGACTTTATAACTTAGAGCTTGTGCAGGCCATACGATGTAGCGCTCTATCTCAACTCTGACCTCAGTATCTGACATTCCAGTTTTTGCTTTCATGTACGCCATAGCTTTTTCACGCGTCCATCTCTTGTAGTGCATTCCCGTATCTACAACCAATCTGACAGCTCTGAAAAGTTCACTTTGTAAAATACCTAGCTCATCCATAGGATTGGCAGCTAAACCAACTTCCAGAGCAAGTTGTTCGGCGTATAAGGCCCATCCTTCCGAAAAAGCTGAAGTTCGATAGCCAAATTTTCGGTAATAAGTTAAATCTTCATTTTCTAGAGAATGAGCTATTTGGTGATGATGGCCTGGAATGGCCTCATGATAAGCAAGAGTTTTCATGCCGTACTTCGGCGTTTGTTTTATGTCATATAAGTTTGCATAAAACACGCCCGGCCTACTTCCATCTAGAGCAGGCGATTTGTAATATCCGCCCGCTGCTGTTTTTTCAGAGTATTCCGGAACGGCTTTAACTATGACTTTAGATTTTGGCATGGTGTGAAAGTAATCTTCTAAAACCACGTATGCCTCATCAACCATTTTGGAATAATCCTTTATCGCAATTTGCTTTCTATCTGGCGTGTCGTTATATAGGAATTGAGGATCCTCATTTAATTCATTCATTAAAGCACCCACTGATTTATCTTCGTTGTATCCTAACTCCATCAGTATAGTTTTCATCCTGTTGCTGATTCGCTCTACTTCACTGAGACCCATATCGTGAATTTCCTGTGGCGTATAGTCTGTAGTTGTATAAGTCCTTATTCTCAACTCATAATATTTATCACCGTTTGGTTGAGACCACAGCCCATGATTATTATTTGCCTGAGCTTGAGTTGAAACCAAAAAATCTTTCATCATCCTAAAAGCTTTATTAATGCTTTCATGAATCGCTCTTTTGAGGTTTTCACGCAATTCTATTTTCTGCCCATCCAATGAGTCTAGGTCATTAATTTTCCTATCAAATTCTGTGTAGATGGGATGCTCTTCAAACGAATAGTTTAAAAATTCATCGAGTTGATTAATGACTCGCTCATAAACAAATTCTGGGGCATAAAAATCAATGGCTTTTTGCCCATTTAATTCGTATAAGTGTCCCTCGAAAACATTCTCAAATAATCTGACTCTTTCAATATAAGCTTCTGCTTCAGCTAAATTTCTTATCGGATGAGTGTCTGTCATAAATTCAACCATATCGATGTGAGCTCCGCCTATCTGGTTGAGAATATAATCATGAAAAGGAAAGGTCTCTAACCTCAGCAAAGTATTCTCGGCATCGAATACAGCTATTTTTTTTGAAGCTCTTTGGATGTCGCTTAAATTTTTATCGTCGTAAGATTCTAAAATATCTAAAATCTTTCTTGCTTTTGCTCTATCACGATCTAACTTTTTCTGGCTGGGAATAGTTAATTTTGATGCGTGACCAGTCAACCAATTGTACTTATCAAAAATACCTATATAAGTCATGGACTCGGGCGAATCGATTATTTCAAGAAAAGTCTCTTTAGCCAAAAAATGGTCTATCGAAAAAGGCTTCATGAAAAAAAGATTAATCAAATAGATTGACAATGCCAAAAGAGTCAATAAAAAGAGTAGAAATAGATATTTGAGAGCTAATTTAAATGTCATTTACATTTAATTTAGTTAATAAGAGAATTTTTTCAAGATATCGGGGATATTTTTTTTGAAATTAAAGAAACCCTTATTTGAAAATTCCCAACAAAAAATATCTTCTTCACGAGTTATAAAATTAATAGTCGTATTATTTATATTCTGGATCTGCTTTAAGTAATCTAAATTTTCTCCTACTGATGGATAAACAACATCAAATGAATTATGTTGCTGCAACCTCTCTGGTGATTCCAAAGATGAATTATCAAGATACATCTGTGCATCACTAAGAGCTTTCCTTTTGAAGGCTAATACTTTGTCATCAAGCTGTATTTTTCTTTCTACGTTAGTTAAAAGAATCAAATATATTTTTTCATAGCTCTTATAAAGATCTTCTCTTCCCTTGAGCCAAAGATCATTTTCAAACATCACAAGAATGTTACTTTTTTTTGTTTCATTAGACATTACACCAAGAGGTTCTTTTAAATAATCTTTTTCTTCATTTAAAGGTTCAGCATGGGTGCTCAATCCCACTGGATGAAATCTTCCGTCAGTAAACTTCGATATATTTGAGGGTCTAGCAATATAGTGCTTGCCTTTTGTTTGGATACCAGCAACCCATCGCCAGCTGAGAGTGTTTGATGCTGCATCTCCATCTAATAAATATTTCATGAAGAATTCAGCACCTAGCTTCCAGGGAAGACCTAGAGTAAAGATCCAAATACTTGCGAACCACATTCTCGTATGATTGTGAAGGTAATTTTCTTCCTTTAATTCATTGACCCAAAAATCAAAGCAATCAATTCCTGTATTACCCCCGACTGCTTTTTCGTAAGCTAACTCATCGAATCTTTCTACTCTTTCAGAAATAAAATCTTCCCAAACGGCGGGTCTTAATTCCAACCAGCCTTTCCAATAAGTTCTCCAGCATATCTCTTGGATAAATTTTTCTACTTTTGAAAAGGAGTAAGAATCTAATGCTCTATTAATAAGTTCTTGTTCAAGTATAAGCCTGTGAGTTATGAAAGGAGATAAACAGGAAATATTGTCTCTTTTGTTAGGCCCATAATCGTAATTTCTTAACCCTTGATAGCTAGATAAATTATTAGAGACAAATTTTGTTGCAACTGAATCGGCTAACTCAAAGAGATTTGTTGTATTATCTTTTAAGTACATTTTGGCTTTCGATACTTAAAAGTTCTTTCTTTTTTTTGGTGCCACCCTCGGCGCTATAGCCGCCTATATTACCATCAGATCTGATAGCTCTATGACAAGGAACTATTGGCGCGTAAGGATTCTTAGCGCAAGCATTAGCAATTGCCCTGGCGGATTGAGGATGACCAATTGCAATAGCAATTTCTTTATAAGATCTTGTTTCGCCGTAAGGAATTTTTATTAATTCTCTCCAGACCTTTTTTTGAAATGATGTGCCCTTCATGAATTGTAGATTAGCTTTTTTTTGCCTTGCCGCTAATGTAATCCTTCAACATCTCATATTCTTTACATGAGTTAGGACAGAGAGAAAGCAATTTCTCTAAATTCTTTTTAGCTTTTTCCATTTCACCGGTTTGAGCAAAAAACTCTCCTTGATATTCCAGTGCAGTTTTATTATTTTCATCAATTTCAATGGCCTTTTCATAAAACTCTTCTGCTTTATCAAACTCACTTATTTTTCTATTTGAAAATGCTAATAAGGTCCATCCATCTGAGTCCTTTGGCTTTTTTTTGGTATATTTTGTAAGTTTTTTGATTGCGCTCTCGAATTGTTCTTTTTTTACTAATTCCACAGCTTCTTTATAAAGTTTCGAAGCCGATGGCTTATTGTAACTTGCAGCAAAAATACTCTGTGTAGTTATTATAATAATTATTAAAAATATGTTTTTCATAACTTTAATTTACCACTTTATTTGAATATATATTTTTATATGAATATAAATGGATTAAGGATATAAGATTCACTTCCCATGAAAGACATTGTGTTGATTCATCGAAATGTAAGGATGCTCGATAATCCTGCTTTATTCCATGGATCAAAGAATCAAGATTATGGAGTTATTTATCTCTACGATCAAAACTATTGGCAAGCAAATGGTAAATCGGAAATTCAATTCAATTTTCTCTTAGATTGCTTAGAAGATTTTGATCAAAAGCTTAAAGAAAAAAATTCTCAAGTTTGTGTGTTTTCAGGAAATTATCTTGTTCTCCAAAAATGGATTGAAACTTATTTTTCAGAATCAATTATTCACGTCAATTATTGCACCGATGTTGGTTATTTCAGAAATGACTTCAATAGTTTTCGAGATTATTTTTTAAAAAAAGAAAAGATAAAACTCTATTCAGATTTTGGGATTCAAGTTAAGGCCCCTAACAGAGATAAGTGGGCAAGTGATTGGGAAGATCAAATGAGTAAGCCTTTACTCAAAGAGCCTTATGCGAACCAAAATATAAAAAAGATAGATAAACCTTTAAAACCATTAAACTTATTTTTAAAAGAACTTCAATTCCAAAAGAAAAAATACTCTTCTTATCAATCAGGGGGCTCTGAAAATGCCTATGGCTTGTTAGATAGCTTCCTAAAGGAAAGATGCGCTGGATATAGTTTTAAGATGTCATCGCCGCATGAAGCTGAGCATTCGTGTTCAAGACTTTCGCCGCATATTGCGTTTGGTTCTATTTCCATCAGAGAGATTTATCAAAAACTTCTTAGAGAGTTAGAAATAACCAGTTACAAAAAAGACTTAAATTCTTTCAAAAAAAGGCTTTATTGGCACTGTCATTTCATCCAAAAGCTTGAGACAGAACCCGAACTTGAATTTTGCTCTATGCATCCAATGTCGGATGAATTGAGACATGACGTAAACAATGAGCTTATAGAAAAATGGATTTTGGGAGAAACAGGATTTCCATTCCTCGATGCATGCATTCAGTATTTGAAAAAAGGGGGATGGATCAATTTCAGAATGAGAGCCATGATTATGTCTTTTGCTTCTTATAACTTATGGCAGCCTTGGCAAAAAACATCTCCTCTTCTCGCAGAGTTGTTTGTAGATTACGAGCCAGGAATTCATATTTGCCAAGTTCAAATGCAAAGCGGAGTCACTGGCATAAACCTACCTAGAATTTATTCAGTTCTTAAGCAAAGCAGAGATCAAGATCCAAATGCAGACTGGATAAAATCTCAAATACCAAAAATTTCTGATATGTGTATAGACAAAATTCACAATGCAGAATTAAGTGATCTTTATTTTGAGAAATTAGTTGATCCAATTCTATCAGCGAAAAAAGCAAGAGAAACAATTTGGGCATCAAGATCAAATATTGAATTTAAAAAAATTGCCAAGGATGTTTACTTAAAGCACGGCAGCAGAAAAAGACAGAACGCAAGATTTTAACTTGTTCAGCACCTTCAACTAATTTAATCTTAAATAAGATGAAAGTAGTTATCTCAGAAGATACCAATAAGTTCTATGGGGATCAGATTAAAGCGTTGGATCCTTCAATAGAGATTTTTTCATTAAATCCTGAAAATCCTAAAAACCCGTCTTGGGCAGAAGTCCCAGAATGTGATGCGTTCTTTTTGTCTTATCAATTTTTATTCGCTGTTAGAGATCACGAAGAACTATTTGAGCCAATGTTGGATTTATGTAAAAAAATGAAATTTATTCAGAGCGGTTATGCAGGAATGGATGCGCCTTTTTTACAGGCTGTTTTAAAAGAATCTCAAGCAGTAATAGCAAATGCTAGCAGCATTTATGGAAAGCCTATGTCTCATTATGTCTTGGCTCAAATGCTCAGATGGAATAAAAGAATTGATGAGCATGTAATTATGCAAAAAGAAAAAGAATGGATGCCAAATGGTGGGGACGGTGAGTTAACAGATAAAACTTTAGTTATTCTTGGCTACGGGGGAATTGGCAAAGAAGTGGCTAAACTAGGCAAGACATTTAATATGAAAGTTACGGGCATAAGAAGAAATCCAGAAGAATGCGATCATGCAGATGAAGTTTTGAGCTTAGATGCTTTAGAGGGGCTGTTACCTCTTACAGATTTTCTGGTTATGGTTTTGCCAGATAGTAAAAGTACCAGAGATATCGTGGATGCAAATTTTTTAAAAAAAATGAACTCTTCTTCAATGTTGATTAATGTGGGCCGAGGTAGTGCGATTGTTGAAGACGATCTGGCTGATGCCCTGAACAATGGAATCATTGCAGCAGCGGCACTTGATACCACTAAAAACGAACCTTTAGAAAAAGAATCTAAACTATGGGACGCAAAGAATTGTTTCATTTCCCCGCATGACTCAGCGCATTCTTTGATGTCCCTGCCAAGGTCATTTAATTTATTTTTAGAAAATATCTCTAACTTGAGAGATAACCAACCAATTAAGAATCTTTGGGAGGCCTAGCCTGCCTGCTTCCAAAACTTCAACATTTTTATAGTTGTATTATCCTTAGCTATAAAGTGGTGATAAATGGATGCCAATATGTGGACAATAATTAAAAAAATCACCGCATTGGTTGAAAATTCATGTACCGCTCGAATAAATTGAAAAGTTTCTTGCGAGCCTGATTCAGAAGATAGGTTTAAAGATCCAAAAACAACGATGGGATCTGATGTGAAATAAGCTGAAGCAATTCCAGTGAAAATGAGCAAAGTAATGAAGAAATACAAGCCGTAGTGACCAATTTTTGCTGAAAACTTTTGCCAATTAGGCATAGAATTTGGAAGCTCTGGCGCACCGTACTTGTATCTTAGAATGATCCTAAAGATAAATAATACTGTCACTAGAATTCCTACAGTAGCGTGATCAACTCTAGATTCGAGCCTGTCCCAAAGCTCCATTTCTCCGCCAAACTTTTGAGCTATATTTAAGTCTAGGATGATTAGAAATGCCATCAGCCAATGAATCACTTTCTGAGAAATTAAATAATCGGATCTTGATAAATAAATTCTATTCACTCTTTACCAAAATCTTTTTTTAACAAGATTTCTCTGAATTTTACCTGTGGGCAAGCGGGGTAATTCTTCAGTCCAAAATTCGTATGTTTTTGGTTTTTTAAATCCTGAAAGTTTTTCTTCAGCAAGTTTTACTAATTCTTTTCTCACTGCATCTTCATTTGCACCCGATTCTAGATTAATGACTGCCTTGACCTCCTCTCCCCACTCTTCATTAGGGACCCCAATGCAGCAAACCTCAGCAACACTTTGATGAGCCAAAAGAACATCATCTATTTCTTGAGGGTAGATGTTAGTGCCACCAGAAATGATCGTATCCGCACTTCTGCCGGTTAAAAAATAGTATCCATCTGAATCACGATAACCTATATCACCCATCGTGAAGTAATCTCCTCTATAAGCTCCGGATGTTTTTTCTTTTGCTTTGTAATACTCAAATCTTCCCGTTTCTGGCGCTTTAAAATAGATAGTACCATCCATCCCCTCTTTTACTTCCTGATCTTCTTCATCGAGAATCTTTACTTCAACGCCGTCGTTAGCCTTTCCGACGCTTCCTGGTTTTAGTAACCATTCTTTAGAATCTATAAAGCAGCCCCCTCCTTCGGTAGCAGCGTAGTACTCAAAGACTATGGGACCAAACCATTCGATGATTGCTCTCTTTACTTCCACAGGGCAAGGCGCTGCACCGTGTAAAATCCATTTCATCGAAGATAGATCATAAGAACTTCTAACCTCTTCTGGTAATCTGAGAATTCTGTGAAACATTGTTGCAACCATGTGGGTGTGCGTGCATTTATATCTATCAATGAGATGAAGCATTTTTTCTGCATCCCATTTATCCATCAAGTAAACTCCAACGCCAGCCATTAGTGAAATACTTATATTTAGCCCCAAAGGAGCGGCATGATATGCAGGTCCCGGACATATACTGAAGTCAGTTTCTGGATTGAAATTAGCTGATTCTGAAGTTAGCTTTTCGGTCATTGAAAGCGGGGGATTTTCTTTTCTGAAAACTCCTTTAGGCCTGCCAGTAGTGCCTGAGGTATACAGCATTGACTTACCGGCTATAGGATTTTCAACATTGGCATCATCCTCTGATGCTATTGCGTCATCATAAAATAAAGCATCTTTTACTTTACCCCCTGCAGATAAAATAATGACTTCAGGTAATTTTGCTTTTATCTCTGAAATGGTTTCTTGCAAGATTGAGTCGCATACTACTGCCTTTGCCTCGCAGTTCTCTACTATGTATGTCACTTCGTCAGAAGTCAGGTGCCAATTGATGGGTGTGATTCTGAGCCCTATTCTTAATGGTCCGTATAAAGCCTCTAGAAATTCTGGTCTGTTTTTACAGACTATAGCGACAGCGTCACCAGACTGCAGTCCATGCTTGAGCAAAAAATTGGCATATTTATTGGAATTTGCATTAAGCTCGTGGAAAGTTCTTTCTCCATGTTCGCTAATGACAGCTTTTTTGGTTGGGAACATGTTTGCGTGGAAAGCTATCCCCATTCCTACAGAGATATATTCTTCCAAAGTCTGCATCTTAGGCGATCAGCTTTTTTTGATAATCACTCAAGCTAGGCTTCTTGGGCCACTTGTATTGAGCTCTATTTTCAGCTTCAAGAATAACGGGAAATTCATCAGCATTTCGAAAATCGTTTGTCCAATTAGTAGTGGAAACAAGGTTTTCTGCAGCATGCATTCTCTTTTCTAAAATTTCTTTACTGGATAATTCCTTTGGCATCATACAAATCAATGATGCCGCTCTTATTAGGTCGTTTGTCCCTTCTGGAAGTGAGCTGCCGGAACTGCTGCAGTGAATAGTCCTTGAATCCCATAACAGCATGTCTCCAGGCTCCATATGCGCCATGACAGCTGGCTCAGAAGATAATTTTGGGTCATCGTGTGGAAATCTAAAATGATCAATATCTAAAGGTAAGCGCTCTACTCTTTCTTTATATTCATCTGGGATATCTTTAAAAAAGTTATGCGACTTTGGAATTACGACGTTACCGCCTATTTCTTTAGAAGTAGGTAGAAGATTAATTAAACCTTGAATACATTGTTTGCCAGGCTTGGATATAGGATGCTGATCTATGTGAAACCATGCTTGGCCACTTTGAGTTTTCCAAGACGGATCAATATTCCAAGGCCTCCATAAAGAGACTCCATCGAAACTTGTTAATAGGTCATCGGTTTCCCAAACTTTAGCAAATGCTTTTTTTACATTGGGAACTCCTCTCACAAACCACTGGGCCTCTGAATGACCAATTCCGTAACTGGGGATAATACCGCCATGAGCGCATGTTGGCCATTTATCATCTGACCAAGTCAAAGGGTTTGTTCTATCTATTCCTGTTCCAAGATCCTCGAGATAATCCCAAAGTAAATCTAAGGTTTTGCTTGCTTCATTAACTGTTAAGGCATTCTTAATAATCACATAGCCTTCACTCTCCAGATAATCGATGCTTTCATCAGATCCTGAGTCAAATCTTGGTACGTGCTTATATTCTATTTTTATGTTGAAATCATTCACAAATGAACCCCCTTAGGGTAAATAGGTTAAGGAATTTAGGAAAAATTTACAATTACATTTTTCATTTGAAGGGTATCCGATGCGGGTCCTTTTCCATAAAATGCCCCTATTTAAAGGCTTTATTAGAAAATGAAGGTAAATCTAATTGGATTGAATCAGCAGGAGCTGGAAAAGTTTTTCCTTTCTTTGGGAGAAAAATCTTTTCGTTCTAAGCAAGTTTATCAATGGATTCATCAAAAAGGTGTTTCTGATTTCCGTGCCATGACAAATATTTCTAAAGAACTACAAGAAAAGCTCAGCGAAAAAGCAGAAATATCAGCGCCCAAGGTAGTTTTAGAAAAGGATTCCAAAGATGGAACAAGAAAATGGGTGCTAAGTGTCGGCGAAGGTGATCTTGTTGAGATGGTGCTTATTCCTGAAGGCAAAAGAGCAACACTTTGCATATCTTCACAGGTCGGATGTGCGGTTGATTGCAGTTTTTGTGCCACCGGCAAACAGGGCTTTTCAAGAAACTTAGAATTATCTGAGATCATTGGCCAACTTTGGATTGCCGAGAATTCTTTTGGTGTTCCGCGTGATCATGCTAATAAAAAAGTAACTAATGTTGTCATGATGGGCATGGGAGAACCTCTATTGAACTTTGATGCGGTAACCGGTGCAATGAGTATGATGATGGATGATAAAGCCTATGGCTTGTCAAAAAGAAAAGTTACCCTAAGTACTTCGGGCTTAGTTCCTTTAATTGATAAGTTATCTGAAGTAACGGATGCTGCGCTTACAATTTCTTTGCATGCTCCAAACGATCAATTAAGAAATGTATTGGTTCCTATTAATAAAAAATATCCCATCAAGAAACTTTTAGAATCCGTAATTAGGTATGTGGAGAAATGCGGCGATAGCAGAAAAACAACAATTGAATACATATTAATAGATAAGGTGAATGATTCCATAGAGAATGCATATGAGCTTTGCAAATTATTAAAAATTCTTCCTTGTAAGATTAATTTAATTCCATTTAATCCCTTTCCGGACTCCTCTTACAAAAGGCCTTCAAACATGCGAATTCAAACTTTTAAAAAGATACTTCAAAAAGAAGGTTACATAACCACCATCAGAACAACCAGAGGCGAAGATATCATGGCGGCTTGTGGACAATTAGTTGGCCAAGTCAACGACAAAACCAGAAAGAAAGAAAGATCGCAAAAAAGAATTGAAGTACAGACTATAAGCTGATTTAGGATACCTAAATTAAATTTAGGATTTTGGCTTTCTGAACAACAAAGTCATCCTATCGCTCTCTCCAATTGCTAAATATTTTTCCTTGTCCTTTTCCTTAAGCCTTAGAACTGGAGGCAAAGTCCAAACTCCCCTAGGATGATTAGCTGAATCTTTAGAGTTTGCATTAATTTCAGATTTTGATACCAGCTCAAATCCGTGCTTTTTAGCAATTGTTATTGCGTGTTCCTCAGTTACATAGCCGCTTTTCTTCATATTATCTAATGAGGTGCCAGGTTTAGCTCTGTGCTCAACCACGCCAAACAATCCTCCAGGCTTCAGAGCTGTAAATGTGTTTGAAAAAATATCATCCAAATTTGGGCCAAGCCAATTATGCAAATTTCTAAAAGTAAGAGCGGCATCAACTGAATTCTGCTCTGCGAGCTCTGAATTTAAGTCCACTATCTCAACTTTTTCATAAAGATCATTTTCTTCAATTTTCTTTTCAAAGCTCAATCTCATTTTCCTAAAAAAATCTCTATCCGAATCTCTGCTCCAATGTGCAGCAATCAGAGAACCAGATTCGCGAACAAAGTTTGCTAGTATTTCTGTGTACCAGCCACCGCCTGGCGAAAGTTCAATAATTTTCATATTAGGCTCTAACTGAAAAAAACTAAGCGTTTCATAGGGATTTCTAAACTCATCTCTTGTAGTATTTTTTACTTGCCTCTCATCGCTCTCAACCGCCTTTCTCAACTCATCTGCATTAAGAAAGCTTATCAAAAAACAAATTGTAAAAATAATGATGATTTTGTATTTCATGTTTGCTCCGAAAAAGTATTCTTAAGTTTAATATTAACTTTGTCTGAGGTACATTAAGAATTGAATGAATAAAAAGTTAGAATATTTCCTTGATTGCAGTAGCCCATGGACTTACCTCTCTTTTCAAGGGATCAAAAATCTATCAAAGAAGAAAAGCTTTGAGATTATATGGAAACCAATTTTAGTCGGCGGAGTCTTTAATACAATTAATCCTAGTGTCTACGAGGGTAGAAAAAATCCTATTAAAGAAAAATTGGCCTACTCACAAAAGGATTTGGAAGACTGGTCCAAAGCAAGAGGTTTAAAAATCATAATGCCAGAAATTTTCCCAGTTAATAGCGTTAAAGCTATGAGAGGAGCCTTTTATTTTCTTGAAGAAGGGAATGTTGAAGATTATTTAGATGCAGTTTTTTATGCTTATTGGACAGAAGGAGGAGATATCTCCGATGACGGCGTTTTACAAAATATCATTGAAGGACTGAAAGTAAATCCTGATGCTTTTTTTGAATACATCGGCACCCAAGAAGTGAAGGAAAAATTAATTAGTAATACTCAAGAATTGATGGATAGAGGGGGCTTTGGTTCGCCTACTTTTTTCATAGATGAAACTGATATGTACTTTGGAAACGATAGGATTCAACTTATTGAGGAAAAATTATGAGGACAAAAATTATTATTGCAGTTATCTCTTTAGGAATTGGATTGTTTGCTGGAGCAAAAATAATGGAGCATTTAGGAAGAGAATACATAGTAAATAATTTTCCCATACCGTCTGGAACCCTAGATGACAAAGATGCTTATATAAAAGAAATAGCTATTGATTTAGAAGTGCCAGAGAAGAAATTAAAAAAAGTTAAAGATAAGGCTAAAAACATCATCCTTTTCATTGGGGACGGCATGAGTATTAGTCAGATTACTGCATTAAGATTGAGTCAAGGAGGCCCTAACTCTAGAGTAGCTGTTGACGGATTTCCCTATTCTGGAAAAGTGCTAACGCATTCAGCTAATGCAATTATTACTGATTCTGCTTCTTCCGGAACTGCATTTAGTACAGGTATAAAAACCAATAATAGAGCTTTGGGTGTTGATGTAAATGGAAATCCAGTTGAAAACATCACTGAAATATTGGACAGATCAGGCTTTGTAAGCTCTGTAATTTCAACCTCAGAGGTTACTCACGCTACACCTGCAGCTTTCGTTGCGCATGCAAGCTCAAGATATCTTTCTGACGAGATCAGTATCCAAATGAGTAATTCAAAGATAAAAAATATCCTTGGCGGAGGAAGAAAGTTTTTTATGGCAGAAGAAGATGGGGGTATTCGTGAGGATGGTATTAATTTGATAGAAAAAGTTAAAAGCAACTCAAAGCTAATAACACACAAAGATGAGCTAGAAGATATAGCTCTGTATGGAGGCGAGCAAGTCTTCGGTCTCTTTTCAGATGAGCACTTGAGGGATACCAATACCCCAGAAAATCATATTACTGAGCCATCCATAAAAGAGATGCTTGAGTTCTCAATTAATAGATCAAAAAACTTTATCCAGAGCGGATGTAACGGCTTTTTTGTCATGGCTGAAGCTTCACAGATCGATTGGGCTGGTCATGGAAATGATTATGAATATTTAATGAGAGAGATGCTTGATTTAGAGGAAGGAATTAATTGGGCTTTGGAATTCGCTAGAAAAAATGACGATACTTTAGTAATTGTTACAGCGGATCATGAGACTGGAGGGCTATTAATAGAACCTAGCGATCCCAGAAAATATGAAAATCTAGATGTAAAATTCTCTTTTAATACTGGAATTGGCAGAGGTTCTCATACCGGTATTCCCGTCCCAATATATGCCATGGGCCCGGGAAGTGAAAATTTCACTGGAACTTTAGATAACACAGATGTGCATAAAGCCCTTTTGGAAGCTGCTTATCAAGATAACTCTGGATCTTGCGTCAGTAACTGAACTATCTTCTTACGTTGGGAATAATTTCTTTTTCAAAACCTTCGTCGAATCCTTCATCTCCATAGATCTCATTTTCAAACCAATCTATAAATTCTTTCGATCTGGTACCTTTCCAATATTTCCAGGTACTTTTGGCCAGCGGAGCTTTCATGGTTCCCAACTTAAGCATGTGCATTCGCATATCCAAGTGAGATTTATCAACAAATCCATTTTGAACTTTTTCATAGGTATCAAAAATATCTACCAAGACGGTATTGACGAACACAGCAACTCGCCATCTATCTGCACCGTCTAATTCTTCTCCAGCCCAATCTTTTGAGAGAAACTTACTGAACTCCTTATCTTTAGATGTGTTGAAATATCTTTCATACATGCGCTGAGTTAAGGAATGCCCAAATTGAGCCTTCGTAATTTTATTTTGTTGATGAATTTGAATACCAAGGTAAAAAACAGATATGACAACCCCTAGCGCGGCAACTATTTGAACAATTAAAATAATTAAATCTTGATTCACTTATAAATACCCTTTGACTGATTTAAAAAGGTTTTTCATTGGCGTTAAAAATATTAGCACAAGAATTGCACCTTCAATCATTCCCTCTAGATAGGTAAACAATAAAAAAATACTATCGGCAGGCTCGATATATTCAGGCCCGTACCATCTTACTACTAATCCCTCTAAGACATAGAGTGTGAAGAAAATCTTACCCCAGAAATGGAAAATAAATAATAGAACCAAAGAGACCAGAAAAAATATAACTGCCAAAACTCCAAAATAATCTACCTTAGACGGATCGGAAGGGATGGCCAAATCTGGATTAAAAAAAATTAAACACACTGTAACTAAAAGAGCTAAAGCTATCAAAACTCTCAAAGTTCGTTTTTGCAAGATAATGTCATCAACCATATGTATTTCTTACTTTTTCATTTTTTTAAACTAGGGTGCAAGGCTAGACCTAAATTGAATGCCCCATTTTTTATTCTCTTTTGTGAGAATGTACAGGGCTTCAAACTTACTGTGTGGTTTGTTATCACTATTGTATCTTTGGAAAACTACCGACACGTGAACTTTATCCTTTGTAATTAAATCAAAGTCTCTGGATACCCATTTTGAGTGATGCCATCCAAGCTCTTCTAAGCTTTCGAACATATCAGGCTTGCTAAAATGTTCAATGTACTCTTTTCTTGAATGCCAATAAGTAAGCTTTCTGCTCGCAATGCGCACATGTGGAAAATTATGTGTTTTTGACCAGGCTTCTAAATCTTTTGCGTTAAAAGCAGACATCCAAGTATCTAATTCAGCTAAAACTTGTTTTTTTATTTCTGCTGCCTTCATAGGCTATTTAAGCAGATAGAACATTAATATTCTGAAGTCAGTTGTTCTTTTTCGTGACAATCGCAGTCTATTTTCTTGCATGCTTGATGATTTTTGTAGTGAGCATAAGCGACAAAGATTGAGCCTAGTAGAGTAAGCCCTTTTTCGCCAAACTCACCCAAGGCAGCCTCCCCTATGACAACGGCTATGATCAAAAGAGATAATCCAAAAATAGCAGGCGGAATAAAGGAAGTTGTTTTGTGATTTATGCGACCAAGGTAAAGAGCATAAATACTTAACGGAACTGCTATTAAAACTATTAACTTATGCACTCCTTCATTGTCTAAAGCCAGAGGAAATACTCCAGATGCAAGAATTATAAATGATGGAACAAAAAAGCAATGCAACACGCATACTAAAGACAGTGAAAAAGCTAATTTGTCTGTGTTTAATTGAGTTTTAATCATTTTAAGGCTTTTAAGCGATACTATCGTACATCATATGATATAAAAAGCTTGTTTTAATAGCATCTAAAACAATCAAACTATGCTGCTATCAATTAAAACAGCAATCAATAATGCGGGTTCCGATCCATTGTTTACCCAGGCGTGGTTAGTTCCTCTTTGCACAACAACATCATGCGGCTTTAAGGTAACTTCTTCCTCGTCCAAAATTAACGTCACATCTCCTTTTAAAAGGATAATGTAATCAATGGTATCTGTTTCGTGCATCGCAGCATTTCTAGATGTATCCACCCTATGATGAGCTGCACCTATTTTTTCGAAGGCTTCTGCGGTAGCGGCTTCGATGACTTCTTGAGGCACTCCTTCAGGGATTGGGTTTATCTGAAAATACCTAAACTTTGTACCTTTTCGAACAGGAGACAATACGATATCTATATCAGCCCTGTCATTTTTTGAAGATGTATCAAATCCACCTCCATCGGTATTCCAAATCTCATAAAGACCACCAGCATCTTCACCGATTGATCTTGCAGGCGGACCATCAATCGATATGACAGATTTTCCGCTATCGTTATGGCCTGTGATTATTCTTCTCATTTCTTTTCTCCTAAGTTTTATCTTGGGCGAAACGTTCACCTCGTTCTTTAGCAAGTTTTAATGCTGCCTGTGTTTCTGCTTCTACTTCATTCCGTTGTTGTTGACGAAGTTCTGAATATTCTTCAACCCACCAACGATGTGTCACTTGAGGAAAAGTTCCCATTCTATTAACGCTTGCATTAGCGCCTCTATCGCGTCCAGATTCATAGCCTCCCACACCAACTGAACCAGCTTTGGATTTACCAAAAGGTATTAGGTCTCCCTCCATTTTAGGTATCAGGAAATAAGGCATGGAGACTCGTGTTTCGCCTTTGGGAATTAAGGTAGTGTTAACTCGATGTAAGGTTGCTGAGTACCGACCTTCGCTCAGATGCATCAGGGTTCCACCTGTATTTACAATGACTGATCCAGAAATTACCGGAACATGATAATCTCCCGGCGCTGTTCGGCAGGTAACTGGAGCATCAATCCATTCACCTTCGGCTGCAACAACCTGAAGCCCTGGTCGATCATTGATTAATAAAGCTATAAAAGGCGGCCCATCTATATGGGCACCAACCTTGTCGCTTGAGAATTTTTTGTATTCCTTGCGTACTTTATCTTGATCTTCTTCAGCATAAACATCTAGTCCGTAATTATGGTTAAGGCTGGCAGCTAAATCAGGATCATCGAAATCAAAATACTCACGAAACGCTTCGATATCTTCTCCCAAAGATTCGACAATTGCCTCGCCTAAAAGGTGAGTTAAGCGATGATAGCGTTGATTTAAATCATTAATTAATGGTCGAAATCCTGGAAGCGACTCTTCATCTGGCCAGGTATTTGGACCGCGAAACAATCTCCGATGGATCGGTTGGGATTTATCATCGTGTTCACACAAAGGCTTCTGCTCAAAGCCATACTGAAATGCTTCAATAACTTGTCCAAAGCCACTATCAGCCGGTGTTGGCAAGCTATATCCTCTAAAGTATGGAGTTTTACCTATGTAAGAAGTCTTCTTTAGTTCTACTGATGAATCAAAAAAACCTCTTACCTCTCTAAACGCTTGTTGCTGAAATTCATCAGATAGACCTGGAGCATTTGTTAGCACCATAAATCCAAATTCAGATAAGGCGTATCTAAGATCTTTAAAAAATTTTTCAGGATTAGATTCCTTTTCAAGCCAATCAACCTCAGGTAGTTGTAAATTGAAATCTTTCATTTTTGCAGACTTATTTTTTCAATTTTCCCCATTTGAGTATTTTACTCCATTCATCAGTTGCAGAGTATTTTGGTGCAGTGATTTAGGCTTTTATTTTCCGATAGAAATATTCATTGGAATAATAGCCATCTTTAATTTCCAGTCATCTCCTCTTTTAATTAAGGTTAAGTTGGTATCAGCTGTTAAAACTCTTGCGTTTTGATCATTAAATCTTGTGAAATTTACTGTATAGATACCAAAGTCTTCTTGGTAAACCTTAGAATTTATTGAGTTGATTTTTGAATAAGACCAACCTTCTTTTTTCAAATTTTTATAATTAACAATTTCACTGTAGCTTTTGCCAATTATTATTTGCTTACCGATAAAATAAGTAATTGGTGAATCCCACAAAGAGTCAATCTTTTCTATGTCCATTTGATTGAAATGATAGAAAAACTCTTTTATTACACTCTCAGGATTGTTGTAACTATCATCAGTGAAAAGAAACGATGAAAACAAAATTAAATTTAGGAAGATATTTTTCATACTAATTCTGCATTCAAGACTACTCCACCGTAACGGAGTAACCATAACCAAATTATCTTTTTTCAATATGTTTATCAATTGTGATTTCTATCTTTTCAATTGCATCTAAATTGCCGTTCTTATAATCGTCTGCTAATCCAAATAGACTTGCGAATAATATATTACCGTCAACATCAGAATTAACTTTAATTTTTTTTGATTTTTCTGTCTTTTCTCCCCAAACATCTCTTACTTTTTTCCAGAAGTCTGAAGTCTCATCCCAATATGTATATCCTGCGGACCAATCAAAGTTTTCTATTCTTTGATATCTTGCCAAACCGATTTCTTTTGCAATAACTCTGTTGTCTAGTGTTGCTTTATTATTATTTTGTTCATGAACCCATCCGTTTGGAACAATTGTTTGTATGTTGGTTCCGATAACAATATCGTAATCTTCTCTAATGGTTGCCTCTCTTCTTGGAAGGGGTCTTTTTGTTTCATTGCTTACCCATGATGATGAGTTTGCAAAATGTTTCCACTCTCCAAAACCCTCGTATCTTGGTGAATCATCTACTTGATAAACCGTTTGTGACCAAGTTCCCTTTCTTTCACTATAGGAAAGGTTTTTTCTTTCCCATGTATTTTCTCCAACGAACTCACTGATGGACTTATCTTGGTATTTCCAATCTTGCCTCCAATGTTTCACAACAATAGGATCTGAAATCGTCCCATCATTTTGTTCAAAAAACATGACCATTATGTGTTGCAAACTTATGAAATCCTTTTCATCTTCAACCGCTATAACAAATTCTGTTCCCCATGACTGATAAGGTTTCGGTGGTATGTAGTCTTCAATAAAACCCATTGTCTCCATAAAATCGAAATTAACCTTATGTTCGCCCTGCATTGCAAGGATTGCTAACCTGTCTTTTTCGAACTTAGTCAATTCATCATTTTGTATTTCCTTCCAAAAAGGGTTGGGTGTTTTGTCTAAGTCAACATCTGGACCTGAGGAGGTTCCTCCTCTTGGTGTCATTAGGTCTGGATTATTTAATTGGGTCCATCCAAAAACATAATTGCTATCAGAACTAAAACTTAGTTGGGTAAAGAAAATTGTTATAAAGAAGAATATTCTCATTGGAAACTATTCCACAGTTACGGAATACATTTAACAGGTGGGGTTTCTTTACCTTCACCGTTACGGTTACAACAAATCAACTTCATAGTCACTATCGTAACGATATTCCTTTTACAAACAAAGAGGTATCAACTCTTTTAATAGAATACTTTTGATAACATTGGTATGTGAAAGTTGTTAGTTGGAATTTAAACTCAAGAACAAACAAGGAAACCCTTGAGGGTCAGTCGTCTTTTTTAAAGGCAGGAGACTTTGATGTAATAACTTTGCAAGAAGTAACACTCAACTCGGAGGTCTTTTTTAAAGAATCATTTAAGGAGATGTTTGTCTTATCATCATTTGACCTGGTTGAAGATAAATCTATTCTCATTAATAAAAGGAAGTATGGGCAATTGGTAATCTCAAAAGAACCCATAAAATTCATTTCAGACCTGTGCAAGGAGATACCCTTTCCGGAAAGACTTCTTTCATGCTTTATTGAGGCAAGTGGTATAGAGATACATACTACTCATGTTCCTCCAGGTTCATCTAATGGAGTAATAAAAGTTGAGCATTTTGAGGGTGTATTTAGTTACCTATCTCAGAGGATGGAAAAGACCAGAATTTTAACTGGTGATTTTAATTCACCTAAATTAGAACTTGATACAGGAGAAATAATAACTTGGGGTCAAAAAATAGGTACGTCAGGAAAACCAAGAATATCTATTAATCCAAAGTGGAAACATGAGTGCACCGGGGAAAGGTGGGATTCAGCAGAAAGGAACATCATTGAAAATCATAAAGCGTTAGGTTTGCAGGATGCCTTTAGAATAAAAAATGGTTACGAGGACACTTCCGGAAGTTGGTTTACAAATAAAGGACAAGGCAGAAGGTATGATCATATCTTTTCTTCAGAAAGTCTCATTGTAAATAATGCCTTTTATGAACATGAACCAAGAGAGGGAAAACTCAGTGATCACTCTCCATTAATTGTAGAATTAAGTATTCGTTGATTTCTTGCTTGAACAAAATCTAATACCCCAGACTTATAAGATAAATATTCATCTTTATCTTTTGGTAAGGGTGCTGTTTCAAAGTTATCAAAATTACTCCAAAATTTAATTGCTACATAATCCACCTCAACCAGATCTTGTAAAAGAAAATAATCTACATAACCCTTAAAATCAGAGAATAATTTAAAGAAATTAGCATTTCTTTCCAATACATCAGTTAATGGACTTTGTTGGTTTAGATAAAGTCGTCTTATGCATTCAAGAGTAAAATCAAATCTGTCCTGAATTTTGTGATTGACTCCTCTCGCACCATTGATAGTCATTTTGTTATTTATTCTTTTTGCAGGAAAGATTATGTATGCCCCGATAGTGCTGCAAATTGAAAAAAAATTATCTATTTCTTCATGACTAATTTCATCAATAATATGTGACATTTTTTTTACTCTGCTATATGTGTGACCAATAGAGTCACTTGATAGGAAAAACTCTCCTAATGAAGATTTGTGGTGCAGTAGTTTTGGGGCATCTAAATTAAGATAAAATTCTTCGTTGTTCGGGAGTGGTTTGCTCCAAAGAATTTGATGATATTTTCTTAATGTTGGACTAAAGGAATCTGGGTCTTTACCTTCGGGGGTATCAGAGTAGACATTAAAATTTATGTCAATTTTATCTATGTTAAAACCCCACCTGTAGACCTATTCAACCGTTACGGACTTAGCCAGATTTCTTGGTTGATCGATATCTGTGCCTCTTATCAGGGCAACTTCATAAGATAAAATTTGCAAAGGGATAGTGTATAAAATAGGAGTAAGCAAGAAATCGCACTCCGGCATGCTGATATATTTGCCCGTTTCAAGAGATAGCTTTTCTTTCGCATTACCGAAAACGTACAACGCGCCGCCTCTTGCTTTGACCTCTTCAAGATTGGATACCAATTTCTCTGCTAATTCGTGTTCTGGAGCAATTGCAACGACTGGCATGCGCTCGTCAATTAAAGCAAGCGGGCCGTGCTTTAATTCTCCAGCTGGGTAAGCCTCTGCATGAATATAAGAAATTTCTTTGAGTTTAAGGGCGCCCTCTTTTGCTATGGGATAAAACATCCCTCGTCCCAGAAAAAGTGCATTGTCTTGTAGAGCAATTTCAGAGGCTATCTCGATAATATCTTTTTTAAGCTCCAGGCTTTTTTCCACAATATCAGGCATCTCGCGCAAAGCTTGGATAATCCTAGCTCTAAGCTTGGGATTTGTACCTGAGGCTTTTGCAAGAGACAAGGTTAATAACATCAAGGCTATGAGCTGCGTGGTGAATGCTTTTGTAGAAGCTACGCCTATCTCAGGTCCTGCATTGGTTAGCAGAAGGAAATCTGATTCTCTGGCCAATGAACTGGTAGGTACATTACAAATTGCAAGAGAAGCAAGATAGTTTTGGTCTTTGGCATAACGAAGAGCGGCTAAGGTGTCAGCTGTTTCTCCAGATTGAGAAATGGTAACCAAGAGAGTATTTTTATCAATATAGGGGTTTTTGTAACGATACTCGCTAGCGTAATCAATTTGGGTTGGCAGTCCGGCTATAGCTGAAAACCAATTTGCAGCGACTCGACCTGCATGCAGGCTTGTGCCGCAAGCAGTGATTTGAATTCTTTTAACTTTAGCAAAAACGTCGGCGGAACTTTCACCAAAAATGTTTTCTAAAACATCTTCGCCTCCTACTCTTCCATCCAATGTATTTAAAATTGCGTTTGGCTGCTCATAGATTTCTTTCTCCATGAAATGTTTGTAGTCACCTTTTGATGATGCCTCGCTTTTGATGTCAATAATCTGAATGTCCCTTTTGCAGACTTTGTTATTTTTATCGAACACTTCTACTTTGTTGGAACTGATTTTGGCAACATCGCCGTCCTCAAGTATTAAAAATTTATTGGTAAGATCGGCAAGTGCTAAAGGATCGGAAGCAGCAAAATTTTCATCTTCACCCAAACCTATCAATAGTGGAGATCGATTTCGAGCAAGCACCAATGTATTTGGATCACTGTGGTCAAGTGCTGCGATAGCATAGGCTCCTTTAAGCTTTTCTTTCAGTTGTTTGGTAGCATCGAGCAAGGATGAACCCGCTTCCAGATAACTATCAAGCAGATGCGCTATTAATTCTGAGTCTGTTTTAGAGGTAAATGCGTAATCTTTTTTAACTAACTCATCTTTGAGTTCCAAATAATTTTCAATTATGCCGTTATGAACAATAAAAATTCTTTCGTTTGACTGATGCGGGTGAGCATTAACTTCTGAAGGTTCTCCGTGAGTTGCCCAGCGAGTGTGGGCGATGCCAACTTTTCCCTTAGGCTTTTCATTAATCATTAAGTCTTCGAGAAGCTTGACCTTCCCGAGAGCTCTCAAATGCGCAACTTTATCTTCAGTATGCATGGCTATGCCAGCAGAGTCATAGCCTCGGTATTCCATCTTATAGAGCCCTTGAATTAGAAGTTTTCCGATACTTCTTTCGGTCGATGCTGCGATGATTCCACACATTATTTTTTCCTGTTGGGCATGTTTTTTTGTCTGCCTCTACCAATTGCTAGCTGACCTTTGCCAACATTTTTTGTTACGACTGATCCAGAGCCAACGTAAGATTTTGTGCCTATGGTCAAAGGAGCCACCAAAGCTGAATTAGATCCTATGAAGGCATAGTCCTCAATTTTAGTGATGTGCTTTTTAACTCCATCATAGTTACAAAAAATGGTGCCAGCGCCAATGTTAACTCCTTTTCCTATTCTCCCATCACCAATATAGGTGAGGTGTTTGGCCTTTGAATTTGCTCCAATATTACTTCTTTTTGTCTCAACGAAATTTCCTATCTCTGCCCCTGCTTCCAATTTAGTTTTGATGCCTACATGAGCAAACGGTCCTGCTTTAGTATTATTTTCGAGCTTAGACTCTTCGACAAAAGTATAAGGGAGAAGTTCAGCGTTTTTACCGATGGTTGAATTTGAAATAATGCATCCTGGACCAATTTTTGCATTTGCTTCAATAGAGACGCTACCTTCAAAAATTACATTCTCATCTATAAAAGCTCCCTTTTCTATTGAGACGCTTCCTCTAAATTTAACTTTTTCTATATCTGCAAAAGAAACACCTTTGTTGAGAAATTTCTTTGCACTGGAAAGATGGTAAGCCTTTTCCAATAGCTGAAGCTCTTCTGGAGTATTACACCCTAAAACCTCATCCACATCAGATAACCTCAATGATTGAATATTCAATTTTTCATGGTGTGCTTCTCGAACGGTATCCGTTAGATAGAACTCTTTAGCTCTATTATTATTTTTAATTTTCCCTATGAGGCGAGAGAGCTCTTTTGCCTTAAAAGCCATGATCCCGGAATTAACTTCAGTAATTTGCTTCTCAGATGTAGAGGCGTCTTTTTCTTCGATTATTGCTTCTATTTTATTTCTTGAACTTCTTATTATCCTTCCGTAACCGGTTGGATTCTCTTTATTGAAAGTTAACAGCGCCGGCCCTTTAGTAGCTAACTTAGTTAATTTAGAAATTGTATTCTCAGAGATAAGGGGGACGTCGCCATATAAAATAACAACATTTGAATTTGATCGAATATGCTTTAAAGCTTGCTTGACTGCGTGCCCTGTTCCCAGTTGTTTTGTCTGTTTAATCCAGTTTATTTTTTTATTATCAGAAAAAGTTTTTCTGACCATCTGAGCTTCGTGACCTACGACGACATGCAATTTAATTTTCTTTAATTGAGATACGGATTCCAAAACATGATCAAGCATTGGTCTTCCTGCGAGATTAGCTAAAACTTTGGGTAAAGGACTTCCCATGCGGGTACCTTTCCCTGCGGCCAATATAACAATATCTAGATTCATAGGCGGTTGAGCACTTAAGATAACTTTTAAGTGCCTATTAAACTATTTCTTACGGAGTTTACGCAAGGCTTGTAGACGAGCTGAGGCTTCTGCTAACTCAGCTTTGGCTCTGGAAAAATCCATATCCGATTCAGCATTTTCTTGATTCCTTAGAGCTAATTCTTTTGCTCTCTCAGCTTTTGATTCATCAATATCATCTGCGCGTTCTGCAATATCAGATAATAAAGTGACCTCTTGAGGCTGAACTTCAACAAATCCGCCTGAAGCAAAAAAAACTTCCTCGCTTCCATCTTGAAGAGTAAGCTTAACTGGTCCTGGCTTTATGGAGGTTAGCAGTTGTGAGTGACCAGGAGTGATTCCCAGCTCGCCTTCGGCCCCGGTTACGCTCAACATTTGAACATTTCCAGAAAAAATTTCTTGCTCAGCACTTACTATGCTGCATTTCATAGTGCTCATTTAAGTTTTTCTGCGTTCTCTACTACTTCTTCAATTTTTCCAGCCATCAAGAATGCTTGTTCGGGAAGATCGTCGTACTCTCCTTCCAAGATTCCTTTAAAACCTCTCACTGTGTCTTTAATGGAGACAAATTTTCCGGGTGAGTTCGTAAATACTTCTGCCACAAAGAAAGGTTGAGATAAATATTTCTCAATTCTTCTGGCTCTATTTACAGTCTGCTTATCTTCATCTGACAACTCATCCATACCTAAAATAGCAATAATATCTTTAAGCTCTAAGTATCTTTGGAGAACTTGCTGAACCCCCTTGGCAACATCATAGTGTTCTTGGCCAACGATTGATGGCTCAAGCTGTCTACTGGTGGAGTCCAGAGGATCTACTGCTGGATAGATACCTAAAGATGCAATTTGTCGGGAAAGTACTACCGTTGCATCAAGGTGAGCGAATGTTGTCGCCGGCGATGGATCTGTCAAGTCATCTGCAGGAACGTATATCGCTTGCACTGAAGTGATTGAACCCGTCTTGGTTGATGTGATTCTTTCTTGAAGAACGCCCATTTCTTCCGCTAGTGTTGGCTGATATCCAACTGCTGAAGGCATTCTTCCAAGCAAAGATGAACATTCCACTCCGGCCAAAGTGTACCTGTAAATATTATCAACGAATAATAGGACATCTTTACCTTCGTCTCTAAATTTCTCAGCAATGGTTAATCCTGATAAGGCCACTCTCATTCTGCATCCTGGAGGTTCGTTCATTTGTCCATAAACAAGCGCAACCTTATCCAGCACTTGTGATTCGGTCATTTCTAAATAAAAGTCGTTTCCTTCTCTTGTCCTCTCGCCGACACCAGCAAAAACAGAATAGCCGCTTGTTTCGTAGGCGATGTTTCTTATTAATTCCATCATATTGACTGTTTTTCCTACTCCGGCCCCTCCAAATAATCCAACCTTACCCCCTTTGGCAAACGGACACATAAGATCAATAACTTTGATTCCCGTTTCTAATATCTCAGATGACTCCGCCTGATCTTCATAACTTGGCGGGGCTCGGTGAATAGGCATTTGCTCTTCAGCTCCAACGTCGCCTTTTCCGTCTATGGGTTCGCCCAATACATTCAAAATTCTCCCTAAAGTTTTTTCTCCGACAGGTACTTTGACCGCATCTCCAGTGTTTGAGACTTTTGCACCCCTTTGAAGACCCTCTGTTTGACCCATTGCAATGGTCCTAACAATTCCATCTCCAAGCTGCTGTTGGACTTCTAAAACTAAGCCCTCCCCTTCAACTTCGAGAGCGTCGTATATTTTAGGAAGTTCTTGTCTAGAGAATTCCACATCGATTACGGCTCCGATTACTTGTACTACTGTGCCTTGGCTCATTTTATTTTCCTCAAGTTCTAAATTGCTTCGGCTCCAGCAACAATCTCAGAAAGTTCTTGAGTAATTGCTGCTTGCCTTGCGTTGTTATAAATAAGTTGTAATTCGTCAATTATTGTCCCTGCATTTTCGGTGGCATTTTTCATTGCCACCATTTTTGCTGCCTGTTCGCATGCAATGTTTTCAATGACCGCTTGGTATACGAGGGATTCAAAATACCTTTGCATTAAACCATCAAGAAGTTCTTTTGCATCTGGCTCGTAAATATAATCCCATCTGTATTTCAGCTCAGGAGTATCCTCCGGTAACAAAGGAAGGAGTTGTCTTATTTCAGGCGTTTGGGTCATGGTGTTTTCAAATCTGTTGCTGGCAAGAAAGACCTTGTCTATTTCACCATTCTCAAATTTATCAAGCAGGACCTTTATTGAACCAATCAAATCTTCAAGCGCGGGTATGTCTCCAAGTTTATCTGCGGCGGCAATTACGTCACCTCCGAAAGAGTTAAAAAATACCTTTGCTTTTGTCCCGATAGGGCAGAACATTTGTTTTACGCCTGCATCTGATTGCTCCTTGAGAAAAGGAAGCAAGGCTCTAAATAAATTTATATTCAGTCCGCCGCACAAACCTTTGTCTGATCCAATGACGATAACACCTATTCCCTTGACTTCTCTCTCTGACATATAGACAGGCTTATATTCTGGATTTGAGTTAGCTAGATGGCCTATTACCGATAACATCCTATTTGCATATGGCCTGCCCATCTCCATGCGATCTTGAGTCTTACGCATCTTGCTAGAGGCAACCATTTCCATTGCGCTAGTGATTTTTTGTGTATTAGAAATACTTGAGATCTGCTTTCTAATTTCCTTCGTATTCGCCATTCAATGCTACCAAGTTTGAGTTGATTTAAATTTATCCAGAGCTTCTGTGAAGGTTGTAAGGATCTCATCTGAATATTCCCCGCTCTGAGCCAAACTATCCATGAAGTCTTTGTGTTCTGAGTTCATGAAAGAAATCAATGCTGATTCAAAATCTGCAATTTTATTGAGCTCAACATCTTTTAGATAACCCTTATCTACAGCAAAGAGAACAAGTCCCATCTCTGAAACCGACATGGGAGAATATTGTTTTTGCTTCATCAGTTCTGTTACCTTCTGACCAAGCTCCAGCTGCTCTCTAGATGCGTCATCTAAATCTGATGCAAATTGAGCAAAAGCTTCCAGCTCTCTGAACTGAGCTAAGGCAATTCTTACTCCTCCACCTAATTTTTTAATTAGCGGAGTTTGAGCGGCTCCACCCACTCTTGAGACAGAAATACCTGGATTCATGGCTGGTAATAAACCTTTATTAAAATAGGAAGTTTCTAGGAAGATCTGACCATCAGTAATAGAAATTACGTTCGTAGGAACAAAAGCTGAAACATCTCCAGCTTGAGTTTCAATAATTGGGAGAGCGGTCAAAGACCCTGTTTTCCCTTTAACTTTTCCTTCCGTTTGCTCATCAACATAATCTTCATTTACCCTGCAGCCCCTTTCAAGAAGTCTTGAGTGAAGGTAAAAAATATCTCCCGGATAAGCTTCTCTTCCCGGCGGCCTTCTTAGTAGAAGCGATATCTGACGATATGCAACAGCTTGCTTGGAAAGATCATCATAAATAATAAGCGCGTCCTCCCCCATGTCTCTGAAATATTCCCCCATAGAACAGCCTGAGTAAGGTGCAAGAAATTGCATTGGGGCGGGATCTGCGGCTGCGGCAGCAACTATAATTGTATGATCCATTGCTCCATATTCCTCAAGCTTTCTCACCACTGCCGCAATAGAAGATTGTTTTTGTCCAACGGCTACATAGACACAAGTAACGCCCGTTCCTTTTTGGTTAATAATTGCGTCCAAAGCAATTGCTGTCTTGCCTGTTTGTCGGTCACCAATAATCAACTCTCTTTGTCCTCTTCCTATTGGAACCATACTGTCAACTGCTTTAAGTCCTATCTGTACAGGCTCGTCAACCGGCTTTCTTGTCATTACTCCGGGGGCAACCTTTTCAACCGGAGAAGTTAACTTAGTTTTGATTGGGCCCTTACCATCGATTGGATTTCCAAGAGCATCCACCACTCTTCCAACGAGCTCTGGACCAACGGGAACCTCTAATATCTTGCCTGTACATTTTGCAACTCCACCTTCGGCGAGTTGTTTATAATCTCCAAAAATGACCACTCCAACAGAATCTCTTTCTAAGTTAAGCGCCATTCCTGAAACACCGCCTTCAAACTCTATAAGTTCTCCATACATTGCGTCGCTTAATCCGTGCACTCTTGCGATTCCGTCTGAAAGAAATACGATCGTTCCTTCGTTTGATTCTGAGGTTGAAGTTTCTAAAGAATCAATTCTTCCCTTTATAATTTCACTGATTTCTGAGGGGTTTAAATTATCCATGGTTCTCCTGTTAATTTCTTAATTGTGTTTGAAGCAGGTCTAGTTTTCTTTTAATAGACATATCAAGGACCTGATCTTCGTAGGCGATCTTTAATCCGCCAATTAACGACTTGTCTATATCAAAATCTATAACAACCTCAGAGTTGAGCCTTTTTTCAAGAGCCGAGGTGATTTTTTGAATTTGTTTTTCTTCCAGCTGAAAAGGTGAAGAGACAGAAACATTTTTTTTATTAAGGCTCTCAAGTGCTAGCTCATTAAAGAAGCTAATTATCTCAGGAAGGTTTTTTAATCTCTTGTTGTCTCCGCAGACTTTTATGAATGAGGATGCTTTATCTGATATCTCGCCCTCAAAGAGATCCAAGAATATTTGTGTTTTATTCGAATAAGATAGGTTGGGATTCAATAGCAGGCTGGCTATTTTTTCGTCTGTGAAAACTGCTTTAATTTTTTGCATATCAGAAGACCATTCCTCAATTGAATTATCTTGCTCCGCAACGCTAAAAGCTGCTTCTGCATAAGGTCTGGCTATAACTGATTGGCTTATCATAATTCTTTAATAAGTTGATCAACTATTTCCTTATTGGCGCCTTCATCTATCTCTTTGTTTAAGATTTTGGAAGCTCCTGTAACTACCAAAACTGATAACTCTTCCTTAAGGGTTTCTTTGGCTTTGTTTGTGCTTTGTGCAATATCAGACTCAGCAGTTTCCTTGATTTTTTTTGCTTCCTCAGCAGCCTGTTCTTTTGCTTCATCTATTAATTGATCGGCCCTCGAGCCGGCCTGATTAATTAGAGTTGAAGCCTCAGATTTTGCTGCATCTATAACTCTGCTTGACTCCTCTTTAGCTTCCTCTAGCTGCCTTTTAGATTCGCTTGCGGCTTGAAGACCTTCGTCTATTTCTTTTCTTCTTTCTTCAAGAACACTTGCCATGCTTGGCCATATGTATCTGTAAGTTATAAATACAAATATGCAAAAAGCTATGAGTTCTGCGAAAAAAGTAGCGTTTATATTCATGCTTTACGTAAATAAGAACAATAATCCTACCGCCAAGGAAATGATTGGCAGCGCATCTGTTAAACCCAAAGCAATCAATACCTGAGCGAAAAGCTGCCCTTGAAGTTCAGGCTGTCTAGCGACCGCCTCTATGTACTTTGAGGTAAGAGTTCCGATTCCTACTCCTCCTCCCAAAGCGCCCAAACCAGTAAGCAAGGCTCCTGCTACTAATCTTAATTCTTCCATATTCGTCTCCTAAAGTTGTGGCTAGTGTTTTGTGCTAGCCAAGTTTAAATAAGCAATTGTAAGCATCATGAAAATATACGCCTGCAACGCAACAATTAAAATGTGAAATAGTGCCCAAGCCAGATTCATGATCAAGCCAGGCAAAAACCAAAGTGTTTGAGAAAATGACATAAAGAACTGCCCAAACATAATGGCAATCAAAATGAAAATCATCTCGCCGGCAAACAAGTTGCCGTATAGCCTTAGCGCTAGAGCGACATGCTTGGACACAAAGCTAATAAATTCTAAAGGCCCCAAAGGAACAACAAACAACTCTTTTAAAAAACCGCCCAGGCCATGAGTGTTTATACTGAAATAGGTAACAAGCGCCATTACAACTGCAGCCAAGGCAAGAGGCGCATTTAAATCAGCGGTAGGCAATACCTTAAAGTAGTTAATTCCTCCTCCAGCCTGCCCAAAGAAATTAGCCATCTCCACGGGCAACAAGTCCATTAAGTTCCATGACAAGATCCACAAACAGCTTGCAAATGCTAGCGGGGCTACTATTTTTGAGGTTCCGTGATACCCAGAAGACACAGCACTACCAATAAATTCGTGAACAAATTCAACAAAATTTTGTAGCTTGCCTGGAGTTCCTTTTTTCGCAGATCTATTGATGAGCCCAAAGAAACCAAAGACTAAAACCCCCAAAAAGGATGACATAAATATTGTATCCATGTGAAACGCCCAAAAACCCATCTCGGATACATCGCAGGCTGAGTCTAAGCTTTTTAAAAGGTCTTGTTGGTGATGAGCAAAGCCCCATGAAGATGTTTTTTCACACCAACCAAATGTTAAATTTACAAGGTGATGACCTATGTAATCAGAGGTTTCGACTAGATTGTTTGCTGCTTCTTTAGCCATGTCTTTTAAGGCATTGCATTATAGTTGTCTCGAGCTCATAAACTCAAGGCTATTAAGGCTTTTTTTTCGTTATAAGGTCGTCTAATTTTTCCTACGAAAAGGACCAATTATCTTATCTAGCTGATCGAGATCTCCATAACTAAAAGTTATTTTGCCTGACCCATTTTTTTTATGTTGAATAGAAACCGACGAGGATAGCTCGTTGCTAATCTCCTCCTCTAGGGCGCTTATATTCGCATCCTTTCTTTTTGGAGCTTTCGTCTTACCAGAGCCTGACAGATAATCTTGCACAGCCCTTTCGGTTTGCCTAACAGACCAACCGTTTTTTGCAGCCTGTTTTGCAAAGGAGGCTTGCGGACCTTCCGGCAAGGTCAACAAAGCTCGTGCGTGACCCATGTCGATACTTGAGCTTTCCAGTAGGTTTTGAGCTTCTTTGCATAAATTATTTAGCCTTAGAATGTTTGCTACTCCCGATCTAGATTTCCCAACAGCCGATGCTACATCTTGTTGGCTGACATTAAATTCTTTTTGAAGCCTTAGAAGACCTCTCGCCTCTTCCATTGGGTTCAAGTCTTCTCTCTGAAGATTCTCAATTAAGCCCATCCTTATAATTTGATCTTCAGATGCATCTTTAAAGATGGCTGGAATGGTCTTGAGGCCGGCTTGCTTGGATGCCCTCCATCTTCTTTCTCCGGCTATGAGCTCGTAAGCGTCTCCCCCCACTCTACGAACTATTATTGGCTGAATTACCCCTTGTGAAGAAATTGATTCTGTTAATTCTTCAAGAGACTCTTGGTTTATGTTTTCTCTTGCTTGATATCTGCTGGGGCTTATTTTATCTATAGCTATTTCTTGGCTTTGCGCTTGCTGAGAAGAAATGGGCTCGTCTCCCAACAAAGCATCTAGACCTCTCTTTAAAGTTCTTCTGTCTTCGCTCATGCAACCATCGAATCTTTTTCAAACTTTGAAATAACTTCTCCGGCTAACGCAAGATAAGCAACCGTTCCCTTGGCTTTTGGATCATAAAAAAGACCTGGTTTCCCAGAGCTGGGGGCTTCAGCTAGCTTTATGTTTCTCGGTATAACGGTTGAGCAAAGCTCATTAGGAAAATATTTTTGCAGCTCCTCTGAGACCTCTCTTGTTAGCCTGGCCCTAGGGTCGAACATTGTTCTCAAGATGGCGCTGATCTGTATGTTTTCTCCGGTCTTATTGTTGATGTCATTGATGGCTTTATTCAGCGAAACAAGTCCCTCCATTGCATAGTATTCACACTGCATGGGAATGATTAGTTTGGAGCTGGCTCTTAGAGCGTTCAAAGTAAGAATGCCCAATGACGGCGGACAATCAATTATCGCATAATCATAACTACCCTCGAGAGATCTTAAAGCGTTTTTTAGCTGGAGGGAGGCGGCGGGAACCGTGGTCATTTCAATGTCAGCTGAAATTAAATCCTGACATGAGGGCACCAGATCAAAACCAAAATCTGTACAGGGCAGTATGGTTTCTTTGATGTTTGCGCCCCTGGCCAAAACGTCCATTATGGTAAGTATGTCTTCTGCTTTCTCGTGGCCGGATCCGGTGGTGGCGTTGGCCTGTGAATCAATGTCTATTAAAAGAACTTTTCTTTTGGTGGCTGCTAGAGAGGCGGCTAAGTTTACCGCCGTGGTGGTTTTTCCTACCCCGCCTTTTTGGTTGGCTACAACTAAAGTTATCAAGGTTATATATTATCATTTTTTTGTTGGGTTAATTTCTAAGAAACCTGTTTTTTTTCCTAGGGTTTGGGATGCTGGGGAAGGTATGTACCTCCAGTCATTTTTATCTTCGCGCATGGCTTGCTGCTCAGAAACCATAAGTAAAATTTTTTGATCTCCGCTCATTTTCTTCAATGCCAGGTTCTGGATTTTTTTTGGCTCTGCAAACGCCCTAGAAATCAGAACGTCCTCTTTGATGAGCTCAAGATGCTCAAGCCTTTTTTGCAAGACCTTTGTTTTTTCAATGCCGAAATGTGCAAGACAGTGCCTTAAAAAGGATGCTTTTTTGTTGGCCGGTTCCAACAGGCAGCCGACTTCGTTTCCTAGAATCGAAATTACGAGCCCAGGAAATCCCGCTCCGCTTCCAACATCAATGTATGAATTATTTCGTATTAGGGGATATAAATGCGCAGAGTCAATAATGTGATGATATATATTTTCTAGGGTCGAGCTTTTTGAAACGAGATTTGTAGTTTTGTTCCAATCGAAAACTTTGAGGGCGAATTCTTTTAGCTCCTCTTCTTTTTCTGGTTTTGAGATTTCCTCCAGCGAACTCTTAAGGCTCTCGGATGCTTGCATGTGCATTTTTGTCTGCAATTTCTTCTTCGTTTCTTTTCAAGTAAACCATTAACGCCGATATTGCTGCTGGAGTGATTCCTGGAATTCTCCAGGCTTGTGCAAGAGTTTTGGGTTCAACTTTGAAGAGTTTTTGAGTAATTTCTGCTGAAAGGCCTTTAACGTTTGAATAGTCAAAATTCGGAGGAATGTGAGCGTTTCTGTTTTTCTTCATTTTTTCTATCTCGTCCATTTGCCTTTTGATGTATCCCGAATATCTTTCGTTCGTTTCGATATCAAAAACTATATCGTTGTCTGGGGTCTCGATAGAAAACGCCTTGGCTAAAGCATAAAAATCTAGATCCGGCCTCTTCAGCAAGTCTAAAAAAGAGGTGGCTGACTTTGGCTCCTTAATTTTCAAAACGCTATAAATTTTTTCGTCTTCGGGTCGGAGAAATAGCTTTGCTAGTTTGTCTTTCTCCTTAATTATTTTGTTTTTCTTTCTAGAAAAGGTTTTGTATCTACCCTCAGAAACCAAGCCGGCTTTGTAAGCTTTTTCTGTGATTCTTTGATCGGCATTGTCCTCTCTTAAAATTAATCTATGTTCAGATCTGCTGGTGAACATCCTGTATGGTTCCTTCGTTCCAAGGGTTACAAGGTCGTCTATTAAAACTCCCAGATAAGATTCTTCTCTGCCTGGCGTCCAAGGGTCTCTTCCTAAAAAAGACAGGGCGGCATTTGCGCCAGCTACAAGACCTTGAGCTGCGGCCTCCTCATATCCTGTCGTGCCATTGATTTGACCTGCAAAGTAAAGGTTTTTTATCTTCCTTGTTTCCAGTGTTTCGTGCAGTTCTCTGGGATCAAAAAAATCATATTCGACCGCGTAGCCATATTGAGTTATCTGGGCGCTTTCAAATCCTTCGATAGATCTAACAAACCTTTCCTGGCAGTCCTTTGGCAGACTTGTCGAAATTCCGTTTGGATAAATTAAGTCAGAATTTAATCCTTCTGGTTCTATAAATATTTGATGGGACTTTTTATCTTTAAATCTGAATATTTTGTCTTCGATGGATGGGCAATACCTTGGCCCAACTCCTTCAATCTTTCCTGAGAACATTGGAGATCTATCAAGGTCGCCTATTATGATTTCGTGAGTTTTTTCGTTCGTTCTAGTTATAAAGCATGGCACTTGCTTGGGGTGAGCGCTTTGGTCGCTTAAAAAAGACATCGTAGGTCTAGGGAAGTCACCTTTTTGCTCTTCTAAAATTTCCCAATTTATAGAGTCTTTATGAATTCTCGGAGGAGTTCCTGTCTTCAATCTGCCAACTGAAAAATCAATATTTCTTAATTTTTCTGCTAATTTTTTTGAGGAATTATCTCCAATCCTGCCCCCTTCGTTGTTATCCATTCCAGTAAAAAGCTTTCCATTGAGGAAGGTCCCTGTTGTCAAAATTACTTTTTGGGCTTTTAAAATTTTACTCTCGCCGACAGAAACCGAACCGATTTGATTGTTTTTTATATTAAGGTCAGTAACCTCACCTTCAACAATCTCGAGATTTTCTAGATGCTTCAGTTCTTTTTGAACGACTTTTTTGTATAACTCCCTATCTGCCTGTGCGCGCGTAGCTCTGACGGCCGGCCCTTTAGAAGAGTTCAAAACTTTTAGATGTATAGCGGCGCTGTCGGCACATCTTGCCATTATTCCATCAGCAGCATCTATCTCCTTAACGAGGTGGCTTTTTCCTACTCCTCCAATAGCAGGATTGCATGACATTTGACCAATGGTTTCAAAATTATGTGTGACCAAGATGGTTTTAACTCCAATTCTAGCGGAAGCTGCAGCCGCCTCACACCCCGCATGGCCTCCGCCTATAACTATTACGTCTGCTTTCATTAAAAATATTATATATATGTATTTATATATTAGAGAGTATATGTTTATTGTTGTTAGCCCTGTTCATAAGTGGAAGAAAGCTTATTACTCCGCAAAACAGGAGGGTTGAGAGGGGGCGGTCATGTTACTAAGCTTGTTTATAAGCTGTGTTTTGTGCTTATTAAAATGTTGAGAAAATAACTATAAATAGTTACGCACAGCTTTCTAAAAAGATTTTAATCCAATAAAAAACATTTTAATAACAGGATGTTAATTGAAGTTAGCGCTTACTTACCAATGCAAAAAGTGGAAAATATTTCCCCCAAAAAGTCATCGACGCTCATGGGAGACTTAATGTCTCCAAGAAAGATATCGGCCAACTTTAGGTGCTCTGCAGCTATATCAACGTTTTTCATATTAATCGGGTCTGGACAAGAGTTAATTTCAAAAAAAGCTTTTTTAACCAAGTTTCGGTGCCTTTCTCTAGCTGAAAACAAAGCATCAAGTCCGGCGTCCGAAAGGAGTTCGTAAATTTTTTCTTCAAGAGTTTTGATGTTTGATTTCTCAAGAGCAGAAACAACAACCCCGTCAAACTCTTTGGGTGGGCTAGATACGTCAGACTTATTAAAGACTTTTAAAATGTTTTTGTTGTTTTTAAAGCTAAAATCTATGTTATCCGCATCGATAACTTCCAAGATCAGGTCTGCTCCCTCTATTAACGACCTAGATTTGTCTATTCCAAGCTTTTCAATTTCGTCTTTCGTTTCGTCGTTTATTCCTGCTGTATCATAAATATCTACTTGCAGATCTTTAATTTGTATTTTTTTATAGATTGGGTCCCTGGTAGTACCTTTGATTTCAGTAACAATCGAGGCTTCTTCTCCAGAAAGAATGTTCATAATACTGGACTTACCCACATTTGGAGGGCCGGCGACGACAACCCTATGTTGAGACATTACCCTAATTCCCTCCTCAACTTTTGTATCAAAATCCTTTAAAATTCGTTTAAAATCTTTAAAAAGACTATTAATTTCCATAAAATCTATATTTGTGTCTTGATCAGAAAAATCAATTGAAGATTCTACAAGTATCCTAATTTTTCTGAGACTTTTCAAGATTTTATCTACATTTTCACCGAAATTGCCAGAAACTGACTTTGATGCCGCCGCCATTGCAGAGCTAGAGCTAGCATTTATGAGATCGATAACGGCCTCAGACTGCACAAGGTCAATCTTATTATTCAAAAAGGCCCTTTGGGTAAATTCGCCTGGGTTTGCGTTTCTAGCGCCTAATTCAATGCATTTCTGAATTAAAGCCCTAACGATTAAGGGGTTCCCATGACATGATATTTCGGCCACATCCTCGCCAGTATAGGATGAAGGGCTCTCAAAGCATGAAATTAAACATTTTTCATGAAACCCCTCTAATAGGCTTGTCTCTGCCACCTTTGATGTCCCATGATCAAATTTTAAGGAAAAGAGGCTATTAATAATGCTTTTTGCCTCCTTTCCGCTAATTCTTACAACCGAAATAGCTCCTCTGCCGGGTGGAGTTGAACAAGCAACTATAGCCTGATCCAAAGAAATCTCCTCTATGCTGCCTTTTTGGGCCCATGCATAAGCATTTGTAAGGCCGAGACAAGGGAATTCACTAACCAATACAAGACAAGGCCAGCGGGGAAAAATGCAAAGAGCACTCCAAATATGATAGGCATAAATTTAAAAATTCTTGCCTGCATTGGATCTACACCCGCAGGTTGAGGCTGCAAAAGCTGCATTAGATACATAGCCCCCATGTTTAATAAAGGCAATATAAATAAAGGGTCCCTAACAGATAAATCAACAATCCAAAACATGAATGGCGCGTGCCTGAGCTCAACAGTTTCAATAAGAACCCAATAAAAAGCAAGGAAAAAAGGCATTTGTAGCAGCATTGGAAGACATCCCAATGCAGGATTTACCTTTTCTTTTGAATAAAGAGCCATCATCTCCTTTGACATAGCCTGTCTGTCGTCCCCATACCTCTCTTGAAGTTCCTTGAGTTTGGGCTGAAGTTGCCTCATTTTCCCCATATTCTTGTATGCAACATAAGATAAGGGCCATAAGAAAATCTTTATAAGGACCGTTACCAGCACAATAGACCATCCCCAGCTGCTAATTGCTTGATTAATGAGGTTCATTACCCAAAAAATAGGCTGACCAATCCAATAAAGGAAGCCATAATCTATAGCTAAGCCAAGCTTTGGATGCATTAAGTCTAAATTTCCTTTAATTTTTGGGCCCGAATATGCTGAATACTCGTTTTTTATTGAGGCGTTTGGAGCAACCTTTTTGGTCTCTTCAACAAATCCGATAGAAAAAGAGCCATCATTTTTATTTTTCTTACCTTGAAGCAGGCTGTTGGACAATTGGTTGGGTAGCAGGGAGGCTAAGAAATAATGTTGAATCATTGAAATCCAACCACCACTGGTTGATGTCCTAAATTCTGCTTCTTCGATTTCTGAGAAAGATCTTTTATCGTAGTTTTCACCATCATAAGAAAACGCAGGGCCTAAATATGCCCAAGAAGAGGGCTGGGTAAAGATGCCCCCTGAACCAGAAATAGTTTTCTCGGATGAGCGGTTTATTTTTGCATATGGCGCGACTGAAACTTCTACAACTTCTCCATTAAAAAATTCTTCTTCAAAATTTATTCTGAAGTTTTCCCCCAAGCTAATTTTCTTAGAATGTGTAGAGCCATTTGGAAGCCTTCTTAGAATTTCTACCGAGTCTTTTGATTTAGATAACACAGAAAAATAATTTCCTTCTGGCGCGTTAGACATTCCTGAAACAACAAAACCACCATCTAAAAAGTAGTTCTCCTTGCCACACTTGTTGAAAAGTAAAGTATTAGCCTGACCATTAATTTCCAAAGGATAATTCAATAATTCTGATTTAATAATCTGGCCGTTGGACAGGCTTATTTCAAGCTTCTGATTTCCATTAGAAATTTCGACTGTTTCCTCGGCGCCACATATCAAAGAGGTGATATTGCTTGACTCAGCAAAAGAACTTGACTCATCCACAAAAGAATCAGGCTTAGAAATTGGATTAGTTGGTAAGTACTCACTATCGTTTAAAATACTTTCAGAGTTTGTTTCATCCTGAGCAGGCGGATTCCAATTTATAAGCAATAAATAACTAAAAATGAAGATTGAAAATACTAAAAAATATCTTTGAAAATTATCAATCATTCTTTGTTTTCTCCGGAACGGGATCATAACCATATGATCCAAGAGGATGACATTTCGAGATCCTTTTTAAACTGTAATACGTGCCTTTTATTACACCATGAATCTCAATACAACTTTTAGCGTACTCAGAACATGTTGGCTGAAATCTACAGGTGGGCCCAAAGTACGGACTGATTGATCTCTGATAAACAACAATCAATAAAACTAATATTTTTTTTAAGTTAAATCTTTTCAATTTTGGACTCTAAATCAATGAAATTTTTTTTTACCTTTAATTTATTAAATTCCTCTATTTTATTTTTAACCACAAGGACAACGTCAAAAGAGTTTAGCTCAGATCTCATTATAATCTCTCTAAATTTTCTTTTAATATAATTTCGATTAACAGCTAATTTAACAAACTTTTTTTGAATAATAATTCCAGTCCTGGTTGAGGATATTTTGTTTTTTTTTAGAATTACAACGAAAGGTCCAGATGAGAATGAAGTATCTGAATTTTTGAAGACGTTATCAAAGTCCTTTTTTCCCACCAGAGCAGGTATTTTCATTTTAAGCAGACAAAACCTTTCTGCCTTTTCTTCTTCTGTTATTTATAACAGCTCTGCCACCGGCAGAAGACATTCTGGCTCTAAAGCCGTGAGTTCTTTTTCTTTTCAGTTTGCTTGGTTGATAGGTTCTTTTCATTATGAATAAATTAAGATTGAGAATGATATATTAATTAAGCGAATAAATAAAACTCTAATTAATTATATTATTAACAAGTTATTCACAGCTTTTCAAATGATTATCCTGTGGATAAGTTATAATAAAGATATTATTATCTTTTTATGAATTATCAAGCCTGGGAAGAATGCAGAAAGTCGCTTGAACTAGAGCTAAATCAGGATGAATTCTCTACTTGGATAAGTCCGTTGGCTTACTCAGAAGAACAAGACGAATTTGGCATGCAAGCTGTAACGCTTTTAGCCCCTAATGATTTCATCAAAGAACATGTTAAACAAAATTATGATTCCATCATAAAACAATTTTTATCTAGATCTCTTGATTCTAAAAATCTAAGTTTGAATTATGATTTATTTAATTCTCCTAAACCATTCATTACAAAGGATAAATCTAAAAAAATTCCTTTTCTAGATGATAAAGAAAATTCTCTTTTTGAAAATTTTACCTTTGAAACTTTTGTAGAAGGAAAATCGAATAATATAGCTCTAGCAGCTGCAAAACAGGTTGCTGATTCACCTAAAGGCGCATATAACCCATTATTTATATACGGTGGGGTTGGTTTAGGTAAAACTCATTTAATGCATGCAGTGGGAAATAAACTTAAAGAAAAAGATTCATCAAAGAGAATTGTTTATATTCATTCCGAGAGATTCGTTAGTGATATGGTTAAATCACTTCAATTAGGGGCAATAAACGAGTTTAAGCAGTTCTATAGAGGCGTAGATGCATTACTAATAGACGATATCCAGTTTTTTGCAGGAAAAGAACAGTCTCAAGAAGAACTTTTTCATACTTTTAATTCTTTGTTGGAAGGAGGTCAGCAAATGATATTGACCTGCGACAGGTATCCCAAAGAAATAGAGGGATTAGAAGAAAGACTGAAGTCCAGGTTAGGCTGGGGTTTACCAGTGATTATTGAGCCTCCAGAGCTTGAAACTCGTGTGGCAATCTTATTAAAAAAAGCAGAAGAGCTTAATTTGAATATGCCACAAGACTGTGCTTTCTTTATATCTGAAAGAATTAGATCTAATGTGAGAGAACTTGAGGGGGCACTAAAAAGAGTTGGCGCTAATGCAAAATTTGCAAACAAAGAAGTTGATCTTAATTTAATTAAAGAGTCTTTAAGAGATTTGCTTGCCATCCAAGCCAGACAAGTCAGTATAGATAACATCCAGAAGACAGTTTCAGATTATTTCAATATAAGGCTTTCTGATCTGTTATCATCTAAAAGAAACAGGTCTCTCGCCAGGCCGAGACAATTGTCGATGAGTTTAGCCAAAGAACTAACAAATCATAGCCTTCCGGAAATTGGCGACGCTTTTGGAGGCCGAGATCATACGACGGTTCTTCATGCATGCAAAAAAATAGGAGAATTAAGAGAAGGTAGCACTGAGCTGGATGAAGATTACAAAAACTTGGTTAGAGTCCTTACCGCTTGAATATGGAATTTAATGTAAATAAAAATGATCTCATTGAGCCGGTTTTACTGGCCTCAAATGTATCTGAAAAAAGGCAATCTATTCCTATTTTGTCAAATGTTTTAATTGCAGCTGTTAAAAATTCAATAAAAATAACCGCAACTGACTTAGAAATCGAATTTAAAATAACAATCGAGGATGTAGAGATAAAAAAAGAAGGTGAAGTTACTGTATCTGCTAGAAAATTGGCAGACTTGGTTAGATCGATTCCAGAAGACACAAAGCTCAACTTTTGCTTAATTGATAACCAGATTGAAATTAAAGCCTTAAAGTTTCAGGCAGATTTAGCCACATTGCCAGCTAGCGATTTTCCTTCCATAGATGCAGTTGATTACAGTAGTTCTATTAAAATTTTATCTTCAAGATTAGCAGATATGATAGGCTCAACTTCAGTAGCAATGGCTGCTCAAGATGTAAGATATTATTTAAATGGTTGCTTGTTAGAGACAAAAGGAAACGCACTATGCGTGGTATCAACGGATGGTCATAGACTGGCTTTCACAAAAACATCTATTGATAGCTTGAAAGAGGATATCAGGGTTATTGTTCCTCGAAAAGCAGTTATGGAGTTGCAAAAAATTATTTCTACTAATGAAGAAGAAATTACGTTAAATGTTTCTCAGAATCAAATCAATGTTATAGGCGGTGTATTTTCCTTCACTTCTAAATTAATTGAAGGTAATTATCCTGATTATGAGAAAGTTTTTCCAGTCGGCGACGAATCCAAACTTATTATCGATAAAAATGAATTGAATACTGCTTTAAGTAGAGCATCCGTTCTTTCAAATGAAAAATATAAAGGGATTCGTTTGAGTCTCAACGAAGACTTGCTGAAAATAGAGGCTAATAACCCAGAAAAAGAGAGCGCTGAAGAAGAAATAAAGGTTGATTACTCAGGTCCAGAGCTAGAAATTGGCTTCAATATAAGTTATTTACAAGAATCTCTTACTACCATTAAAGATTTATCTGCAGAAATAGTTTTTTTTGGTCAAGAATCAAGTTGCATTGTAAAAAATAAGGAAAACGAAGATCTTATACACGTTATTATGCCTATGAGACTCTAGTCTTATGGGCCTAAAAAGATTAGAGTTATCCTCTTTTAGAGCTCTTTCACAAAAATTTTTTTCCTTCACTAACTCAAATCTCATTTCAGGGAAGAATGGTTCTGGAAAAACTACCTTATTAGAAAGTATTTACTTCTCGATAGAAAATAAGTCGTTCAAAACGAACAATATGAACTCTTTCTATCCATTTGAAGAAGATTTTTTTGCATTGAAAGCGTTATTTGATGACAATTCGAAAGTAGAGATCTCAAGAAAAAAAACTAAAGCACTCCTCAGGCAACTTACACCAAAAGAATCAACACTGAATGATGTTTGTCCGTTTTTAATTAATAACTTTGCACTGAATTATTTGGAGTCTTCATCTGAGACTAGAAGAAACTTTTTAGATTTTTATTTGTTTCACGTGGAACAAAATTACAAAAAAAAATACATAGAGTTTCAAAAATCATTGAGGCTCAGGAACAATGCGCTCAAAGAGACAAATAAAAAAACATTCAAAATATGGAACGATCTATTTATCGAAAAATCATTAGAAGTTTCATCTTTGAGAAATAAACATTTGGACAAGATAATTCCATTGCTAAAAATTAATTTTGACAAGGACTTCCCTCCAGAAAAAAAGGTTAATCTCAGGGTTGAAAATCTTTGGTTAGATGAAGAAGATTTTAAGGATAAATTGCGCGAAGTTTATCAAAAAGATTTGGAAGTAAAATTTTCAACTATTGGGCCTCACAGACTTGATCTCCTTTATGATGTCAACGGTGTAAAATCAGGAGATATTCTATCTAGAGGAGAGCAGAAGCTATTGATTTTATTAACAATATTAGGATTTAATCAACATATCTATAATCTCGGAAAAAAGCACTCTATCTTATTAGTTGATGACTTGCCTTCCGAGCTAGACGAAGACAATTTTCTAAAATGTTTGGACCTAATTTTGGAAGCTCCAGGACAGAAGTTTGTGTCCTCAATCGACCCCGATTTTTTAGGTATAAA
Organism: uncultured SAR86 cluster bacterium; assembly: GCA_902604535.1. GTDB lineage: Bacteria > Pseudomonadota > Gammaproteobacteria > Magnimaribacterales > AG-339-G14 > CACNYO01. Next base: position 62,118 of record CACKZK010000001.1, read on the forward strand.
AGGGCGATTTAATACCCTAATTGCTTTATAATAAAGCATGCCAAAACCGGTAAAAAAAACACCAAAAAAACCTCCAAAAAAAGCTAAAAACAAAGCCAGTTATGACTCCTCAAATATAACGGTTTTAAAGGGTTTAGAAGCTGTTAAAAAGCGTCCTGGTATGTACATAGGTGATACTGATGATGGCACTGGCCTCCATCATATGATCTACGAAGTACTAGACAACTCAATTGACGAAGCGCTAGCTGGTTACTGTGAGAATGTCACTGTGACGGTGCATGATAATTCCAAGGTTACTATTTCGGATGACGGAAGAGGCATACCAGTGGATATCCACAAAGACGAGGGTATTTCGGCAGCTGAAGTTATCATGACGAAGCTTCACGCTGGTGGAAAATTTGATGACAATTCATACAAAGTTTCTGGTGGGCTGCACGGTGTTGGTATCTCAGTTGTAAATGCTCTTTCAGAATATCTTCTATTAGAAATAAATAGAGATGGATTTAGTTACATACAAGAATATAAAAATGGGACCCCAAAATCAAAATTAAAGAAAGGCGGGAAATCTAATAAGACTGGAACCAGCATTACTTTTATTCCATCTTTAGAGACTTTTGGAAAGAATAGAACTTTTGACCATGACACTCTTTTTAAGAGACTAAGAGAATTGTCATTTCTAAATTCTGGATTATCGATAATTTTAAAAGATGAACGTGACGGAAGATCTAGTAACTTTAAGTCAGACGGAGGCCTTGAAGAATTTGTGACATTTCTTAACAAAAAGAAATCAGTAATCAATAAGCCGTTTAGATTTTTGAAAGAAACAAAAGATGGCATGGCTGTAGAGCTAGCTCTGCAGTGGAACGATAGTTACCAAGAAAATGCTCTTTGCTACACAAACAATATTTTTCAAAAAGATGGTGGAAGTCATCTAAGTGGATTTAAGACCGCACTTACCAGAAGTTTAAACAATTTTATGGAAAAGGAAGGTTACTTAAAATCTGGTGACTTAACTCCATCTGGGGAAGATGTCAGGGAAGGTTTAACTGCGGTAATTTCAGTCAAGTTACCGGATCCAAAATTCTCGTCTCAAACAAAAGATAAATTAGTTTCATCGGAAATTAAGCCTGTAGTAGAGCAAGAAACTTATAAGCATTTGAATGATTTTCTTTTAGAAAATCCTGGAGAAGCAAAACAGATTGCAACCAAAATAATTGATGCTTCAAGGGCTAGAGAAGCTGCTAGAAAAGCCAGAGAAATGACAAGGAGAAAAGGTGTTCTTGATGGAATAGGTCTCCCCGGCAAATTAGCAGATTGCCAAGAAAAAGACCCTTCTCTAAGTGAGTTATACATTGTAGAGGGAGAGTCAGCGGGAGGCTCAGCTAAACAGGGAAGAAACAGACATAACCAGGCAATCTATCCAATGAAGGGAAAAATTCTTAATGTAGAAAGAGCAAGAATAGATAAAGTCTTAAACTCTGATGAAATTGTAAATATCATAACCGCACTGGGTTGTGGTCTCAAAGAAGACTTTAATTTGGAAAAGTTAAGATATCATTCTGTTGTAATAATGACTGATGCCGATGTAGACGGGTCTCATATTAGAACCTTGTTATTAACTTTCTTTTATCGTCACATGCCAGAAGTTTTAGAAGCTGGTCATATTTTTATAGCGCAACCGCCCCTGTACAAAGTTGGACGCGGAAAATCAGAGGAATATATAAAAAATGACTCCATGTTAAGAAGTTTCTTAGTGAATAAGATTTCTCAAGAGACTGTTCTTCATTTAACTAAAACAAAAAAAGTTACCGAGCAGGATTTCTCTAGCATGCTTTCTTCATATAATTCAATGATGGACTTTGTTGAATCTTCAACCAACAACACTCCAACCTTATTCATTGAGTCAATTTTAAATTCCAAAGATTTTGATCAGAAAAATATTAGTGGATGGCTTAAAGAAATAAATTCAAAACTAAATAAAATTTCTTCAGGTGATGTAGAAATCAAGGTTGATTTAGACAAGGACAGCAAGTCCAGATTAATAATCTCTCAGACAGAACATGGAAATACATTGGCAACCATATTGCCTATATCTTTCTTTAAGTCCATAGGCTACAAATTAATTATGGATTTCAAAAAGAAAATTACTGGAGTTAAGCCAAATTCTTCCTTTTTCATGAAAGGAGAAGTTAAAAAAGAATTTAGAGACAATTTTATAGGTTCTTTTGAAGAATTGTTTGAGGATTCGAAAAAAGGATTAAGCATTCAAAGATATAAAGGTTTAGGTGAGATGAATGCAGACCAATTATGGGAATCTACTATGAATCCAGACAGTCGATCTCTTTTAAAAGTTACAATTGAAGACGCAGAAGCAGCAGATGAAATCTTTTACAACCTGATGGGAGATGATGTCGAGTCAAGGAGAGAATTCATCGAAACTAACGCGGGTCTAGTAAGTAATATAGATATATAAATTCAAAGTTTCCTGTTTTTTCTTCCCTTTTATTAAAATTATTAATACTATTTATAACTGTTACTAATAATTTTATAAAAAATAGGAGTTTTTTATGTTACAAATTACAAAATTTGAGATGCACAGCGGCGCGGATAGAAATACCTTTGGAAATGCTGCTTTTTCGGTTTGCAAAGCTGCGAAAAGTTCTCCTGGCGTCAATGATGCTAAATATTATTGGATAAATCCAAATTTAATTGCATTTATTGTTGATGCAGAACCAGGTTCTTGGGGTTCAGGAGCGCAACCAACCTCAGAGGCAATGAAGGCTTTATTTGATTTATCCGATATATCAACACAAGTTGCTAACGAAACTTGGATGGGTGCTAGAGAAGGAACAGATAATTTCAATTTAGCAAAATAATCCTTGAGTCAGCTATCTGCTAGCTGACTCAATTAAATTTATTTCCTTTATACTTCTTTGATGATCAAAATCATTTTTATATCATTCTTAAGTTCATCAAGTTTTCTTTTGGGTTCGGACGTCTCCTCAGAGAGAGGTATGACAAACTTACTTGGTTCAGATACTTGGGCAAGATGTGCAACGGAGATGTCTCAAAGTAATGCAAAGGTTTATGAGCTTTCATACGAGCGAACTTCAACAATGCCCTTATCCCCATTTGCAGGCGAGTACAAACCAAAATTTTTACCTGAGCTGGGTTTTGAAAACTCCAACCACATCTATACGATGGACGTGCTTAATGAAAACGTGAACGATGGAAATCAAGGCACTCAAATTGATGCCCTTGGACATTTTGGACATTCCGATAAGTTTTGGGATGGAAAGGGAGAGGTTGATCTTTCAGGTGTTAAATATTTTAAAGACTTATCTGCTAAAGAAGTAAAACCTTACCCAGAGTCTCCATTGCAAAAGTTAGGGATTGAAACAGTTCCTCCAATTATCACTTCTGCCGTTCTGCTTGACGTCAGAAAATATTCCTTCGGAGGAAGATCAATGAACGCTGGTGAATACGTAACCGTAAAGCATATAAAGGAAACCTTAAAAAAATCATCATTGAAAAAAAGAGGAATTTTACCTGGCGACGTGGTTCTTATTTACACAGGATGGAGTGACCATTATGAAGATCCTGATGAGAATAAAATTTATTATTCTAAAGCTCCAGGAATATCGTTTAACGCAGCTAAATTCTTAGCCGACAAAAAAGTTGTAGGTGTAGGCTTAGATAACTGGGGAGTAGATGCTTTTGGTGATCCAAGTGAAATGGGAAAGGAAGTATCTCAAAATCCTGATGGTGTTGTTTTACCAGCACACTATTATTTTTTAACTCAGGTAGGAATACATACCATAGAAAACTTAAAACTAGATTTGCTTGCTAAGGATTCAGTTGATCTTTCATGTGTGATGATACTTCCGTTAAAAACCAAAGGTAGCGCTGCTTCACCTATCAGGCCGGTTGCCATTGGATCCTCTAAGTCCTGATTTTAATTTCTTTGCTTAAGTAAATAGTCTTCCAGGCAATTACTCACAGGCTCTTGATTATCTCTAATAAGATTTCCTGCATCATCTAATATCACCCCGTGAAAAATCCTTTGCCCACCTGAAAATAAATCCTCGTACATAGAAATATCTTCATTAAAATCAATACTTTGTAATAAATATCTATATTTTAGATAAGCAAAAAGATTACTAAGAAAACTACTTCTTAAAAGTTTATCCATGAAACATGTTGAACAGTGATACAAAAAATATCCCAACTCCCAAAGTCCCAATCATTAGCATTATAAGGTCCACTAAAAACACAGAAAAAAGCTTCAACCAAGATACATCCTGATGTTTAGTTTTCCGCAAGGCAGTAACTTTAAAAAAGGAAAAAGCAACAATAAAAACAAAACTCCCAATAATAAACATACTTAAATTCATAAAATCAGTTTAAGGCAAATTAACTAAATAAAGTTTGTAATAGAAGAAAAGTATTAAACTATAATTTAAAAATGCTAAATTTTCAGAATCAAGATTGCAAATTATCACTGCAGGAAGGTATAGAAGAGTACAGAAGTTATTTAAGAAAGAATGATAGACATGTATTAGGAGAACAAGTTAGTGATTCTGAAAAATGGGGCATTCTCTGCCATGATGCGACTCATGTAGTTTTTGGATTAGATACAACTTTAGAAGAGGAAGCAATGTTGGATTGCTGGGTATTTTTTGGCGGTAATAATTTTCAAGCATTAAAAGATTATTTTTCTGGAAAAATTGATTTCAAGGAAACTTCAGAAAAAGTAGGTATTCTTTTAAAAGAAGTTGGTCATATAAAATATCTTTATCTTTATTTGAAGGTCATGTTTAAAAAGTGGCCAGCGATTTTATTAAGATGTTTTAAAATGAAGAAACGGTGGAACTATTATTTTTCAGAGGAGTTGCTTGAAAAAAGTATTAATGAAATTAGAATCGAATTTCGCATTAAGATCCTGTCATCTAAAGAAAGAAAGATAAAAAAAATTTCCTGGAGCAGAGAGATAAAAGAGTTTTGAATATCAAAGAGATTCAAAAATTCAAAAACCAGCTGTTGGATGAAATCCAAAACACTTTTTCAGATAAAAAAAAACCTACTCTTTTGGAATATCAACAACAAACGGAAAACCTCATTACATTAAGACAACTTCTTGAAAAAGAAAAAGAATCAATGCCACAGGATAATTTTGATTTAATCTCTGGCCAAGATTTCGTTATTCTTCAAATTGATAGATGGATAGATGAAAATAATGAAGTTATAAAAGGTTGGTTCGAAGAATCTGAAAAGCCTCTAAAAAAGCACTAGCTCTGTACATCATCATTCTCTTTGTTTTTCAATTTTTCTAAACTTATTTTATCTTTTAGGCTCATCATGTATGCAGCACCTGCCAAGATAAGAACCGCTGCAGCTTCCCCCACAATTAAAGTAGCTTCCATTTCTTTATTCTGCATAACAATTAATCTGCAAATAGCCGTTATCGCAATAATTATTGGTAAGGTTACTGGAATTCTATTTGTGCTGTAAAAAGACCCAACCATGCCTAAAATTTCAGCATAGATAAATAATAAGAATAAATCTGACAGTTCAATGCGTCTCTGAAGAAACATTTCCCATAGATAAAGGGCTGCAGCAATGCATGTTGCAATTCCTATAATAGCTAAAAGGATTTTTTCACTTACAAGTGTTGTCCAGTGAATTTTGTCATTTGTGGCTTGGCTAAAGAGTTTTTTAAGCATAATTTCCCCTTAAATGGTATTTTGCACCAATTAAGACTTAAATTTACCAAAAAGGAGCAAAAAAGGGAGTTTTTTATGAAACAAAGCCTCTAGAAGTTTTTTTTAAATTTTCTCAGACGCGGAAGTTAAATGATAATTATCAATCATCCATGATTGAAGTTCAGTTGTAAGATGTCTTACATTTTTACCAGACGTTTCAACTGGATCGCCTAAATAAAAAATAACTTTTCCAGGTTGTATTAAGTAACTGGGGGGCCAACACTCTGCTGAGTTATGAACTATGGGGATGATGTTGGTTTCAGTCTTAGCAGCAACTTCAATACCAGTTCTTGAAAACCTTCCTATCTCTCCTGTTGGCATCCTCGTGCCTTCTGGAAAATATAAAACAGATAACCCAGCTTCAATTTTCTTTATCCCTTCTCTTATTATTTTTTTGGTAGAGCTCAGCTTCATCTCTCTTTCTATATAAATAGGTTCAAGCAATCTAAAACCTAAACCAAAAACTGGAACACTTAAATTTTCTTTTTTTGTAATCGCTGAAATTGGTTGAAACTCATGATGTAACACTAATGTTTCCAATGTGCTTTGGTGATTAGAGACAAAGAGAAATTTTCCATCAAGGTATTCTTTGAATCCTTTAAATTCAATTTCAACATTACAAATATATTTCAACAGAAATCTTACTAACCAAACCCAGCTTAAAATAATTTTTTGTCGCATAATTAATGGAGTGAAATACAAGAAAGGTATGCCAATGAAAATTAATCCCAATCCGATAATTAGGCAAAAATAAAAAATACCTGATCTAAGATAAAGCATCAAAAGTTGTTCTCTATTGCTTCGAATAAATTCTCGTAAATTTTAACACCCTGCAAACTTTCAGCCGTTCTGATGGTATGCATTCCATATCCGGTAAGAACTAATACCGGATGACACCCATGTTTTTTTGCAGCAAGCAAATCAGATTCTTTGTCGCCAATAAAAAAACAATCCTTGAGTGAAATCCCAAGCTTAGTTTCAGCCTTTTCTAACATACCTGTTTTGGGTTTTCTACATTCACAATTGTCTTCATTCGCATGCGGACAAAATAGAACCAGCTCAATCTCAGCTCCAACTTTTTTTAGTTCATTTTTCATATGATTGTGAACGTTATTTATCATTTCTTCAGTTGCGGTTTTTTGCGAAACACACGCTTGATTTGTGAGAACAACAATTTTTACATCTTTGTCTGATAATTTTTTTAATGCTTGGACGCTCTTATGTTCAAATTCAAATTCTTTTGGATCTCTTACATAATCAAATAGATCAACGTTTATGACACCATCGCGATCTAAAACAATATATTTACTTGAATTATCCAAGAATATCTTTAATTAAAAAAATTAGAGAAATAAGTTGTAAGATCATGTATTTTAACAGTTTTTTGATCCATACTATCTCTATCTCTTATTGTAACTGTGTTATTGTCAAGAGAATCAAAATCAACCGTTATGCACATAGGAGTACCTACTTCGTCATGCTTCCTATAACTTTTTCCAATATTTCCCGTATTTTCTAAGAGAACTCTACCCTTGCCTAGAGACTGGAGTTCGTCTTTGACATTTTTGGCCAAGGACACGAGATCTTCATTATTTTTTTTCAAAGGAATAACGGCGGCTTTTATTGGACTAAGATGAGGTTTAAGAGCTAGAACTATTCTTTCTTTTCCGTCTTCTAATTTCTCAACTTTATAAGCCTCGTTCAAAATAGCCAGAACTCCTCTTTCGACTCCGGCAGATGGCTCTATTACAAATGGAACGATCCATTCATTTGAATCTTTATCTTGTATCGCTAATCTTGAGTTTGAGTCCGAATTTTTTCTTATCTTACTTTGTATATTTAGTTGATCTTGATTTTTGGAATGTGATCCTAAATCAAAATCAGTTCTATTTGCTATGCCTTCCAATTCTTCCTCGCCGTGAGGGAATTCGTACATTAAATCAACAGTTCGTTTTGAATAATGAGATAGCTCATCTTTAGGTACTTCTAAAAATCTAATTTTCTTTTTAGAGATACCCTGAGTCTCCCACCATTTTGATCTTTCCTCTATCCATTTGTCGTGCCAATGATTATCCTCCCCTGGCTCCACGAAAAATTCTAATTCCATTTGTTCAAATTCACGAACTCTAAAAATAAAGTTTCTTGGAGTTATTTCATTTCGAAAAGCTTTTCCAATTTGAGCAATACCAAAAGGTAAAGATCTTGATGTTGCATCAACTACATTCTTAAAGTTTGTAAAAATCTGTTGCGCCGTTTCTGGTCTTAGATAAGCAATGGATCCTTTATCTTCAAGAGGGCCAACATTTGTTTTGAACATCAAGTTAAAAGGTCTAGGGTCAGTCAAATCTTTGCTACCACAATTTGGGCAAGCATCTTCAATTTGATCTGCTCTCCATCTCGACTTGCAACTTCTGCAGTCAACCAAAGGATCCGTAAATGTATCTTCATGGCCGGAATAATTTAATACTAGTTGATTTGTTAAAATGGAAGCATCCAAACCCTCAACGTCATCTCTTTCATAAACCATGGATTTCCACCATGCATTTTTCAAATTATTTTTTAGCTCAACTCCAAGCGGACCAAAGTCATACATACCCTGTAAGCCACCATAGATTTCACTTGATTGAAAAATGAATCCTCTTCTTTTGCATAAAGAGACTAATTCATCCATTGATTTAGCTGACATTTATACGATGATTTGGATTAGATTCAATAAAATAGGGTGATTTCTTACTAATTCTACTTGAATGTTGAATATAATGGACTGAAATGTTCATAAAAATACTGTTTTTTTTGGCTAAAATTGTCCCTTTTAGGGCTTTTCAAGCTTTTGGCTCAGTTTTAGGCTATTTGATGGTCTTTTTTAACTCTAAAACCCTTAAAACTAGCTCAACTAATCTAAAACATGTTTTTAAAAGCAAAAGTAAAGAAGAGATTGAGGAATTATCAAGAAGCAGCATTAGACAAACATCTTTATCTTTGATGGAAGCTATTTATATTTGGTCAAACTCAAGAGATTTCTCGAAGAAAATTTACCCTCTGATTTCTAGAGTTAATAATGAAAGTAAATTTAATTCCTTATTAGGTGAAGACAAAGGCCTGATAATCATTTCTAGTCATATTGGTAATATGGAATTATTAATTTCATGGATGGCACATAAAGCAGATAATCTTATTATTCCGTTCACAAAAGTAAAAAATAAAACTGTTAATAATTTTGTACAAAGTGGACGACAAAATTACGGAGCAAAGATGGTTGGTATAGGCTTTAAAAGCACTAAACTTTTGCTCGAACATATCAACAATAAAGGAACGATAGCAATGGCAGTTGATCAGGTTCCGAAAAACAAAAATCGACATACAGCTAATTTTTTTGGCAATGCTTGCTTCACAAATTCTTTGATCTCAAATATCGCTAAAAAGACTGACTGTAATGTAATTTATTGCAGCTGTACGTCTGGTAAAGATGGATATCAAATCAATGTAAGAGAAATAGGGAATAACTTTTTTTCTGATGATATAACTAAGTCTCTAGAGTCAATGAATAAAGTACTGGAAGAAGATATCCTTGTTTCTCCAGAACAATATGCATGGGAATATAAAAGATTTAAAGGCTATATTGATTACCTTTAAAAGATAGTAAGCACTTACTTAACTTTTCCAGAAGAAAGGAGTCATTAATACCAGAAGAGTATAAATTTCTAATCTGCCTAGTATCATAGAAAACGATAGAGTTATCTTAGATATATCATTCAAAGAGTTATAATTTTGAGAAACATCACCTAGTCCTGGTCCAAGATTATTTATTGACGCTCCTACCGCAGAAAACGAAGTAATGAAATCCGAACCGTATAAAAGCATTAAAGTTGTTAGAAAAACATAAGCCAATATATAAACCGAAAAGAAACCCCAAACCGATTCTGCTATTTCTGGCAGAAGAATTTTTCCACCAATCTTTACTGGAACAACCGATTGTGGATGAGTTAATTTTTTAAGCTCTCTACCGCCCTGTTTGTAGAGAACTAAAACTCTAATCATTTTTATTCCTCCTCCAGTAGAACCAGCACAAGCTCCGATAACTCCCAGCATTAAAAGCATGAACGGAATAAAAGCAGGCCACAGATAGTATTCTGAATTTACATAACCTGTAGTGGTTGCAAAAGAAACTGTCTGAAAAGCTGTTGTAACAATTAAGTCAAAGTCATTTGTAGATCCGAAATAAATCATCGCAACAGTTATTAAAACAAAAGCAGAAAGAATAACAGTGCTATAAAACTTAAATTCTGAATCTTGAATGTAATATTTAGGGTTTAACTTTGTATAAGCAAGGAAATGTAGAGAAAAATTAGCACCAGAAAGAAACATGAATATAATAGAAACCAAATAAATAGCATTGCTATCAAAATAAGCAAAACTCTCGTCATAATTTGAAAATCCACCGATGGCAACTGTTGTAAAGGAGTGAGTAACAGCATCAAAGAGGCTCATACCTGAAAAAAAGTAACAAAAACAGCAACTTAAAGTCAAAATTAGGTAAATAAACCATAAAGATTTGGCTGTTTCTGCAATTTTTGGTCTGAGTTTGTTGTCTCCCATTACTCCAGAACCTTCGTTTTTGTATAATTGCATGCCCCCAACTCCAAGCAATGGAAAGATTGCAACTGCTAATACTATTATTCCCATTCCACCAAGCCATTGTAATAGGGCTCTATAGAAAAGTAAGGACTTACTATAGGAGTCAAGACCAACTAGTACAGTTGATCCTGTAGTAGTTAAAGCTGATGTTGTTTCAAAATAAGCATCCACAATAGAAAAATCGTGCGTTGAGCTTAAAAGAAAGGGTAAAGAAGCAAAAACAGTAAATAAGACCCAAAAGGCTACAGTTAAAATGAATCCTTCTTTAATTCTAATTGTTTCTTGCTTTTCTTTATAAGTAGCTACCCAAAACGCCACTCCAGTAATTAGAGTAATAAAAAAGGCACCAGAGTAATCAGTAAAATTATTTTCCTGATAAATTAACGAGATTACTATAGGCAATAGCTGAAAAAAGGAAAAATACACTAAACCGATGCCTAAAAGGTTTAAAATGGGTCTAACTTTCATTAAATTCTATTTATGAGCAAATTATTTCTGTAACTTCTTCAAGATTCTTTTTGTCAGCGATAAAAGTAATTAAATGATCATTTTCATTGACTTTGGTGTCATGATGAGCGATTTTGATAGCATTTTCAGAGAAAATAGCTCCAATTACACAGCCTGTAGGTAGTTCTATTTCATCTATTTGCTTGCCTACAACTCCTGGATAGCCATTTCTCGAAGTTGCTATCAATTCCACTGCTTCGCCTTTTCTTTTAAAAGAGTAAGTTTTTAATTGTGTTTCATCGGAAAGATTCTCTAATATTGATCCAATTGTTATTTCTGATGGATTAATAGTGATGTCTATTTGTTCTTTAGATATCAAATCTAAATAAGCATTTTTATTAACTAAAGATAGCGATTTTTTAGCACCCATTTTTTTAGCTAACATAGAGGACATTACATTAGCTTCATCATCATTAGTTACAGAGCAAAAGAAATCAGTTTTTTCTATATTTTCCTCTTCAAGAAGTGCGCTATCAGATGAATCACCATTTAATATTAAAGAGGAGTCTAATTTTTCAGATAAATAAACACATCTATCTTTGTTAAGTTCAATTATTTTAATGTCAAACTTACCTTCTAGAGATTCAGCAAGCCTTCTACCAATTCTGCCCCCTCCAGCTACCATGATTGTTCTCGAGGCCATTTCTTTCATACGAAGCTCGGAAATTACTTTCTTTATATCTCTTGATTCTGTTATGAAGAAAACCTCATCTCCTGTTTCAACCATGTCATCTCCCTTTGGAGCTATAACTTTGTCTTCTCTATAAATTGCTGCAATTCTTATATCAACTTTTGGAATATGTTGTCTTAGCTCAGCTACCTTGTGACCTGTAATTGGAGCTCCTTCCTTGGCCTTTACTGAAACCATTGATACTTTGCCGTTTGCAAAGTCCATAATTTGTGTAGCTCCAGGATTTTCAATCAGTCTACATATTTGTGCAGTAATCAATTCTTCTGGACTAATAATGACATCTATTCCTTGTTCTCCTTCGACGATTTTTTTCCCCTTGCCTTTCAAATATTCATAAGTACGAATTCTCGCCATTGTTTTAGTATCGCTATTGAGGAGTTTTACCATCTGGCAAGCAATAATATTCACCTCATCAGATTCCATCATTGCAACAGCAACATCAATATTTTTAATATCAGCTTGCTCTAAAATCTTTGGATAGGAAGCATTGCCCTCCACAGTTTTCAAGTCTATTTGAGAGGAGGCTTTTTGAAGCCGATCAGCCTCTGTATCAATGATTGTGATGTTGTGACCATCATTTGTAAGGAGCTCAGATAACTCAGTGCCTACTTGGCCAGCTCCGAGAATTAAAATTTCCAATTTATTTCTTAGTAACTAAAACTTTTATGATCTTTATACACCTAATATTCAAGAAATAATATCGCCTTCCTTTAAAAGTTTTTGAGCTCCGTTATAAAAATCCTTAATAGATAGTTTATTTTTTCCTGTTCTACATAGCTCTATAACTTCCACTGCAAAATCTCCACAACCGATTGCAAGGATATTTTTATTAAACTCAATAATTTCTCCTGGATCGCCAATTAAATTTTTGTTTACTTTTGATTTACAGAGATTTATCTCAACACCGTTAACATCGATAGATACTATTGGGTTAGGGTACATTGCATTTATAGTTTTACTTATTTTCTTGGCCTCACCAGACCATTCAATCAAAGCATCATTTCTCGTAATCTTTGGACAATAAGTTGCCTCAGTTTCATTTTGCTCCTCTAAACTATCAATTAGATTTGGCCAATCAGAGCAGAATTGATTAATTTCTTGTGCAGCTAAAGAAGCCATCTTTTTTGTTAAATCAGCAGAAGTGTCATCTTTATCAATAGGAATTTCAAACCTTCTAGACATAGGCCCTGAATCAAGTCCCTTGGTCATTTTCATGAAGGTAAGCCCACTTTTTTTGTCACCATTCAAAATAGCTCTTTGTATTGGTGCTGCACCTCTATATTTAGGCAAAAGAGATGCGTGAATGTTTACGCTGCCATAGTTGGGTGTTTCCAACAATTCTTCCGTCAAAATATGACCATAAGCAGTCACTATAAGAATATCGGATTGATATTTTTTAAACTCATAGATAAATTCTTTAGTCTTGGGAGAATCTGGCTGCATTAGCGTTAAGTTATTTTCTAATGCAATTTTTTTCACAGGTGAAGGCTTTAATTTCCTGCCTCTACCAGCTGGCTTATCAACTGACGTTATTACGCAAACAACTTGATGATCTTTTTTATCAATAATTGATTGCAGAATTGTAGCTGCGATTTCTGGAGTTCCAGCAAAAGCTATTTTCATTTATCAGGAAGCTATTTTTTCTTTAGCAGATTTCTGGAGCTTTTGTTTTATTCTTTGCCTTTTAATGTTTGATATGTAGTCAACCATGAGAATTCCCTCTAAATGATCCATTTCATGCTGGATAACAACAGCTAACAAACCCTCCGGCATAAGAGTTTGTTTCTTACCATCTCTATCCAAGAAGGTGACTTTGATTTTTTCAGGCCTAATTATTTCCTCATAAAAACCTGGCACAGATAAGCAACCTTCTTCATAGCCAGACTTTTCATCTTTATTGAGAATTTCTACCTCGGGATTAATAAATACTTGAGGATCATCTCTTTCTTCGCTTATGTCGATAACCAAGATTCTTTCATGGAAATCTACTTGGGTGGCAGCAAGACCGATGCCCTTGCTTTCGTACATGGTATGAATCATGTCATCGATCAGTTCTTTATGGACATCAGTAACTTTCTCAACAGGTTTTGCTTTTGTCCTAAGCCTTGGATCAGGAAATTCTAAAATCTTCAATAATTTCATTTTTATAAATTTACTTTGCATATATTATATGTGGGTAATTAACAAAAACTAAATATCTGAGAAATTATGACTAATAGCGTAGCAATTGTGATGGGATCCAAGTCTGACATGGCTTTGGCAGAAGCAACTAAAGAAGTTCTAGATGGTTATGGAATTGGCTCGGTGATAAAAGTATTAAGCGCCCACAGAACGCCAGAGGCTCTTAAAGAATTTATTGAAACTACCATCAACGATGGCACCAAAGTTTTCGTTGGTATTGCTGGCTTGGCAGCACATTTATCAGGAAATATTGCTGCTCATACTACCTTGCCTGTTATAGGTATTCCAGGAGATGGTGGACCATTAAATGGTTTGGATGCACTTTTTTCCACCGTTCAAATGCCAAGGGGTGTTCCGGTTGCAACAGTCGCGATTGGAAAGGCGGGGGCTGTAAACGCGGGTCACTTGGCCGCTCAAATGCTTGCTACTGGCGATGATGACCTGGCTAAAAAAATAGCCGATCAAAGAGAAGAACAAAAAAGAATCTTATTGGAAGATCAATAAAGCCGAATTCAAGATGATCTATGCCTATCCGTGTGAAGGAGTTTATGGGCTTGGGTGTGACCCCGACTCAAAAACAGATGTTTATAAACTTTGTGATCTAAAAAAAAGATCTATAGACAAAGGTTTGATTTTAATAAGTGGAGTTTTTGAGCACTTTGAAAAATATATAAATCATCTTGATAAACAAGATATGGATAAACTAAAAAAGCCATGGCCTGGTCCGCATACTTGGTTAGTAAAAGCCAATGAAAATGTCCCAGAATGGATTAAAGGAAATTCTGATCTAGTTGCCCTCCGTCACAGTTCTCATCCTGAAGTGATAAAACTAACTATGAAAATTGGAACCGTACTCACTAGCACATCAGCAAATATCTCAAATGATCCCCCTGCAATGTCAGCAGATGAGGTAAGAAAAATATTTGGAAATCAGGTAAAGGTTATTAGTGGAGAGGTTGGCAATTTTGGAGGAGCAACTCCAATTCAAAATTTAGAAACTGGAGAGTGGATAAGAAAATGAAGAGTTTGAAACTTGGAGTAGTTGGTAATCCCATAAGACATAGCAGATCTCCAGAAATTCATCACCACTTTGCTGACCAGCAAAAAATTAAAATTTCGTTTGGAAAATATTTAGTTGTTGAGGAAGACTTTGAAAATTTTGTGAATGATTTTTTCAAATCCGGCGTCGGTTTAAGCGTGACATTACCTTTTAAAAAAATGGCATTAAAACTTTCTAATGATTCCTCTGCTAAAGCTCAAATGATAGGAGCTTCAAATAATTTATATAAAAAGAACGATCTCATTATTGGTGATAATACAGACTGCATTGGCTTAGCAAAGGACATTAATCAAAATTTAGGATTTGATCTTTATGGCAAAGAGATTTTAATCCTTGGAGCAGGTGGAGCTGCTAAGGGGGCCGCATTCGGATTGCAGGATCTTAATCCGAAAACCATCTGCATAGCGAATAGGACTCTTGAGAAAGCCCAAGAACTTATTAAGGATTTATCTTTATATAGACAGTCTTCAGGGAAAAATTCTAATCTTATAGCATCCAGTTTTAATTCAATTCAGGACGAATTTCACTCTTTTGACTTCATTATAAACGCTACCTCAATGTCCACGCTTGAAAATGAGAGCCTACCTATAGATCCATCTTTATATGTTAATTGCGCTCTAGCCTATGATTTAGCTTACTCTCAGGCCGATACCCAATTTATGATTGATGCTCAAAATAATGGAGCTCAATTGGTTTCAGATGGATGGGGAATGCTCGTTGAGCAAGGAGCTGCTTCATTCGAAACATGGACAGGAAAGCTTCCTAAGACCAATAATTTATTGGCTTTGCGTTAGTTTTCCACAAGCTTTTCAAGTAAAATTACGCTGCCTGCCTGATGAAAGACTACTAAATGATGTTTATTAAAAGAATTTTTGCGGCATTAATCGCTTGTTGCGTATCTCTACCACTTTTTGCTGGTTGGGGAGACGTAAATATGACTCCAGGTGTTAATGCCCTTAGCAGAGAAATTTTTGATCTTCACATGACTATCTTCTGGATATGTGTGGTCATTGGAGCATTAGTTCTCGGCTTTATGGTCTATCTTATAGTAGCCTTTCGAAAAAAAGAGGGCGATAAACCAGCGCAATTTGATGATCATCCAGTTTTAGAAATGACCTGGACCGTTTTATTTGCGGTTATTTTGGCAGTTATGGCTATTCCAGCAACCTTCACCATGATTCGCGCCTACGATGATGCAGAAGGAGATATCAATATATTAATCACCGGGCATCAATGGAAGTGGCAGTATGAGTATCTAGAAGACGAAGTAAGTTTCTTTAGCAATCTAGCAACCGATTTAGATCAAAGAAACAACATTGCTCCTAAATCAGACAATTATCTTCTAGAAGTTGATGAACCTTTAGTAATTCCAACGAACAAAAGAATAAGGTTTTTAATTACTGCCAATGATGTAATTCATTCATGGTGGGTCCCGGATTTCGCAGTCAAGCAAGATGCCATCCCAGGTTTTATCAATACAGCCTGGACACAAGTAGATGAAGAAGGAATTTTCAGAGGGCAATGCACTGAGTTATGTGGACAATATCATGGGTATATGCCAGTTGTTGTTAAGGCAGTTTCACCTGAAGATTACGATGTTTGGGTAAACGAAAAGAAAGAAGCAAAAATTCAACAAGCGCTTCTTACAGAGAAGCTCTGGTCAACAGAAGAACTTTACGAAATTGGAGAAGGTGTCTATCAAACCAATTGCGTAGCTTGTCATCAAGTCAACGGGGAAGGTTTACCCCCAGTATTTCCAGCACTGGCAGGAAGTGATCTTGTGCTAAATGATAAAGCCAAACAAATAGAAATTTTAATGGAAGGTGTTCAAGGTGCTGCTATGCAGTCTTACGCCGAACAACTTTCCGAAGTCGATATTGCAGCAGTTATTACTTACACCAGGAAGGCGTGGGGTAACGATGCAAGCGGTGACGGGGAGATCGTAATTCCAAAAGAGATTTTGGATTATAAAAATAACAAACTTTAATACACGGAAGGATTATGAGCGCAGTAATAGATTCGCATTCAGATGACCATCATCACGGTCCAGCAAAAGGCATAACCAGATGGTTATACACTACTAACCATAAAGATATCGGTACGCTTTACCTTTGGTTTAGCTTTTTAATGTTATTTTTAGGCGGTGCCATGGCCATGGTTATCAGAGCTGAGTTATTCGAGCCTGGAAGCCAAATCGTATCTCCAGAATTTTACAATCAAATGTTAACCAATCACGGTTTAATTATGGTTTTTGGAGCGGTCATGCCAGCCTTCGTTGGTTTAGCTAACTGGATTATCCCTATGCAAATTGGCGCCCCGGATATGGCTCTACCAAGGATGAATAACTTAAGTTTCTGGATTCTGCCGGTAGCTTTTGGAATTTTAATTTCCACTTTTTTCATGGAAGGCGGAGGTCCTAATTTTGGTTGGACTTTTTATGCACCTTTATCTACGACATATGCGCCGCCAACCGTAACCTTTTTTATTTTCGCAGTTCACATTATGGGAGCATCTTCCATCATGGGATCTATAAACATCATAACCACTATTCTAAACATGAGAGCGCCTGGGATGACCTTTATGAAAATGCCTCTGTTTACTTGGACCTGGCTGATTACCGCCTACTTACTAATAGCAGTAATGCCAGTTCTTGCTGGAGCTGTGACCATGATGCTAATGGATATCCACTTTGGAACTAGTTTCTTTAATGCTGCAGGTGGAGGAGATCCAGTATTGTTTCAACATATTTTTTGGTTCTTTGGTCACCCAGAGGTCTACATAATGATTCTTCCTGCTTTTGGGATCGTATCCCACATCATTGAAACCTTCTCAAGGAAACCAATTTTTGGATACACCTCAATGGTCTATGCAATAGCATCAATCGCTATCCTTTCTTTCATTGTATGGGCGCATCACATGTTTACAGTTGGAATGCCTATAGCGGGAGAACTTTTCTTCATGTACACAACCATGCTAATTGCTATTCCCACAGGAGTGAAAGTATTTAACTGGCTATCGACAATGTTTAAAGGGTCTATATCTTTTGAAACCCCAATGCTCTTTTCTATAGCTTTTGTTGCTCTGTTTACCATTGGTGGATTATCAGGTTTGATGCTTGCAATAGCTCCAGCTGACTTTCAATATCATGATACTTATTTTGTAGTGGCGCATTTCCACTACGTTTTGGTTCCAGGAGCCATTTTTGGAATAATCGCGGGTGTTTATTATTGGTTACCGAAGTGGACGGGTAACATGTACGACGAGGTTTTAGGGAAGACTCATTTTTGGATGTCTTTTATCTCTGTCAACATCACCTTCTTCCCCATGCACTTCGTTGGATTAGCAGGTATGCCGAGAAGAATTCCTGATTACGCGCTTCAATTTGCAGACTTTAATATGGTAATTTCCATTGGAGCTTTCATATTTGGTTTAACGCAGCTTCTTTTCTTGTTTGTTATTCTTAAGAGTATTTTTGCTGGAAAACAGGCTACAACCGAAGTATGGGAAGGCGCTAAAGGATTGGAGTGGACTGTTGCATCGCCAGCTCCTTATCATACCTTTGAAACTCCACCAGAAGTTAAGTGAAAGCAGCCACTAAAACAAACTTAAAATTAGCAAGTCTTGTTTTAGGTATGTTTTGTTTTGGGTTTGCTTTAGTTCCTATTTATGACGTTTTTTGTGAAATCACTGGGCTAAACGGAAAAGTTTCTGGCCCTACTATTACTGAATACGATGAAAATTTTAATTCTAGGGAAATTAAAATTCTCTTTGTTACTAAGAATAATGAAAACATGGCTTGGAATTTTACATCTGAAAAAAGAATATTAGATGCAGAAACGGGGACTGCTTATACAGTAGATTACACGTTTGAAAACCCTACAGATTATCCTATGGTAGCCCAAGCTATCCCAAGCGTTTCTCCTGGCAAAGGTGCGCAGTACTTCCATAAAACTGAATGCTTCTGTTTTGAGGAACAACTTCTTCAACCCGGAGAAAAGTTAACCATGCCAGTTAGATTCATTATTGATCCAGATCTTCCCAGTGACGTACCAGTTTTGACGCTTGGCTATACTCTTTTCGATATCACTGAATCTCATATAAAATTACAAGCAAGTAATTAATTATGTCTGATCAATCTTCATATTTTGTTCCAGCAAGTAGCAAACTTCCAATCTGGATGGCATTTGGATTAATGCTGTTCGTATTAGGCGCAGGCTACACCATCAATGATCTAGATAAGCCTGATTCAAACTCTTATTGGATTTTAATTGCTGCCTTTGCGGTCATCTTTTCGGTATTCTTCTTTTGGTTTGGTGAGGTAATTAAAGAAAACGACAAAGGAATGTACAGCGATCAACTTAACAGATCCTTTGTCATGGGAATGCAGTGGTTCATTTTTAGCGAAGTAATGTTTTTCTTTGCTTTCTTTTTAGCTCTTGGATACGTGAGAGTTTTTGCAGTTCCCTGGTTGGGCGGCGAGGGCGAAAAAGCCATTGCTAATATGTTGTGGCCTGAATTTGAAGCAACTTGGCCAGTAATGCAGACTCCAGATCAGTCTTTATTTCAAGGTCCAAAAGAAAATATGAATTTCCCTGGGTTTGCTAATGTAGGACATTGGCTTCCTTTTTGGAATACGCTTTGTCTAATAACCTCAAGCGGAACAATTACTATTGCAGAACATGCTCTTAAAAAAGGCAACAGAACTTCATTTAAGTTTTGGATGGTAATGACTCTAATCCTTGGATTTACTTTTGTCTATTTGCAAGGACTCGAGTATTACGAAGCATATGATCATATGGGCCTTACTCTTGGTGCTGGAATATACGGAACAACATTTTTTCTTTTAACTGGTTTCCACGGTTTCCACGTTTGCATGGGGGCGATTATCCTAACAATTATGACTATAAGAGGTTTCAGAGGAGCATTTACTAAAGAAGATCACTTTGGCCTAGCAGCAGGATCCTGGTATTGGCACTTTGTTGATGTTGTATGGATATTATTGGTATTAGTAGTTTACGTATTCTAACCCCAAGGGCTATTAACTACTATTTGACCACTGTAAAGACCGTAAGCAAGGGTCAGCAGAAGCAGTCCTGCAATAACTACTCTTACTCTAAGAGCCATAAAGCTTCTAGTCATTGCACCTTTTTTATCTTTGATCATAAATACAGCGCTCGAAAAGAGGCTTATCAGCATAGCAACCATTAAAACGACGATGAGTATTTTTACTAACATTAGAAATTTCAATCCAGGTTGGAAGTTTATTACTTTAATAGTAATTATGTTACCAATTTTATTAAGCTTAAGTTTTTGGCAATATCAAAGAGGCTTAGAAAAATCTAAGCTTGAAAGTTTTATTAATAATCAACAAACATTACCCCCAACTGAATTTATTTCTTTAGAATATGCAACTCCCAGCCAATGGTATAAACCCTTTTTCATGCAAGGCAAGTTCAATAACAAAACAATCCTAGTAGACAATGCTATCTACGATGGAGCTCGTGGGTTTTCTGTCTATCAAGAATTCTTATCGAACAGCGGTATGTCGCTTATCGTATCAAAAGGATGGTCAGAATCCTTTGGTCAGTCTAAGAAGACTTTAAATGAGAATTATCTTTTCCAAGGAGTTTTTAGACCGATTGAGAAAGCCTTCACGATCGATAATTCCATTAGTGATAAGGCAGAGAGCACTCTTGAGATGCAGTCCTTTGATATCGATATCATAAATAATAAATGGAAAACAAATTATCCAGCGGTAGTCTTTGAACTTGATGAATTCTCATTAGATGGCTTTTCAAGAATATGGCAGCCCGTTTACTTATCTGCTAATCGTCATTTTGGTTACGCAATTCAATGGCTAGGCCTAAGTCTGGTTGCTCTAGCAGGGTTCATTTTTGTGGGATTCAAGAAAAATGATTAAGAAAAATTTTGTCATAGCGATGTTGATTTTCTTAACACCTATTCTGGTGATTCTTTCCAGCACCATATGGTATTACTCAGGCGCATCTCTTCCAGAAGGCAGAGTAAATAACGGTCAACTCCTTTCACCACCAATTGACATTGGAAAGCTTGGGGTAACTTATGATTACCAGCCTCTCAACATAGAAACAATTGAAAGAGACTGGATGATTTTCCAATTTGTAAAAGGTGAGTGTTCATC
This sequence comes from uncultured SAR86 cluster bacterium, assembly GCA_902604535.1. Classification (GTDB taxonomy): domain Bacteria; phylum Pseudomonadota; class Gammaproteobacteria; order Magnimaribacterales; family AG-339-G14; genus CACNYO01. The sequence continues at coordinate 83,114 of CACKZK010000001.1, forward strand.
AACATGCGATGATGCAGCTTATGTCGCAAGACAGGCAAACATCGCTCTGAATAGAGAAAGTATTCGTGTATCTAGGTTTCTCCTTACTGAGCCAGATAAAAATTTTAATGTGCTAGAAAAATACCAGCCCCTTAATCATGCAACTTACAGCGAAGGATCTTTAATAGTTGATGAATTCAAAAACCAAAATATCAATCCCTTTGAAGATGGATCTCTTTTCATTGCGGACCCTTTGGGGAATATCATTATGTTCTACGGGCCCAAAGAAGATAAAAATATTAATTTTAAGCAGATCCTTGAAGACTTAAAAAAATTATTGAGGGTTTCAAAAATTGGATAATTTCAGGAAGATACAAATAATTAGTTTAATAGGCATATTCTTGGCTTTCGTTGTTGTTGGTTTGGGAGCTTGGACTAGATTAGTTGATGCTGGATTAGGATGTCCTGATTGGCCTGGATGTTACGGCTATGTTTGGATGCCAGTAACCGAGTCAGAGATTAATCAAGCCAATGTTGCTTTTCCAGAGAGAGAATTTGAACTAGCTAAAGCTGTGCCGGAAGTGGTGCACAGATATTTTGCCGGAACTTTAGGGTTATTAATTTTTGGTCTTTTCTTTTTAGCTATTTTTTCGAAAATTAAAGATAGAAGACTTAACAATTTAATCTTTGCCGCAACGGTATTGGTTTGCATCCAGTCATTATTTGGATACCTCACAGTTAGCCTTCAATTATGGCCTCAAGTCGTAACCCTGCATTTATTGGGAGGTTTTTTCACAACCACTTTAGTATTCTTAATTTTCTTGAGATCATCCCAGCTTAGATCTACGTTCAACATCAGTTTTCCAGTGCTCGCTCAAACAAAAACCTTATTAAATTGGGCTTTCCCCTTTTTAATTGGTCAGATTATTCTTGGTGTTTGGCTCAGCTCAAACTACGCAGCCTTAGCTTGTCCTGATTTCCCTAAATGTCACGGGCAATGGTTACCCCCAGCAGATTACACAAAAGGATTTAATTTTCTGCAGCAAATTGGCCCAGATTATTTAGGCGGACAACTAGACGTTGAATCCAGAGTTGCAATTCACTTTATTCACAGGCTTGGAGCCATCGCGGTCTCAGTGGTTTTCTTACTTCTAACTTGGCGTTTTTATAAAGAGAATTTCCGAGTTGCCTCTTTTGGTTTTGCTGCTTTAATTGGTTTTCAATTAGCTTTGGGTATCTCAAATATTTATTTTCAAGTACCTTTATATGTGGCAATAGCTCATAACTTAGGTGCTCTGTTCTTATTGATGTATTTATCCTTTATCAGGTTAAAATCCTCTACAATAAGCACCGCATGAGCCTTACCATAAAAGAATATTTCAACTTAACAAAACCAGGTGTTTTGTATTTACTCATGATTACAGCTGGGGCCTCAATGGTTCTTGCAACCAACTTTGATTTAAATTTGGTAACTGCTTTTACAGGTTTCTTGGGAATAGCTTTGATAGCAGGCTCATCAGCGGCCATAAATCAGATTCTCGATTTCAAGTATGACTCTGTCATGGAAAGAACAGGAAAAAGACCAATTGTTACTGGAAAAATTAGCATTTTCTCAGCTACTTTGTTTGCCGTTTTGTTGCTGCTCATTGGGTCAGCTTTAATACTTTATTTTAATAATTTTTTAACCTGGATTCTTACTTTTGCAACATGGATTTTTTATGCATTTATTTACACTAAGATTTTAAAGTTTTCTGGAGTTTTAAATATTGTAATTGGAGGATTGGCAGGTTCTATGCCACCATTGCTTGGCTGGACAGCTGTTGTCGGCACAATAGACCCTTTGCCGCTTTTATTAGTTCTTTTAATTTTCATTTGGACCCCACCTCATTTTTGGGCTCTTGCTATTAATAAAAAAGATGAATATGCAAAAGCTGGAATACCAATGATGCCTGTCGTCAAAGGGATCGAGTATACAAAAATACAAATAGTTCTTTATTCAATATTATTAATGGTTGTATCACTACTACTATTTGCTACTGGCTATTTTGGTTATCTCTACTTATTTGGAGCTTCTTTGTTGGGCGGAATTTTTATTCAAAAATCTTGGAAATTGAAAAAAAGCGATGGCGCTGATAATTCTATGAGTCTATTTTTGTATTCCATTGTTTATTTAACTTTAATCTTTGTATTCATGATTGCTGACAGGGCGGTAATAACTTATGTCTAGAGCTTCAAACATTCGTTTAACTGTTTTATCTTGTCTTGTATTGGTGTCATTAGTGATTGGTGCGTTTGTATACAGCATCGTTTCACCTAAGGAGCTGACCAAAGACGAATACAAAGAATTAAAATTTTATGAACTTTCAGCTCCAAGACAGTTAACAGATTTTAGACTTCAATCAGGAACAGAAGTTTTTAAGCAAACAAACTTGCTTGAGAAATGGCATTTGGTTTTTATGGGTTTTGCGTCTTGTCCTGACATGTGTCCGATGACTATGGCGAAAATGAAAAAGACCTCTAATCTTCTTGCCGAAAGAAATATCCAATTAAGAGATAAGATAAACTTTATGATCGTCTCGGTTGATCCAGACAGAGATACTCCTGACCTGATCGATAGATACGCCAAATCTTTTGATTCATCTTTTATTGGCGTAAGCGGGGACATCGGAACTATTTATACTTTAGCTACTCAGCTAACACTTCCTTTTGTTCCGGTCGTGGATTCAAAACGAACTGATTACGATATGGATCACAGCATGAACCTCGCCTTACTAAGTCCTGCTGGTCGTTTTTATGGTTTCTTTAAATCACCTGTTGACCCAAATAATATGGTCACTGTTTTAGAGAGCGTTTTATCTTACAATCGTTAGCTAGATAAATAATTAAGTTATCTTACTGATCAAATTTTAAACGAATATTAAAAATTGAATAACTCAATAGATAGAGAATTTCAACATCCTGGTTACTTTAAATCACCTTGGCCTGTTGAATGTGGTGGAAATAGAAGGCAGAAGGCAGCTAAAGGAGGATTATTTGCCAGAGGTTCCGAAGCAAAAGTTGAATCTGTTGTTTCCAATAAATGGAATGTAATGGTTGTTAGAAGAGATGAGAATGAATTTTATCTTGGCGGAACGATGCCATATTTCAATGGACCAAGACCTTTCGGATGGGTCCAAAGAATAGATTCTGAATCTCTTGAGATTATCAATGAAAGTCCTAATTTACCTTGCGGTGATCATGTTTGGTGCGGAGCTATAGCTGCGCACCAAAACGGGAACATTATCAAGGTAAACGGAAACTACATGCATGTCTTAGATACTGACTGCCAAGTATTAATAGAAAAAAAACTTCCCATTGATAGAGCGCATAATGGGCTACTAATTTTATCTGACGGAACCATAGTTACTAAAGACTGCAGGCTTGAGAATCAAAATAATTCTTCGGTAACAAGATTAGATCCTAACACTCTTGAGATTCTTGAGACTATTCAGCTTCCAGAAGGTTCCATGGGAAGGATTGCAAGTGATTTAACCTCAGAAGGTGAATTTATTTATGTTCCAGGAATCTCAAGAATTTGGCGATTGAAAATCAATGAAAAAAATTTGGAAATCGATCAAGAGTGGCAGCCACAATATAGAAAAGAAAAGGGCGCTCAAGGTTTGGCATGGGATGGATGCATCTCTGGTGGCAGCCTTTGGTTGATGGATAACGGGGATATAGATTCAGTGAGACAAATTTATGGTGTGCATCCCAACGGTAGGGTCAGTGAAAATACTCATTTAAGTTGGAGAAGTCCTGCACCATGGACAGGTAAGCAAAGACTTTTAAAGGTTGATCTTTCAACATCTAACCTATCTGCTATTGAACCCTTTGAAAGAGATGGCGGCGGAATTATTGCGCCACCGGTAAACGTTCCAGAATTAGAAACTTGCATTGCATGGGATAGTCTAAATGGAGGACTTGCAGGTATTTCAACAAAAAACGGAAATCTCGATTTATCTTGGACTTTAGCAGTTAGACCAACTATGCAGCCGGTAGTTTTTCCTGAGTCAAAAGAATTGGTGATCAATAGTTTTGAAAACGACAAAGACTTTTTAATTGTTGTGGATATAGAGACTGGAGAGTTACTCAGCAAGGTTGATGTGAATGCAAGATTAGCTAACGGTATGTTTCTAACGCCAGGTTTTAACAGAGACATTTTTTACTGCACAACCGGCACTTTCACAAAAGTCACCTGGCTATAGAGCTCGCCAGCTTCCGTGCAGAATCCTACTACTCGACCAAATTAGTAATGGGTATTTCCTTCATCGACTGAACTAGAAAATCAAAAAGCTACTTTATTACAAGTTTTGGAGCATTAGTCATCACACTTTTAATCCCTTTATTCATGGATGCTTTGTCTTTATATGATTGACTGGTTGCTATAACTTTATTGTTTCCAGACTTTAACCTAAAAGTCCATTTTCCAGATTTAGATTCCTGAGAAATAAAGTTATCTTTAGATTTTGAGTTCTTTGCAACGGATTTTATCCCTTTCATGCAGGAAGACCTTGATGTGTAGGCCTGACTTGCGCAGATATTTTCCCCATTCTTTGCCCTCAGGCGGAAACGGTATTTTTTTGCTTTATCTAAATAAATTTCAAACATTATTTATCATAACTTAAAAAAATCAATTTCTAGAATAATTATTTTGCATATATGAAATAAACAAAATTGTAGTGTTTAGATATTAGAAGATTTAATATTAGTTATTAGTTTATTTTATAGGAGAAAAAATATGACTGAAAATGAAATAATGATGGGCTTTTATAGCTTCTTGATCAGTAATGCAATTTTTCAAGTTGGGGGACTATTTTTACTTTGGGTAGGTTTTAGAGCTACTCTAAGAATTTATGATGAAGGCGCTCCAATGTTGAATAAAATCTTAGTGACTTTATTTGCATTAGGAATAGTTTTTATTAACTTACAAACTATTGGCTTCTTAGATATAACTTGGCAAAGTGTAGTAAATGAGCTTGCTGAGCTTGATAATTTGAGTTCATCTGGACAAGCCTTCGTTGAGTTCCTTGGAACCGGCGAAACAACTTTTAATTTGATTCCAAACAATCCAGTTTTTGCTGTGTTTTGGCTAGTTGTCACAATAATGTTATTAGCACCAATTTGGGTTAAAAAACAAAGTTGAATAACATTTAGAAAAAAGGAGGCGAACGCCTCCTTTTTTTGTTTCAAGAACCAATAATTTCAAATATTATAAAGATTGAATTCATTAAACATGGGAGAAAATATGAATGAATATGAAATATGGTCGTCTTATCAGCTTGCTTTGGTAAGCAGAGGGATATTTACATTATTTACTTTCTTTGCTGCTTGGTTTGCAGCGAGAGTTACTTTAAATCTAGTAAATTCTGGAAACGCAAACTTGTTCACAAAACTGGTCACAACCGTTTTTGGACTTCTAATCGTTTATTTTGGTATTGTTCAACAAGCCTTCACCGATTGGACAACCGCGGGAACAGCTTATGCATTAAGTCAGGTTGAAGAACCTTCCGGAAGGTTTGATAGCTTTGTAGCTTTCTTTGCTGGCGAAGGGGAACCAACTTACTCATTGATCGGAGATCCTTTTATTACTTTATTTTGGGTGATTTTGGGGCTCTATATTATCCTGCCACTATGGATTAACAATAGCTCTGACTAATGTGTGATAAAAAAGGGGGCATAAGCCCCCTTTTTTTAAATTTCAACAATAACTTTTCCAGTTGCCTTTCTATCTTGAATAAATTTCAAAGCTTCTACCGAATCTTCGATCTTATAAGTACTTGAAACTAACGGTTTAAATTTTCCACTGGTCACCATTTCAAAACAATCATCAAAGTTTTGTCTGTTAACCTCTGGTTCTAAACCTTGAAATTGTCCCCAAAATACACCCACAATCTGACACTCTTTTAGGAGCGTTAAATTTAAAGGCATTTTTGGTATGCCTGCTGTAAATCCAATGACTAGATATCTACCGTTTCTTGCAATAGCTCTTAAAGAAGGTTCGGCGTAATCTCCACCAACGATATCGTAAATTACATCGATACCACCTGGAGCAACAGCTTTCAGATTATTCGAAAATTCTTTTTGCTTATCTTTATCCATGTCCCTAGGATACAAAACTACTTCATCGGCTCCTTCTTGCTTACAAATTTCTAATTTTTCTTCTGAAGATGCCGTTGCAATTACTTTTGCACCCATCGCTTTACCTACATGAATAGCAGTGATTCCAAGGCCTCCAGCAGCTCCAGATACCATTAAGGTTTCACCTTCTTGAAGATTTGCTCTTTGTTTGAGGCCATGAATTGTTGTTCCGTAATTCATAGGAAAAGCAGCCCCCTCAGCGAAGCTCATTGATTCTGGTAGTTTTGTAAGCGAGGCTGCAGAAGAAGCAACTTTCTCAGCCATAGCACCAGTTCCGCACATCGCAATGACCCTATCACCTTCCTTATAACCCTCAACACCGTCACCTACTTTACTTATTATTCCAGCGACTTCTCCACCAGGCGTAAAAGGGAAAGGAGGTTTGAACTGATACAACCCCTGAACTATTAACACCTCTGGAAAACTTACGCCTGCTGCTTTTACATCAATCAATACTTGACCGTCCAACAATTCGGGATCACTTACTTCTTCAACCTTGTGAATGTCCACAGGTCCAAATTCATTACAAACAAATGCTTTCATAATTCTCTCCAATCAAACTTACAACATATTTTGCCTTATTCAATAGCAGATAGGTACTCTGCTAGGAAAGAATCAAAATCTTTCTCTTCCTCAGATTCCTTTCGACGAAACTCTTCTAAAGAATCTCTTGCCTGTTTTTCTAGATAGCCTACTTCTCTATTTAATTTAAGTATCTCTTCTTTATGATTCTTTGCAACTTGATCAGTATATTCATCCCAAGTCGTTCCAGACGAAGTTATTTCTTCTAAAAGTTTCCCAGATGGAGTTCTATTTGAATTGTTTACCTTATTTTGTTGTGTCTCTAAGGATCTTTTAAAGATAGCTTTATACTCATGATCACCTATTCGTGATTCAAGGTTAGCCATCTCTTCGATAATTCTAGCTGCTTTATCTCTTAAGAAAGTTGAGCCGTCTTTGAAATCCAATTTAAGATCTTTATCTCTCCCGCACAGAACAACATTACCCCAGTTACTTTGAATTTTTTTTATTTCATCTTGTTCGCAAGGTTGATCTTCTGAGAGTAAGCAATAAAAGAGAAAACTTTCCAAAAAGATGGCTGTTTCATTTGAGATGCCATACGGATCATAAATATTATTATCTAAGGCTCTTATTTCTACATACTCTATGCCTTTTTCTCTGAGAGCATTTATAGGCCTTTCTCCGCTGCCTACCATCCTTTTAGGTCTGATGGAGCTATAGTACTCATTTTCTATTTGTATTATCGCGGTATTTAGTTGGATGTACTCCTCGTCAACTTTTGTGCCTAAAGCTTTGTATCTAGGATGATCGGTAGTTAAAGCTTTTTTTAAATCTGCCAAATATTCATTTAGATTATTATAGGCAATATTCAAATTATCTTGAGATTTAGATATGTAGCCTAATTCACCCATTCTTAAGCAAGTGGCATTATCTAAATAAAGGTCCTTTGAGTTTAATTCTTTGAGGTTATGTTCTCTCTCTGTTGCAAAGGCTTTAGGAACTATGGGACTACACCCAAAAAGATAAGTAACAAGCCATGCATTTCTTCGGAAGTTCCTGACCAAGCTCAAATATTTTTTATCTTTGAACTCTCTTAAACTTTGTCCTTCCTTTTTTGCCCATTCTTGAAAAAGATGGTCATCAAAAGAAAAATTATAATGTATACCAGACACCGTTTGCATCATGCTTCCGTATCTTTGCGAAAGACCAATCCGATAAAGCTTTTTCAATTTCCCAGAATTAGACTGTCCATAATCCGCTATTGGTATTTCAGATTCATCTTTAATTGACATAGGAATGCTCGCGGGCCAAAAATCTTCATTAGTATTCTTCAAACAAAAATAGACAATATCTTCTAATTCTTTTAGGCAACTATTTAAATCTCCACTTGGACTGGTAACGAGCTCAATTAAGGCTTCAGAAAAGTCAGTGGTAATTCGAGAATTTGTTAAAGATGAGCCGTAAGCTTTAGGATGAGGATCCATTGATATGGAGCAGTTACTAGACCTTAAATTTTCTTTTTCAATACCCCTCCGAGAGAGTTTTATGAAGTCAGATACATTTAATGAGTCTAGATTTTCTAGAGAATTAAGAAATTCGTTGGACATTGCAGGTAAAGATTATACCTTTGGACCAGCTGCTACTACTTCGGATGAGAGATTAAATTTTTCTATGTTATTTCTAAATTTTTCAGCAAGTTGTTTTGCTTCACTATCGTAATCTGATTTACTTCCCCATGTAGCAGACGGATTTAAAAGTTTTGGATCTACACCATCAAGATTGACAGGTATTTCAACATTCATGATATCCAGTATTTCTGTAGATGACTCATGGATAGAACCATCTTGAATAGCTTTTATGACACTCCTAGTAACAGGAATATCAAATCTGTTGCCAATACCGTATGGACCTCCGGTCCATCCAGAATTAACAATGAATACTTTGCTGCCAAAACTTTCTATTCTTTTCATTAAAAGTTCAGCATAAACTCTTGGTGGTCTTGGGAAAAACGGGGAACCAAAACAGTGCGAGAAAGTTGAATCAAGATCTTTGGTAGAACCAACCTCAGTGGAACCAACTTTTGCTGTATAACCGCTCAGAAAATGATACGCGGCTGCCTCTTTACTCAAAATGGAAACTGGCGGCAGTACCCCAGTTAGATCACAAGTCAGGAAAATTATTGCATTAGGTTCACCAGCAAAATTATCTTTTAAATGACTGTCTACATGTGAGAGGGGGTATACAGCTCTGGTGTTCTCGGTAATGGATTGATTAGCATAATCAATATCAATGGTATTTGGTTTAAGCATGACGTTCTCGACCACAGAACCTCTTTTGATAGCATCCCAAATAATAGGCTCATTCTTCTGCGAGAGGTTTACGGTTTTTGCATAACATCCTCCCTCAAAATTAAAGACAATTCCTTCACCCCAACCATGCTCATCATCGCCAATTAACCATCGACTTGGATCAGCAGACAGTGTAGTTTTACCTGTTCCAGAGAGACCAAAAAAAAGAGAAACATCCCCATTTTCTCCGGCGTTGGCAGCGCAATGCATTGGTAGGACATCATGCTCAGGCAAGATAAAGTTCAAAACTCCAAACATTGATTTCTTCATTTCTCCAGCATAAGCAATGCCGAGAATAAGAACTTTTTTTTCAGAAAAATTTATCATGACTGTTCCTTCTGAATTAGTCCCGTGCACTTTCGGATCACACACAAAGCTCGGAACACATCTCAGATTCCATAAGTCTTTTCCTGCAGGATTGAAAGACTCAGGTCTGATAAGTAAGCTCTGACAAAAGACGTTATGCCAAGCAAGCTCGTTTTCAACCACAACAGGTTGATAATGTTCAGCGCTAGCTCCTACATGTAGATCGGCAGTATATGTTTCTCTTCCCTTTAGATAGTCTTTTGATTCATTCCAAAGTCGATCAAACTTCTCAGATTCGATAGGCTGATTATTCTCACTCCAATCAACTACGTCTCTAGTAATTGAGTCTTCAACTATAAATCTATCTTTGGGGCTTCGCCCTGTTCTTTTGCCGGTGGTGACTATTAAAGCTCCATTAGACGCGGTAATGCCTTCCTTGTTATTGAGGGCAATTTCTATAAGATTGTCAATCGGGATATTATGATTCATTCAGCTCTTCAAAGTTCGGTTGCATATTATGACACTTTATAGGGCAAATTTAATCATCAAATAAGAATTATTCTCAATAATTATAAGACGTGAACGAAACGATCAACCTCAAAGAAAACGAATTCGGATACATTGAATATAAATCCAAGAATCCCTATGAGTTTTATCAAATTTTCAATGAATTGGATACAGCTGAAACTCAAGATAGTTTTGGTTGGTTAATTTTTCCGGAAGAAGGTAAAAAGCCATACCCAGTAGTAGTTTGTGCACACGGTAGTGATAATTGGGCTGGTCATCATCATGAACATATCCTCAATTTTCTCAATAATGGAATGGCTGTTTTTAAAGCACACAGTTTTGACTCAAGAGGGGTTGCTTCCACGGTTGAAGATCAACTTTCTGTCACAACGGCAATGATGATGGTTGATGTGGTCGAACCTTTGAAATTTTTATCAAGGCACCCTGACTTAGATGCAAGTAAAATCGCGATTACAGGTTGGAGTTTAGGCGGCATGGTAGCCTTCTATGCAGCTTGGGAGCCCATCATGGAGAAGCTTGCACCAAACGGTGAGAGATTTTGTGCTCATTTGCCATTTTATCCACCAACGTTTTTGAATCCGGATGAACATCGATGGTCCAAAGCACCAATTTTGAATTTAATTGGTTCAGATGATGACTATACGCCCGGGATTCTTGTCAAGGATATTTGCAAAGAAATGAAAAAGGCTGGCGCGAATGTTGAGGTGTGTGAATTCAAAAAAGGACATCACTCTTTTGATTCTATCCACCCTGTTACTTTTTGGCCGGAGGCGTTAGCAATAAATGAAAAGTTTGCTCGGTTAAAAAACGATGGAAGTATTACTTTTACTACTGATGAGGGCAAAGCCATGAGCGCTAATTCTTTTGACGATAGGGTTAAAATATTTGAAACCGGCGAGATAAAGTTTGGCGCTCACTCAGGCGGGGATTGGTCGATAAGAAGAGATGCTATGGATCAAGCACTATCGTTTATGAAAAAGCACCTGCTCTAGAAATTTTTCCCCTCCTCCAGATAAACCTTTTCTAAACTTTTATAAAGAGAAAGCTTATCAGGAGTTTTGAAATCAATGCTTTCACCATAATGCATGGCCTTTGGATCATTCGGATCAAACTTTTGCCATTCCTTTCTTGGTTTTCCATATTTTGCAATATCAGTCCAATCTTTCAGCATGGTATCCCTAATTTCATCATCTATTTCTTTCCAGGGCCAAAACGGAACTATGTTATCGAAAAGATAAAATAGCTCTAACCCATGCGCGGCATCAAGAGTTTGGGTATCCGAAGAGGGTCCTTTTTCGAAATAATATAAATAAGCTTCCCCACCATTAGAAGCAAACTGATTGACCATAAAAAAGCCATCCCCTCCAAATGCTAAATCGCCCCATAACTCATTCGCAGAACGTTCATTAGAATATTCAAGACCTTCTCCATAAATTTTCACACCTTCAGGCAAAGGAAGATAGGAGAAATCACTTAACCCCCAAGTTTGTGCAATCCAATCGTCCTCATAAAGTTTTTCACCAAAAACAAAAGGGGATAAATTGGTGCCTTCATTGGCATTAAATCCAGCTATATAGATAACATCATTGGTTCTGCCTTCCGAAAAGCTAATTTGTGTAGGTGAGTCAAAGACCCATTTATCTTCGATAGGAAACCATCCTGCTTGCTCGCTGTCGTTTTCCTTTTCAAATTTTTCAGTCTCAAAAAAAAGATCTCTTGGTAAATTTTTAATATCCTCAATAGAAGGACTTTCTATTCCTGAAATAGAGCGAAAAAACTTTTCACCAAGCGATTCTGCAGAAATCAAATCTCCTCTTTGCTCATTGATATTTCTAGCTCGTCCTACGGTGTAACCGCTCTGAGCTATGGCCTTATGAAATAGATCTTTTGCTAGTTTTGTTGCTACCAAAGTTTCAACGCTTGCACCTCCGGCTGACTCACCAAAAATTGTTACGTTGTCAGGATCACCCCCAAAAAGATGTATGTTGGTCTGTACCCATTTCAGGGCCTGGATCTGATCTAAGGTCCCATAATTTCCTGAGACACCCATTTTTGATGCCTCTGATAGCAAAGGATGTGCAAAAAATCCAAATGGACCTAATCGGTAGTTCATTGTTACCAAGATAACATCACGCTTAGCAAATCTATCTGTTATGTAGAGTCCATCACCATTACCAAAATTATAGCCACCCCCATGGAACCAAACCATAACTGGTAACGAACCGTTTTCTTTATTTGACGGCTTCATGATATTGATGAATAGGCAATCCTCGGATTGTTGTTTCTCAAAATCTAAACTTGCAAAAAGCCAGGCAGCGTTTTCTAAAATGACTTGTTCCCACCACTTCATTCCAGATTTTGTAAGAAAAATCTCAAAAAATTCACTTAACTCACCTTCTTCGCCTTGAGGCTGCATACACTGCTTTTCTGCTTCATTCGCATCCAAGACATTTTTCCAACCCTTATGAGATTTAGGGGGTTCAAATCTGTTAGCTCCAATGGGAGGTTCGGCATAAGGAATGCCTAAAAAATAATCAGTGTCACCGTCCGTAAAACCAACTAAATCTCCTTGGGGAAGATTTATAACTTCAGTATCTTTTCCACTAGAAAAGTTACACCCAAAAAGAAAAATAGTTAAAGTTACAATAAAAAACCGCAAAACAAACCCCCCAATTAAATCTAAAAGAGAACTTCTCTTTTTCTGTATCTCCACATCACAAGAGCATAAACAATAAGTTCATTTATAAAAATAATGATACCTCCTTGTGTGGGCGTACCATCAAAAATAAAACTTATAACTCTTCCAATTAAGAAGCATCCAAGAACAATACAAAATAATAGGTAGGCGGTCTTTTTAAGCTTTACATTCCATAAACTCAATAGAGCAGTAAAACCCAAGCATGTTAAAAATGCATACATTGCCCTAAGCTCACTGTAGCCAATGGAAGAGCCTAGCTGGATATCCAATAAAGAAGCTATGTAAACTGGGCTGATTAATCCAATTAATCCAAAAATAAGCCATTCCAGGCCAATAAATGTCAGGATTATTTTGTCTGTCATAACAGTCTAAGATATCATTTTTAGTGCAAAATATATAAAAGATATGAAATTTTTTTTAATCTTCTTGATCCTGGTGCCATTGTCATTGTTCAGCAATGAAGATAGTCAGTATGCCAAAACCATAAGAGAGACTGCAAAGTCGATGGGCTATCAGTTGACCGAAGAAGAGCTAGAAATGTGGATTGAAAGATTAAAATCCTATAACTCCAACGACATAGAAAAATTTGATGAAGATATCAATTCATTTGTCGCTCAAGATCAAATTTCTCCTCCAGGCAAAAATAAGTTTCTTTTTATTGGTAGCTCATCGATAAGACTTTGGAAATCCTTACAAGAAGATATGGCGCCCTTAGAAGTTATCAATAGAGGCTTTGGGGGAGCCCATATTAAGCATATCAACAGGCACTTTGAATCGATTGTCCTGCCTTATGAGCCAAAGGCCATCATATTTTTTTGCGGGACTAACGACGTTGCTGCCTACAACCCAGTCGATAAGGTAAAGCTTGATTTTGAAATTTTTTATAATCGAGTCAAACGTGATTTGCCAGATACTAAATTATTTGTCATTGAAATTCAGCCCTCGCCGAGTCGTTTTTTTCAAAGAAACCTCCAACTTAAATGGAACGAACATATTGAAGACCTTGCAAAAGAGGATCCTGATCTCTTTGTAATAAATGTATCTGAAACGATGTTTACAGATGATGGAAAACCAAGAAGAGAACTTTACATTCCTGACATGTTGCATATGAATTCTAGAGGTTACGCAATTTGGACTGGCAAAGTTAGGGATATATTAAGTGAGATTTTTCCTGTAGAAATGGGCAAAGAATTTTCCTGCGAAAGTTTGTTTGGTTGTCCAAGAGAATTCTTTCAATCAGAATTTGAGTCTAAATCTGACTTCAAAATAGATGAAGTTAATTCATAAAGTGCTATATTAAAAGGGAGATGAAAACTCGGTTTTACTGAAATTAACAATTTCAAAAACTTATACATGGGGGCGTCAAGACAAATTATATCCATTGGCGGAGGTGGTTTCGGCAGAAATCCCGGCGTAGGCATTATTGAGCAGTACATCCTTGATCAGACCAAAAAAAGAAAACCTAAAATTTGTTTTATTCCTACTGCAACAGGTGATTTAGAACTTTATAAACTCAACTATTACGCAACATTTTCCAATCTTAATTGTCAGCCAACTCATTTAGATTTTTTTAAACGCACACCAAACTTGGATAAGTTAATTCATGATCAGGATGCTATTTTTGTGGGAGGGGGCAATACCAAGAGCATGTTGGCGGTATGGCGTGATTGGGGACTGGATGAAATTTTGAAACAAGCTTACGAAAAAGGATCAGTGATGAGTGGGGTTAGTGCTGGCGCCATCTGCTGGTTTGAGAGAGGAATCACAGACTCTTGGGCTGAAAACTTGAAGGTAATGGATTGTTTAAATTTTGTTTCTGGAGTTTGCTGCCCTCATTACGATGAAGAACCTGAAAGAAGACCAAGCGTACATAAAATGCTCAAGAAAAATACCTTCGATGAATGTTTTGCTGTCGATGGAGGCTGCGCATTGCACCTAATCGACGAAAAACCTCATAAAGCAGTAGTTTTCAATAAAAAGAAAAATGCATTTTTGGTTTCAAACAAAAATAACAAAATAACTGAAAAAGCTTTTTCAAAATTGGCAATTTATTAGTTATATTTAACAACTTAATTAAAGGGAGATAACCATGAAAGATTTATTTTCAATAGAAGGCAAAGTGGCTTTGGTCACTGGGGGTTCGAGAGGAATTGGTAGCATGATCGCTGCTGGCTTCTTAGCTTCAGGAGCGAAGGTTTACATTAGCTCAAGAAAAGCAGAGGTATGTGATGAAACCGCTAAAAAATTAAGTGAGGAATACGGAGGTGAGTGTATTTCAATACCTGCTGATGTATCTAATGTTGAAGGGATAGAGGCATTAGCTGATGCCATAAAAACAAAAGAGGACAAACTTGATATTTTAATAAACAATGCCGGTGTTGCTTGGGGTGAGCCTATCGATACCTATCCAGAAATCGGTTGGGACAAAGTCATGGATACTAACGTCAAAGGTATTTTCTTTTTAACTCAAAAACTATTACCACTTTTAAGGGAAGCAGGTAAAGACGACCCAGCTAGGGTCATCAACATAGGTTCAATTGATGGTCTTAAAAAAGGTGCTTTTGAAAATTTTGCTTACGGACCTTCAAAAGCAGCTGTGCATCATCTGTCTAGAGTTCTAGCAGCATTTTTAATTAAAGAAAAAATTATTGTGAATGCCATCGCTCCAGGACCTTATCCAACTTGGATGTTAAGCACGGGGGTCGGGTTTGGAGGTGATACCGACGTTGATTGGAGTCAAGTAGGTGAGGCAAATCCAAGCGGTCGCGTAGGAAGCCTTGAAGATATTGCAGGGCTAGCAATTTTTCTTTGCTCTAGAGCAGGCGAATATATAGTTGGTCAGACCATTGCTTCAGATGGAGGCTCGGTAGCAGACAGCAATTAGTGATGAGAGATATTTTCAATCTTAGTTTTGTAAGACTAATGGCCATTGGGTTTTTGGTCTTTATTTCGATCTCAATGTATTTTTATCCAGGAGGGAACATTCACGATGATTCTCAGATTGGATATTCCTTAACCCATAATTTTTTAAGCGACCTAGGTGCGTACAACGCTCATAACGGCGAGCAAAATTTTCTCTCATCAGTCTTTTTTGCTTTCTCATTAGGAATTTGCTTCTTTGCCGGTCTGGCTTTTTTTAACTCAGTTCCTGCGCTTTTTAAAAACGAAGGCATCGATTATTGGATAGCCTTCTTTGGGTCGCTGTTCATCTTTTTGGGAATGGCTTTTTTTGCTCTGGTCGGACTTACTCCGCATGATCTTTATTTTGATGAGCATGTTTTTTTTGCTCTAAATTCCTTTAGGTTACTCATACCAGCAACTCTTTTGTATCTCGTTTTGATGTTTAAAAATAAAGAAATTAATAACTATTACGGCTACATGATTTTATTCTTAATGGCATCAATTGTCGCTTATGTAATGTATGAGATATTTAGCGGTAATCCAATGGAAGCTGAATCTGAAATGATTCAACATGCAACCTTGCAAAAGATAATCACCCTTATAAATATAGTTTGTATGATAATGATTACATACGCATTTGAGTCAAAGAAAAATTACAGCGCGCTAAACACCTAAATTAGGAGAAAAAAATGAGTGAACCGATAAAAATATATGGTGTACCAATGTCACAAGCAGTCAGAACAGTAATCTGGTTGTTATTAAATAAAAAGCTGCCCTTTGAACTCGTGGTAACCGTTCCAGGTTCACCCAAAGGTAACGGAACTCGAGATCCTGATTATATGAAGAAATTTCCGAACGCTACTATTCCAGGACTTGAAGAACCTGATACGGGCTTTGTTCTTGGAGAGTCCCTCGCAATAATGTCTTACTTGTGCACAAAACACGGTTGGACCGATCTTTATCCTGATAATCCTGAGCAAAGATCTAAAGTCGATTCGATTTTGCATTATCATCACAGAAGTTTTAAAGAGGCTACATTAGCTTTTTTTGCACCTAAAGTTAGGCCTGACCTAGGATTAGCTGAGCCAGTAATAGAAATGTCTCGTAAAGTTTTCACCAAAGGGTTGAAAGCCATGGAAACCCAATGGCTTACAGACAACAAATACCTAACTGGCGATGCTCCAACCATTGCTGACATGGCTGCTTACGTTGAATTAGGTCAATTGAAAAAAGAGTTTACTAATACTTTTGATTACTCAGATTTCCCAAACGTGTCTAGATGGTTGGAGGACATGACTCAAATGGACGGTCATGACGATTCTCACTTGGTTCTAAAAGAACTGGGTGACATCAGTCAAGGAGCTCCCGAAATGGAAAGGATTATGGGTGCGAATATGAAAGGTATTGAGATCGTCAAACAAAAAATCGCTGAAATGTGATCAAAACTTTTTTTGTAGACGCTTTTACAGAAGAACTTTTCAAAGGCAATCCAGCTGCCGTTTGTATCCTCGAACATTGGCCAAGTGATGATGTACTGCAATTGATTGCTTTCGAAAATAATCTTTCCGAAACAGCCTTTATTAATATCAAAGAAAAAATGTTACACATTAGGTGGTTTACGCCTACCCACGAAGTAGAGCTTTGCGGACATGCTACCTTGGCAACTGCAAGAATTTTGTTTGATGAATACCTTCAGGATGAGACTGATATTAGTTTTCAATCAAAAAGTGGAAAGCTTTTTGCCAAGAAGGAAAATGAGATGATTTTTTTAGATTTTCCTATCGATCATCCAAATGAAGTTGGATTTCAACCTATTATTGGTGAAAGCTTAAAGTGTAAGCTAATTGAAACATTAAAGGGAAAAAGCGACTACCTTGCAATTTTACCCTCTGAAGAAGATGTAAAAAATTTACAACCTGATTTTGCGTCGATAAAGAATTTGAATTCAAGAGGTCTGGTTGTTTCTGCTAAAAGCTCAAAATATGATTTCATTTCTAGATGTTTCTATCCTCAAACAGGGGTAAACGAAGATCCAGTTACTGGCTCTGCACATTGCATGTTAGCTGCTTACTGGGGAAGAAAATTAAACAAAACAATTTTGAATGCATTTCAGAGCTCACAAAGAGGCGGCTATCTGCAATGTGAAATTTCCAACGATAGGATTATCCTTGGGGGGAATACCAAAAGGTATTTAGACGGCATAATTAAGGTAAATTAACAGCTACTTTCTAGATTGATTGCCGGCATCAGCAAGCGTCATAGCTTCTATCAGCTCTTTGTTTGCTTTTTCTCGTTCTTCCATTCTCTTTATATTTTCCTCATCAACACCTAATTCAGTTAAGATTTCTCGATTGTGCATGCCCAATGAGGGAGCATGAGATTTTGGAAATTCGTTCTGATCAATAAAATTAAAAGGCGGTCTTGGCATACGCATCTGTCCAGCTACTGGATGATCAACTTCAATCAAGGATTCTTGTTGAATAACTTGCGGATCTTCATGTATTTCATCAAGAGAGTTCACTATCGCAACCGGCACTCCAGCTTTATCCAATTCATCGCAAAGAAACTCTGCATCAATATCTATAAGTAAATTTTGCACATCTTCAAGTAAAGACTCTAAGTTCTCTACTCTTGCATCAGTTGTCGAATACTTTTCATTGGTGTGCAGGTCAGAATTACAGAGTTCACAGAATTTTTGAAAGTCAGCATCTTGCAAAAGAATGACACTCAAATATCTAGTTTTCGTCTTAAAGATCGGGAAAGCATCGAATAAATCAGGTAGATACTTCACGCCATCACCGAGTAGTGTTTTCGACCACATGACATCTGGCCAGATGTAATACAACGCAGAATCCAACATTGATATTGGCAAATATTGTCCCTTACCAGTCCTTTCTCTTTGCAATAATGCCGCGGTTATGGCTTGCGCTGCAGTAAGGCCAGTAACCTTGTCAAAAACAATGGTCTTGAAAAATTCTGGTTTCTCAAGGTTCTGGGCAGCAGCTGAGCCAGCGGTAGCTTGAATTAAAGGATCGTAAACCCGTCTATTAATATAAGGTCCCGATTGACCGTAGCCAGAAATTGAAGTGTAAATAATATTTGGATTAGACTTTTTTAGAGTTTCATAATCGATACCCAATTTTTTTACCACTCCCGGACGGTAGTTTTCTATTAATACATCGGCGGTATCTAAAAGTTTTTTGAGGACATCAAAATCTTTAGGTTCTTTAAAATCTAAAACGATGCAACGTTTATTTCTGTTGATTACCGAGAACATTGCTGCCATACCGTCTCGTGAGCTACCCATGACTCTGGCTAAATCACCAATCAGCGGCGGCTCAACTTTTATGACATCGGCGCCTTGATCTGCCATCATCATGCCAGCAAAAGGGCCGGAAACTGTTGAAGTTAATTCAATAACTCGATATCCGTCTAGTGGTCCAGACATATTTCCCCCTATATCTTTGTATTTAAATGTAACTTAAAAAATTAAGTAAACAAAGAAATAGCTTCTCTAAAAATCATTATGAGTAAAAAGGCGCCAGCAATTCCAAAAATAGTGGCTCGCATGGGAACCTGATTAAGAGTTAGTTGATAAGCAGAATGGATGGCTCTGAATATTACGTACCCCCAAGCTAATATAATATGGGTTGTATCAGTGTTGCCCATCAAAAATATATAAACGACAACTGCATAAAAAAGCGTAGGTTGCTCAAAGAGATGATTGTAATTTTCGGTGATGACTCTGTTTCTTGGCGACATATATTTTCTAATTTCATCGGAGTGTCTGGCAACTTCATTAGGTACTTTGTTTGGATTTTTTGCTCTCTGTGAGAGTGCTTGAATTCTAGAAGCATATAAAAGGAGAACCATCACAGCGGTTACTGCAATCATGCCAAACATCGGATATAAAATTTCCATTTAAATTTTTAGGTAATTTTGTCTTATAAATAGTTTACTACATTGAAAATTTATCTAGAATTAATCATATGGAAGCAGTCAAAGCAGAATTTTTTTACCGAAAACCGCTAAAAGATGGTGAGACGAAACCAGCTTTTGGGTTGAGTGAGCCAAATCCTGATAGGCCGGATCACAAAGGTTTTATAAAGGAAGTATTCAATGCAAGAGAAGAAGAACATTCATTGAGTGAGTCTGGCTTTATTTTGCTAAACCATAAGTCTGCTGTAAGTGATTTTTACTGCGATAAGGAGGTCACAGAAGTTTATTACACAGAAATGGCTGAGCTTGTGAAAAAGCAGACTGGGGCCAGTGAAGTCTTCATTGTTTCTCACATTACTAGAAATGAGGCCGAAGCTGCTGAAGGCAAGAGACTAGGTGCACATAGACTGGTTCATAACGACTTTACCCCGAATTTTAAACAGACCCTCCAGCCTTTATTAGATGAGAACAATTCGAATCCTTCTCGAATTAGTGTTTTTAATTTATGGAGGCGTTTTGATAAGGATGGAGTTGATGCACCGTTTGCGTTGTGCGATTCCAGAACTGTTTCTGAGAAAGAACTTATTCCAACCGATTTGTTCAACTATGGAAAGCAAGAAGAGAATACCGAAACTTTAGCCGATGAAAATGGTTTTACTGTGGAAATCTATCAATCTATGAACAGCGATGATCACCAGTGGTATTTTTATCCAAAAATGAGCCGTGAAGAAGTGGTCATGTTCAAAACTTACGATTCTAATGAAAAGCCTTTTATGCCAACCCTCCACAGTGCATTTGATGATGCTGTTCATGCTAGAGAAGGAGCTACTCCTAGAGAAAGCATTGAAGTAAGAGCTATCTGCTTTTACGACTGATCTTATCAAACTAATGAAAATTTTAGCGTTAGGCGGCAGTGGCGGCATGGGTCGATATGCTGTTCGATCACTTATAAAACATCATGCTATAAAAAATTTAGTAATTGCTGACTTAAGTGACTCAGCAGCAAAGGAATTTGCCTCTGAATTTTCAGACAAAGTATCTGGAATTGGTATTGACGTTACCGATAAGGAGGCTCTCGAAAGAGAAATGCAAGATGTGGATGTTGTCGTCAATACTACAGGCCCTTTTTTTAAACTAGCTGAACCTATTTTAAAAGCAGCTATTAGTACGAAAACTCATTATTTGGATATATGCGACGACTGGGAACCGACAGAAAAAATGTTTGGCCTTAACGATGAAGCCAAAGCTGCCGGAGTAACAGTTATATTAGGTCTTGGTGCGAGTCCCGGCATAACAAATATTCTTGGATTAGTTGCCATGAATGAACTTGATAGAGCGATCAAGGTTTATACCGGATGGGATATGTCATCGGCACAACCTGCTGAAGAATCCTCTCAGATTGGAGTAAACGCAGCAATGGTTCATGGAATTGAACAGATAATAGGCAAGGTAAAAGTTTTTAGTTCAGGGGCATACAAAATGGTTCGCCCACTTGAAACGGTTACGGTTGATTATCCTCAGCTTGGAACCTATAAGGCCAATATTTTTGGTCACCCAGAGGCTATAAGCTTTCCTCATCATTATCCAGACATCGAAGAATCAATTAATTTAATGCATAGCAACGATGCCTCCTTAATTAGTATGCTCAAATTTATTCGCTTTTTAATTGAGATGAAACTTTTATCTAAAAACATGGCAGCTAGAATTTTAACTTGGCTAGAAGGATTGCAATCACCCGATCTTGAAAAAGCGGGCAAAGAGATGTTGCCCTCCGTTTATGGTTACGCTGAGGGCATCAAGAATGGAAAAAAAATGTCTGCTGCGGTCACATTTAATACAGATGCCGATATTGATGATTTATCCATGGGAGAGGCAACTGCTTATCCGTTAGCTTGTGGAGTAAAAATGATTCTCGATGGATTAATCACGGACGCAGGAGTTCATGCTCCAGAGTCAGGTATTATTGAGCCAGAACTTTTTTTTAATTACCTTTCGAAAGAAATAAATAACGGTGTTCCTATTGATCTTTCGATAACCACTAAAAATACTTCGTAAAAATGGAATCAAGAAAATTCAAACCGTTTGGCTCAGTGAGTGCACTGACGCTTGGTGGCGGTGGTATCGGTAATGTTTGGGGTGAAACTTCTCGAGAAGAATGTATTGCATCGGTGCATCTTGCGCTCGATTCAGGTATAGATCACTTAGACGTAGCCCCCATGTACGGTAAAGGTGAAGCAGAAAGAGTTGTGGGTGAAGCCATCAAGGAAAAAAATAGAGATTCTTTCAAACTAACAACCAAATGTGCGCTAGGAAGCTTGCCAAATGAAGAGGTATACGAGCGATTCAACAATTCTTTAATAAGAAGTCTAGACACCATGGGAACAGATTACGTTGATCTCTTTCTTCTCCATTCTCAGCTCATAGAAAATGAGCATGAGTCGCAAAAACCAGATTCGTCTTTTGTAAATAAAGCCAATCTTACGACTTTAAGAAGTTTCTACGATGCCGTTGTCCCAGCTATGGAGCAGCTTAAAAAAGAAGGCAAGATTTTGAATTGGGGCATTGGGCCTGGTCAAGAAGAAGCTATCTGTGATGTTATCAATTCCAAGACCCCTCCAGATGCCATTCAGTGCGGGGTCAACATATTAAATTCATTAGGAGCCATTGGCTACGCCAGCACAAAGCCAAACCCAAAATTAGTTTTAGAAGAGAGCAAGAAAAAAGAGATTCCCATTCTGGCTATTCGAGCAGTTCAGGCGGGCGCTCTGACTGCAAAGATGGATAGAGAACCTCATCCAAGCGGCTTTGATCACCCCGATTTTGCCGATTATGAAAAAGCTCAACCTTTCCGTGATTTAGCTAAGGACTGGGGAGAGTCTCCTGCTTCTATTGCGCATCGATTTGCGTTGAGCGTTGATAACGTTGGATCGGTTATATTAGGCATCAAAAATAGAGAAGAATTGATTGAATGTTTGGAAGCAGAAAAAAAAGGTAGACTGGATGCAGAGCAAATTTTAACGTTAGAAAATTTATTTAATTAACAATGAAAGTAGGATACAAAAAACCTAACCTTGAATCGAAATATTTTGATGAGCTTTTTGAAAGCCTTCCATCTTTGGAGGACAAGACAGTCTTAATTACCGGGACAACCACAGGCACAGGTTATACCGCAGCTGAAGCATGCGGCAAGTTAGGCGCTAAAGTAGTTCTCCTTAATAGACCGTCAGAAAGAGCCAAAACCTCTTTTGAAAAATTAAAAGAGACAACTTCAAACGGATCTTTTTATCCGATAGATTGTGACCTACAAAGTTTCGCCTCAGTACGGGATTGCATCCCTAAAATTAATGAACTTTGTCCAGAGGGCATTGATGTGCTCTGCAATAATGCCGGCGTCATGGCACTTGAAGATATGCCAACTGGCGATGGATACGATATTCAAATGCAAACCAATCACCTTTCTCACTTTTTACTTACAAAACTCCTATGGCCGTTGCTTGAAAAAGCTGCGGATGAAAAAGGTGAAGCAAGAGTAGTCAACCACTCTAGCGGAGCAAGACATTCTGTGAAAAAACTTGAACCCCAATTTTTAGAGCAAAAAGGTGGCTCTCTTGGTGGAAACGGTAAAAGTATGTTTTTTGGTGGCGGTAGATGGATACGTTACGGGCAAACTAAATTGGCAAACGCAGCCTACACTGCGGCTATGCACGAAAAATTGCAAAACAGTGGTTCAAAGATTAAAGCCATTGTTGCGCACCCTGGCCTTGCCGAAACCGATCTTCAAGATACAACGGTAAAAGAAGGAGGGCTAGGTAGATGGTTCACAGCACAATTTATGAAGTTTGGTCAGTCTCAAGAAGATGGAACAATGGGAATTTTACGAGGCATAGCAGATCCTTCTATTGAATCAGGCACATTTATTGGGCCTAAAGGCATGAAAGGCCCTGCAACGACATTTAAATTGGAAGCAAAGTACGATAATCCTGAAACTAGGGAGATGCTTTGGAAAAAAAGTTGTGAAGCTGTAAAAGAAGATTTTATAATAAATTAGTACCTCAAAGTTAAGAAAAATGAAATATTTTACCGTAGTAGCTATTTTATTCTTACTCTCATGTGGCGGTGGAGGAGGAAGTACTCCTAGCGTTCAACCTCAAGCAGCTGCTCAGCCAGCTCCAGTTTCATCTTCAGGCTCATCATCCGGTTCCTCAACTACTTCTAATACTTCAGCCTCATCAACTCAAACTACAAACTATAAATTAGTTATGACTGGTTTAAATCTTTCCTCTGCTGATGATATAGCCCAATTGAAGCTTGGCGAGCAAACAACAAGCACTTCTTCCGAACTCACTCAATTCTTTGCTAATAAAATAAATTTATTTTTTAAGGGAATTATTCCATATGTTTTTGCTCAAACTTCATCGATTAAACCAGTAGATTTATCGCAATGGGAAATAATCACTAAAAAAATTTCAAATGGCTCGTTAACTGATATCAATCCTGTTGTGAAAGTTTATGAAACTGATTCCTCAGGTGATTTTTTATTCAGAAGTATTTCTGGGTATAGATGCATTTATACAAATTCTGAGACTGGTGAAATTTCTCCAAATAACCAAAGCGGCGGACTGCTCAGCGAACTGAAAGATTTTGGCGGAAACAATACTATTGAAGTTTACGACATAACAGATACTTCAATTACTTACAGTGAAGAGGCTTTGACTTGCGGATTCAATGAAGTGAATATTTCTTGTGATACTTCAAACCTTCCGATAAGAATAGTAAAAGCAATCGAGGCAGATGATTCTGGATCGATCATCGCTAGAATTGAATACGCAGAATCTTTTCAAGAATTAACTGATGCCTGTACTCCTAATTTAACAATCAGTCAGTTTCTGGTAAAAAATACTAAGGTTTATCCCATTAATGATTTTTGTGTGGAGATTGGATTTTATCCTGGATATGGAGATGAGCGAGATTTTGTCATGAAGCCTAACGGGGCTTTTAATACTACTAATGACATTATTGTGAACACCTATGCTATTTCACCAAATACAGCTCTGGATTGTGATGGAGGTAAAGATAGGTACATAAGGTCAATGAGCATAAATGCAGAGGACAAATTAATTATTAAACAATTATCTCCCTCGAGTTTTTCTAACAGTGATTCAACAACTTACAAATGGCAGAAAGGTTCTGTTGCATACAATGGAACTAATTTATTTTTAATCCCGACTAATACTAGTCAATCAACCTTTTATGTTTTTAAAGAAGATGGAAGTTTTGATATTTTAAGACCGGATATCATTTATCACTCTTATCCTATTCCAGATGGAGCAAGCTATCCAAGATTCTTGGATTCAAGCTCAATTACAGACTTTAGCAATGCTCAATTATCTCACCTTGGCCATCATTGGTATGATTTTAATGGAACCGCTAAAGCATTTGCTAGCATTGGCAATAACATAAATTTTGTATTCAAAGAGGATGGCACGCTAGTTATTTTTGATCAAGGTCTGGCTCATTTTTACGATGTTGACTCTAAGACACTTTCTAAAGTAGTTAACGACACAACGTGGCCGCCGGACGGCTATTCTATTTACGCTCCTCCAGATGATGAGAACGCCTACCAACCAGTCCTAAATAATTGTCCCATAGATTCATCTACAGAACTCTCACCCGAACCCCAAGTTCTTGGCACAATATCTCTACCAACCTGCATGATTTTTCCTAATGCTAGAGGACAGTCATTTACCGGAAGTTACGTTATGCAGCATGATGCGAATTTCATTCTTGATAGGTATAAGAACAATGTTATACATAAAAATAATGGTTCTTGGCATTTAGAGACTTTTGTTTACTCTGGTAACATTTTTTGCCTACCTTATAGGCCAACATGTCAAAAAGGGATCCGCAAAAATATTGGGTTTTTTGACGTATCAGATAATTATATGTTTGGTGTTAATTCTGACAAAAATCTGTACATCAGGTACAACATGGATGATCATTCTTTTAAAATCATAAATTTGGATGAATACAGCTACATACCTGAATCATACGAGGTGAGTCGAGATTATATTTATGTGGAAGTGATCAATGCGAACAATTCTAACAAAGAGTACTTGCAAATAGATTTTGCTACTGGTACTGAGTCTTTTTTAGGAACAATCAGCGAAGACAATCGAACAGTTATTGAGATTGAGCCTTTAAATATCTAATTATTGAGCCTTTAAATATCTAATTTCAGTCTGACTCGACCAATATAAGAAACTAATCCATTGAAAATTACATGTCTTCAACTTTCTTTAAACAAAGAAGACAATCAATTTAGGGTAGTAGAATCCATCCAGAAAATCTTTTCATCTAAGCAATTAATTGATCTAGTTGTCTTGAGCGAACTCGCTGTGTCAGGCATCAATCCAAACAAAGAAAAATCGTTATCTACCTTTTTCCCTTTATTTTCTGATTTAGCAAAAAAATACAATACCTGGTTAATTCCAGGTACTTTCCATGAATTTGAGGATGATGTTATTTATAACACTTGTCCGGTAATAAACAATGAAGGCGAGTTAGTCACCAAAGCCAGAAAGCTCTATCCATGGTTACCTTACGAAAATCGAATTACCCCAGGCAGTGAAATTTGTACTTTTGAATATCCAGGAGCCGGTATCATCGGTGTACATATTTGTTACGACTTATGGTTTCCAGAGACCAGCAGGGCGCTAGCTATGTCAGGCGCAGAATTAATTATCAATCCTACTTTGACGCCCACACAAGACAGAGAAATTGAAACGGTTATGGTACGAGCAACCGCAGCCCAACAGCAATGTTATTACCTTGATGTAAATAGCGTTGGCGAACAAGGCTGCGGTAAATCCATTGCTTGCGATCCTGAGGGCAATGTTTTGCATTTCTCCAATGATCAAGAAGATATCTTCACCGTCGAAGTCGACTTTGATTTTGTTCAAAATTCTAGAAAGAATGGAATTATGGGGCTAGGCCAAAACTTAAAAAGCTATCGGGACAGACCTTTTTCTGAAATTAATAAAGAAAAATTTAATACTGACTATTTAGAATCATTGGGAATTTTAGAAGATAATGAAGCTAAATGATTTTTAACTGAATACATTTACCTGATCTTTTTCGTACATTTGTACTATAATCCTCTCTTCAATGGCCAAAAATTTTAATTTAGAAAATCTAGATAGGGATTATTTATTCCATCCTATTACTAATCTAAAAAGTCATCTAACCGAAGATGTGCTTATTTTGGAAAGGGGCGAAGGTATTTATATCTTTGATAAAGATGGAAAAAAATATATCGATGGACTTGCCGGTCTTTGGTGTACATCCCTTGGTCATGGCGTTACAGAATTAGCTGATGCCGCCAAAGATCAGATGTCGAAACTTGGCTACTCTACTTTGTTTGCATCTAAATCTCATGAACCAGCTATTCTTTTGGCCGAAAAATTGATTGAAATGTCACCTTTTTCATCGGGCAAGGTATTTTTTGGCCTCTCCGGATCAGATTCTAACGATACTCAGTATAAATTGTTTACCTACGCAAACAATAAGTTAGGGAAAGAGAAAAAGAAGAAAATGATCGCCAGAAAAAAAGGGTATCACGGAGTCACTGTTACCAGCGCAAGTATGACTGGATTGCCAAACCAACATAAATTATTTGATTTGCCACAAGAAAATTTTATTCACACTGAAACACCACACTATTTTAAAGAAGGCAAAGATGGGGAGACTGAAGAAGAATACGTCAGCCGCTTATCAGAAGCTTTAGAACAATTAATACTTGATGAAGGGCCAGAATCTATTGCTGCAATGATTGCGGAACCTTTAATGGGGGCTGGCGGTGTCATACTTCCCCCAGAGGGTTATTTCCCAGCTATTCAAACTGTCTTAGATCAATACAATATCCCTTTAATTGTCGATGAAGTGGTCACTGCGTTTGGAAGAACAGGCAATGCGTTTGGTTCTGAAACATATGAAATAAAACCAACTTCTATGACCATAGCCAAAGCACTCTCTTCTGGCTATATCCCAATTAGTGCAGTTATTGTGAACGATGAATTATTTGAGCCCATCAAAGAAGCTAGCGGAGACATAGGAGTTTTTGGTCACGGCTATACTTATTCTGGCCACCCTGTTTCTTGTGCAGTTGCTCTTAAAACTTTAGAAATTTATGAGCGAGATAAGGTCTTTGAACATGCAAATAAAACAGGTGATTATTTTCAAACTTCCGTCAGTAAACTCAATGAAGAAGATTTTGTTGGCGAAGTTAGAGGCATTGGATTGATAGCAGGAGTTGAACTATACAAAGATCCTAAAAACAAAACACCTTTTGAAGAAGTTGGAAAAGCAGGCAAATTACTGAGCGATATATGTCAAAGTAACGGACTTATCGTTAGGCCTATACTCGATACGATCGCTCTTTGTCCTCCTTTGATTATCTCAGAAAAAGAAATCGATGAACTTACGGAAAAGCTTAGAAAGTCACTCCAAGAAGCTAAAGATCATTTCACCAAGATAAATTAGTTCTGAAGGCTAGACGCATCTAAGACGCGGTAATTTTTTTAATAAAATCTATTTCAGCTTCATCGTAGGGTGAGCCGTCCTTTCTGAAAATATCATGAAACCATACACTTGGTTCTGGAATGTCTTCACCTTCACTTATGAATTCACCTTTATCTTTTAACTCTTTAATTTTTAAAATAGTTTCCCAGCCAAAATGAGTCTGACTTTTGCCAGCTACAAATCCCCAATTATAGGCTCCGATATTGTGATCTTTGAAGATAGGCAGGGTAAATTTAAATGTCGTTCCAAACTCTCTTGCCATGTATTCAGTACATATAAGAGGCCTACCGATTTCTTTTAGTTCTTCAATGATAGGAATTACCTTTTGGTGTTCATAGACATGGAAACTAATGACATCTGATCTTTCTTTATTGGTTTGAATATTTTTATCGCCAATCGTGCCATTAAGGCAAGCTGTTAGCGGCTGGGATGGACGAACGTCAAAGGCCCAATCCCAAACTTTACTTAAAAGAGTATTAGATTCGTCACCAATATCAAATTGACCCGGTTCGTTGTAGAGATCCCACATTAAGATTCTTTCATCGTCTCGAAAATCATCGAGAATTTCCTGAGTAAATAATCTAAGTCTAGCTTCTTCTTCCTTATTACCCTTTGCAATTTCTCTGACAATTTTGTGTCCAGGGCTTTGTTTCCAACCCGAATTATGAACACCTCTGACCGGCAAAGGTTGTTTTCCAAGTTTGGGAAAGGGTCTGTGACAGTCGTCGAAGAGAACTAAGATAGGTTTTATATTATGATCTGAACAAAGCGAGAGAATCTCATTTAGCCGTTTTTTAAAACTTTCTTTATCTTGCCAGAGCAAATCATGAAGATAAATCCTTAAACTATTAAACCCGACAGCACGTGCCCAACCTATTTCTCTTTTATTTGTATCTGCGTCAAAACTATCTTCTTGAAACATTTCTAACTGATTGATGGCCGAACTTGGAAGGTAGTTACAACCCACTAACCACTTATGATCATCATACCAATCTTGAATTTTCTCTTTAGACCACATGACCAAATTCTGTCATGTTAGAAAGGATATTTGAATTATTTCTGAAATCTCTTCCAAGTCAAATGCAATAAGTAAAACCAGAATCCATTAATAACTGGTTCTATAAGAGCATCTGCAGCAGCTAGTTCAAGCGGGGCTCCCGTGATGATTCTTACACACAAAATTGCAATAAAAATATGACCAATAGTATAAACAAAAGCCAAAACGATACTTGATCCTCCAAGTGCTCTTTTTGCAAAACTTAATGCTGTAGCCTGAAATTCAGTCATAATTCAAAATCTCTATATTCTTTCGCTTGTTCAACTAATTTATCTCTATATTGTTTCACAGTAAAACAAGGCAAATTGAAATCTAGAAAATAAATTTTATTTTTTGAGGACACATAATATCCATCCATAGTAAGCCTCACATTTGTTTACAAGTTTTGAACGTAAAGTTTCAATAAGCTCTCAGCCGTCACATGACGGCTGAACCTTTTAAAAATATCTTTTGTATCTTTGTGGAATGTTTCTTATAGTCTGAAACGATAGAAGAGAGAAATTCATGTTTTTTCTCATACTGCATGGAAAAGATATCGACACCTTCAGTACTTTCTACAAAAGCTTTGTTTGGATCTTTCCCAGCAAGCAATGAGTGGAGGGAACCGAGGAAGTTCCATCGATAAGTTTCTCTAATATTCTCAAATCGATCTAAAAGTTCCAAAGGGTCTCCCTCTAGCTCTCCTTCCTTGATGGCTTGTTTGATCATGTTATCGGTAACACCTTTTGTATTTTCATTCCAAAGCTTCATTAAAAACGTAGGATTTTCCGCGACCCATTCAAGAATAGGAGACCCATAAAAAGCATGAAATTGAAAGTAATTCCTTATAAAAATCTGTTTTAGAGGACTAGTTTCATGACCTGTTAAATCGATTACAAAATCTTGAATACTGATGATCACTTCCTTTGTTATTTCTTCAAAAAGATCTGTGATATCTGAAAAATGATTATAAAAAGTACCGTAGCCTAACTCGGCTTCTTTGGTGACTTTAGTAACATCTATGTTTTTATAACCATCCCTTTCAATGAGGTTTGCTGCAGCTTTGATTAACTTATTTCGGTTGGTTGCCTTTCTAGTTTGCATGTTGTCATCTTACATAAAAATGACAAAAAAATGACTTTATGTCGATTTATTTTTTTCTGCTACAGCCTTGATGAATTTAGGACCGATTCCACAACAACCACCTATTATGGATGCTCCAAGATTTTGCCATTCCTCTGCAAAGTCTAAAAATTTTTCAACTGACAAATCTCTTACTGATACTTGAACGTCGTTATCAAGCGTCCAGCCATCAGGAACATTAAAGACATTTGGATAGCCGCCTATTGGTTTTTGAGTTAATTCTTTCAATTCTTTCAGCCCCTCAGTAATCGCATAGGGATCTGTGCAGTTGAACAAGTATGCTTCAGGCTCTATCGAAGCAGAAGCTTTGAAAGCTTCCTTGATGGACTCTCCGCTCCGCAGTTTATTTTTTTGATCTTCTTTAAGAGACCATGCAATCCAAACAGGCTTTTCGTTATCAAGATTGTGTAAAGCTTGCATGACATGTTGCATCTCTTTTATCGATGACATAGTTTCGCAAATAAAAATATCAACATAAGGAGTTAACTCTTTAATAAGAGTTTCATAAATTGGTACAGCTTCTGCTGCTTCAATGACAAGATCGGGTCTATAGCTTTCTTCTAAAGGAGGCAATGAGCCAGCTACCGTAACTTCTTTTTTGGAATCTTTGACTGCCTCTCTTGCAAGCTTTCCAGCAAGGCGAATAAGTTCAGGCATTTTATCTTCAGCGTTTTTCTTAGATAGATAACTAGGTATGGTTGAGTAGGTGTTGGTTATGATTAAGTCAGCACCAGAATTTATATATTCCAGATGAACCTCTTTCACTACCTCAGGGGCATCTACGAGGTACTGAGCAGACCAAAGCCCAGATACAAGATCTGATCTTCTAATGAGGAGCTCATTCCCCATGCTTCCATCCATCAAAATCATATTTCTTTAATCTTAATTATTATCTAACGCAGTATCATCGGTCGAGAACAAAGCAACTTGCTCAGTTCTAATGGAGCTTATCCAAATGGGTGTCGACCAAGCTCGTTCTTGTATTATGGTCTCTAAATCTTTTCTAATTGTAGATCCTGTTTTTATGGCATCCCAGGTTGACCATCGGCAAGTCGGGTTCTCTAATACTCTGGCGTAATAAAAGTTCTTTTGCGTTGGATCGTAATTTTCATCGGTCCAAATAGTTTTCAACTCAGCAGCTCCCTTATCCATGGAAAAAGCGCAAGTTTCTAAATCTACTTTTGCTCCATTATCAGGACAACGATTTGTTTTAGAATCAACCTTCATACCGTTGGAGCAGAGTACATCGATAACTTCTTCATGGGGCATAGCGTCGAATTCATCTATGGTTCCTTTAATGATTTGAATTCTTTGAAGCGGAGCGCCGTTTTTATCTCTTTGAGCCCAAACAATAAAGGAGGGTTTTTCATCCTTATTGTAGGCAAGATCTCCACCCATACTGACACCTTTTTCATATGCCTTAGCAATAACTTCCTCATCACCTAAATCTAGATCGTCTAATCCGAAACCTCCAAAAAATCTTAATTTAATTCTTGTGCCCGAAGTTGCATAAGTTTCTTTTCTGCGAAAGCCAGCAAATATCGACTCTCTGGTATTTTCTTCAGCCCAAACTGCTGCAATTCCAGACGCTCCCCAGCGAGAGTAGAAGGTATCAAGGAAATATTCTTCGTCTTGTTCGACGAATCGATAGAGACCTTGTGTATTTACCGATGAAGTAATCTGATCAATATCTTCTTTAGCAAGGGTGGTTGATCCTCTCAGGAAAGTTTCACCATCAAGCAAACCGACTTTTGACCAATAGTTCGATTCATCAAACGAAGAGGCAGCTGTATGCGTATCGCTGGCTCCTACTAGACCAAATTTATAGGGATTACCCTTGCCTTCCCACTCTGCAAGCATGCCACGGAGATAAGCATCTCTGACGTAACCCCCGTAAGGAATAGAGTAAATATTTTGACCGATTCTCGAAGGAAAGATTTCAAAATTAGCCCACTCATCATTAGGTGACAGAAGAGGATGAGTTTCTGAAGTTCCTTTAACTTGAGTCACCTCTACTAGAGGTTCATTTCGCATCCTGAATTCTGCGTAATCTTTATCAACAACATCACCATTCCATTTTTCAT
The DNA here is from genome assembly GCA_902604535.1 of uncultured SAR86 cluster bacterium. Lineage (GTDB taxonomy): Bacteria > Pseudomonadota > Gammaproteobacteria > Magnimaribacterales > AG-339-G14 > CACNYO01. The sequence continues at coordinate 115,352 of CACKZK010000001.1, forward strand.
CTTCGAACATCTGCCCATTTGAACCATTACTGTTATGGGGGATAGCTATACTATCAATTCCTTTTTGGTCTCTGAGCATATCCATCCAAGTCCATAAGTCTTCTGGATTAATTGAATCAATTCGAGAGAAGGGCCGAGTTGGCACGTTTGATCCTTCAAAAATTACGTTTCTGTGAAGATTTTCAGAATTTGCCATCGAAGATGTAAATTCGTATGCAATAAAAGTTGTTAATTTACCTGGCTCATAGTTTTCCTCCGCAGAGCGGGCTACATCCGCCCAAGCAGCAAGATGCGTTTGATGATCATACATATCACTCGCTTGCGATAAATTATTAGTTCGCCAAGCATTGATTGCTCCAACTAAATCATAATCTGCCAGAGTTCTAACCATATTTCTAAAAGCACCAACTCTCTGCGGTATTGAGTCTATATTTACATTCTCAATAGCATTAAGATCGTGAAAGTGATCTGCTCCTGGAAGTCTAGAGGCTTTGGATCCAACCTCGGCCCATCCTGGAACCATGCCCATAAAAAAACCATGATCGGTAACAGCATAAAAATCTAGGGGTTCTTGTAATTGTTGGTCAAAGCCCAATGGATGCTTAATGGACTCTCCGCGAGCAAAGCGATAAGCATCGTCTGGAGTTGCGGTTGTGCCAAAAATATAGGCATCAAAAGAATGTTTGGTGTGAACGTGAAGATCACCAAAAAAAACGTTTCTATCCTCACTATAAGCGGGTCTGGCATTCTCTCTCTTGCTTAAGTCTGCCTCTTCTGAAAAGTCTTTTGTTTGTTTGAGAGAGTCTGAACAGCTGATGAAAACTATTGTTGTTACAATTAGTAAAATTTTAAACATTCTTTCCCCCTAAAAATCCTGTATAAATTTCCTTTTTTTTTAAACTAGTTTTGCAAGTCAATTAAAGAAAATATGACATATTTGATGTTTAAAGTGAATATATTATTCACGCTCAAAATTATTCAAATCTCAATTGAAATTTTACCGAAGTGTTTATTATCCATTTGGAACTGAAATGCTTCAGCTAATTTTTCTAATGAGAAAGTGTCACTTATTATCGGTCTAATCTTCGTTTTATTGAGATAGTCAACCATATCTCTTTGTGACTTTTGGCTACCCATAGATATACCCGACGTTCGCAGTTGCTTAGCAAATAATCTTGGCAATAAAATCTCACTCTTATTCCCGTCCAAGATGCCAATTATGGAAATATGGCCACCTAGCTTTGCACATCGTATCGACTCGTTGAAAGACTCTCCACCAGCGACTTCAACTACATGATCCACTCCTTCATTTGCAGTTAATTTCAAGACCTCTTTTCCCCACTGAGGATGTTCTTTGTAATTGACCACTTCATCAGCTCCTAGAGATTTTAATTTTTCAGCTTTCTCATCAGAAGAGGTAGTGGCAATGACATTTGCTCCGTGAGCCTTAGCTAGTTGAAGAGCAAAGATTGAGACTCCTCCAGACCCCTGCACTAAAATTGTTTCGTTTGGTTGGAGGTTTCCTTCTTCCATAATTGCCCGCCATGCGGTGAGACCGGCACAAGGCAACGTAGCTGATTCTTGTAAAGTCCAATCGCTAGGAATCGGAGTCAATGCATTAGCTTTAATGGTCATGAACTCGCTCGCGAAACCGTCTTCATTATCTCCAATGAAGCTAAAGTATTCGTATTTTGGAGGACCATCAATCCATCTTGGAAAGCTCACACTCATTACTTGATCGCCAACCTGCCATTCACTTACCGATTCACCAATTGCCTTAACGGTACATCCAGCATCCCCAAGTGGGACTCTTTTATCCTCGGTCGGAATGAATCCAAGAGCCACAAGAAGATCGTGATAGTTAAGGCTACTGTGAGAAACTTTTAGCAGAACTTCATCGCTTTCAGGTTGTGGCTGATCTGCATCAACAAATTTAAGTTTATCTAAACCGCCTGGCTTATCTATTTCTATTCTTTTCATAATTTACTTTTTTTAAAATGCATAAAAAAACACTTTTTTAATAACTTAGAGTTACATATATATAAAAACAGTTCTATTTTGCTTATATTTCACAAAAATGCACTCTTTTAGATCATTTTAGTGTAAGGCTTTAACTATAATGCTTCTATCTCATTAAACATATTAACAATTTAACACGGAGCAAAAAAATGATTAATTTCCAAGTCTTTACCGGAAGCATAGGATTAGCTTTCTGCTTGGGATTTCTGTTTTATCTAGGCAGCCTAGGATTGGCGAGCTTTAGTCTAGTTTAATCAATCTATAAGTACATTTCCCCCTAGACCCTTCAGTTCTCCCAAAAATGCCTGAAGGGTCTAATCTAAACCAGAACACATGGATTACGAGACTTTTCAAAAACTTAGAAACCTTTTAATAATGTTATTTTTTACCACAGGTTTCTCTATCGGATACTTTATTTCTCAAGTTATCATATAGCGTGACTAACCGCTGCGCTAACTGTAAAAAAAATCTTCCACTGCATTTTTTTGATAAGGACCGACACGGTCTTTTAGGGTTGAAAAACGTATGTAGATCTTGTCTTTCTTCTTTGACTGCTAAGAAGAGCAACTAAGCTTTTGATTTTGTTGTTCCTCTGGAGCAGGTTTGCAGAAGTGCTCCATAGATTTACCTTGGTCAATATAAGGATCGCGCAACACTTCAGCTAACTCATCTATCCTCTTTGATTTTCCAATCTCTGCATCTTCGATTGCAGATTGAGCCAAATAATTTCTTAAAATATATTTTGGATTATTATCATTCATCATCGAAATAGACTCCTCAATTGTATTTTCATCTTCGATTAACCTCTCTTTGAAAGAAGTAATCCAAAGAGTTAACTTTTTAGACAATTTGTAATTACCAGGTAAAGAAATGATTTTAGATAAATCTCTAAAAGTATTGGTGTAGTCGAGGTTATCTGTTTCCATTACCTCAAATAGTTTCAAGAGAAGATCATAGTCACTATCGAGGGCACTTTTTAGGCCAAGTTTTTTTCGATATTTCTCTATCAAGGAATCATAAAAGTAACCATTGAACTTACTTAAAATATCTCTTAACTCTGCTTCGCTATAAATATCTATCAGGGCAGAGGCAAGGGCATAACAGTTCCACTCAGCTATCTTTGGCTGATTTGAAAAACTGTAACGTCCCTGCGAATCTGTATGATTGCAAATGTAGTTTGGATCATAATTTTCCATGAAAGCGTAAGGACCGTAATCAAAAGTTTCACCAAGGATAGACATGTTATCGGTATTCATCACTCCATGATTGAAGCCAACACTTTGCCAAGCTGAAACCATATGAGCCGTCTTTTTAACCGTGGCATCAAAAAACAATAAGTATTTATCAGAATCCTGTTTTGTATCCGGATAGTAACAATCTATAACATGATCAAGTAAAGTTTTTACGCCATCTGTAATTTTATTGTGATGAAAATACTCAAAGTGTCCAAACCTGATATGTGTTTTAGCAGTTCTAACAATCATCGCTCCGCGTTCTGTTTCTTCACGCATTACCGGTTCGTTACTGCCGAAAAGCATTAAGGATCTCGAGCTTGGAATGCCTAATCCAAACATAGCTTCACCGCATAAATGTTCTCTAACCGATGAGCGGATAACAGCTCTGCCGTCTCCAAATCTTGAATAAGGAGTTTTTCCTGCACCTTTGATGTGGAGATCTACAAGCCCTTCAGATGAATCGATTTGACCGAAAAGAATTCCTCTACCGTCACCTAGTTGGCTAACCCAGTTACCAAATTGATGACCCCCATAAGCCATCGCTAAAGGAGACGCCTTATTGAAACTTTTACTTCCATTGAAAATTTGCATTAATTCTTGTGGATCATCTTTGATGCCCAAACTTTCTGCCAAGTCATGATTAAAGTGAAGTAAAAAAGGTTGGTCAAACGAAGACCAACTCTGTTTCGTATAAAAACTACTGGGCAAAGTAGAAAAAGGATTTTCAAATTTTATGTTTTCAAACATTATTTACTCTAAAAAAGATAATGCATCTAAGTGCAAAGCTTGCCATGCCGATCTTTCTGCCATGACTGCAAACATTTCATCACCTCGGTCAGTTCTTTCTACTATCATCGCAGATAAAACAGCCATCAAAAACCCCACAAAGGAAGCTCGTCGGTAATCATCCCAAGCTTGTTCAAAGGCATAGCTATCATTAACTTTAAGTAAATCATAATATTCCTTAACTAAGTTCTCTTCTTCTTTGGCTCTTTCTTTTGGGTCCTGAAAGCTTGTGGATATGCAATAAGCAACATCATTTAAAGGCAAGCCCACGGCTGCAGTTTGCCAATCTAAGAGAATAGCTCTGTTATTTTTATCAGTAAAAAGCAGGTTATCGAGTCTCAGATCTCCTTGAACTAAAGTCTTGGGCCCTTCTTGTACATCAGCATATTTTTCATAGTTTGCGAGCAAGGTATCGCCCATTTTAAAAATTTCATTTGAAATCCTGCCTTGATATCGTCTCTTCCATTCAGGATAGACGGCCGGTAGAAGTTCGGCAGCAAATTTTTTCCTTTCCTCACTGATACCGTATGTAAGCCAAGGATAGGTTAATAAAGTTTCATCGTTCCAGTAACTTTTATGAAGTGCAGCAGCTTCTCTTAAAACCATTGATACTTCGTTGCTAGAACAACCGTCCATTTGAGGAATTTGTTTTGCAGGATACATATCTTCTAGCAACAAGACGCCATCGCTGGTTTCTTTATCGTATTCCGAGAAATAAAGTTCTGGAACTCGAGCAGAGCATCTTGAAGATAATAGTTGATAAAAAGATACTTCTATTTCATACAAATGCAGGTTTCTGGCGGTATCTCTGCTTGATGAATCTTCAGCAGGACATTTAGCAATAAAAGAAACAGGCGAATTTTTCACATCGCGCCAGTTTAGGTTCACTCGGTAACAATCTCCAACCTGACCTGAACCTACTGGATTAAAGTCAAAACCATTCAAATCAGTTTCTGCGCGATTAAATAAACTTGATATTAATTGTTTGGATAGCTTCTGAGGATGATCTAACATTCTAAATATCTTGAATTATTGATTTGATTGGCTCATAAGAAAATTCATTAACCTTGCAATTAAAATAGAGCGATAGGTTTTCGAAAATAAAGTTATCATCTAACCTTTTTTTCGTTAGGTCACGTTCTTTACTGTTTAACCAAAAATTACTCCAAATAAAATCAAATCTTTCATTCTCTAAAAATACTAATCTATTACCGTTAGTGATTTCGACGTTATATCGATGTGAATTGGAGAATATAGTTGGATTAGCATTATCTACCGTTGAAAGAATTTTTAAAGCCAAGTTGAGGTCATTGTCTTCTTTAAAATTACAAGAAACAAACATTGCATAATGGGGTGGAAGACCCAACCACTCGACGTCGGGCTCTTTGGCAGAAACTATTTCTGTAATCTCTTCAATTTCTTGATCGCAGTCTAGTACTTTATCGAACCTAGAATTCCATCTTTCCTCGTAGAGCTCTTGCCACATTGCTTCAAACTCATTTCTTGTACCAAGATCAGACCACGTTTCATTCCAAATAAGAATATCCGATCTATTTTTTTTAAACAAAGATGACCTTGTTGATGGATTATTTAACTCCTCCATCACCTCATTCCATCCTCTCAGCAAAACTTCAAGGTTATTTTTTGAAAATTCTTTTCCCCTAGCACAAGTTTTGTAAATATTAATTCCGCTCGTTTTAGGATAAATGTCCTCTATGGCATCGATATCAATTATCAATCTATCCTCTTTTTCAGTAATTTCCTTCTCGCAACCAAGAAGAAAAAGGGTTGCTAAAATTCCAAAATAAATAAGCCAATTTTTGGTTTTCATATATCTTTCATTTTAGCATTCCATAACAATTGATTTTTCACTATAGTTAAAGGCCGTAAAAAATTTTTAGGAGAGAAATATGAAATTTTTACAACTTATGGCAATGCTGGTTTTATCCAGTGCTATTTTTACTCAGAATGCTCCAGGAGATGGAGCCTTCTCAACTTTTCACGTTAAAGCTGAAAATCCAACAGAGTATGCTAATTATCTAAAAGAGAATTCACAACTTTTAGGAAATCAAAATCCTGTCGCTGCCGGTACATGTATAACAAGATCTGGAAGTAGATACACTGGAGAAATGTTTGTATGGCAAGCTTTTACTAGCATGGAGGAGGCAATGGAAAATACAACTGCCTACGATCCCTACTCTGCTCCTTTCGCTTTGAAACAAATGAGGACACCCCTTTATTCGTCTTTTTGGAAACCACTTAAGTCGTTCAACATAAGACCGAAGAGCTTTGAAAGAGTCAACAGAGTTATCGTGCAACCTGAGAACTTACTTGAATACATTCAAGTAGCTACGATGTTTGAACAAGAACTTCAGAAATCAAATCCTGGCTTTGTTATGGGAATTTTTCAACCATTAGGTGGCGGTGCAGAAGAAGCGGTCGCAAATCAGTACATGGTTAGAGGGTTAACAGATACTCCAGGGGAACACGGGAAATTCGCTGACGATTTTTTTGCGGGCAACGTAACTTGGGCTGCAATGTATCAAAAACTTCTTAGTTTAGGAACTATCATTGATGATAGTTATGACGAGTGTGAAATTCTTTACACAGCCGAATAATTTATTAGGAGATATTATGAAAATATTTAATTTAATTTTAATTATGGTCTTAGCAAATTTAACAATTGCTGATGATCATGTTTCCGCAAGCTCAGCTGCAGGAGCAGGCTTGCCTGAAGGTGGATTTTCTACATTTCATGTAGTTTCTGAAAATCCTTACGAATACATTGAAGCTCTTAAAGCAGCTCCAGAGGCATTAGCAGCCGGTGGAGGAGATGTTGTTGGTTATTGCATGACTATGACTGGTCATGATTATCCAGGTGAAATGTTTATTTGGAATGCTTATTCCAGTCTAAAAGATGCATTATCTTCCTCTGCAGGGCTTTCTTATAATCCTTACGACGCTCCAAAGCAGCTTCAAAATATGAGAAAAATTCTGTACACAAGTGCATGGAAGCCTTTGACACCATTCGAACTCAAACCTGGATTTGAGAGAGTCACTAGAGTGATGGTTAAACCAGAGAATACCCAAAAGTTTCTTCAAGCTACAGAAATGGTTCAGGCTGCTATAAATGCTTCGGGTTCTGAATTTGAAATGGGTGTTTTTCTACCTTTAGGAGGAGGATCCAAGGAAACTACTATGATGTTAAGAGGAGTTGCTCCTGACGGAGAATCTTTTGGTTCTCTTTATGAAGAAGGTTATGGCGGAGCAGCATGGGGACAAGCATTCTTAGGAATGATGGCGTTAGTAGACGAAATAGTTAGAGACTCTCACGAACAATGTGAGATTCTTTACACAGCTGAGTAAGATTATGAAAAAGTTTTTACTATCGTTCTTAATTGTTGCCACAGGGAATCTTTTCGCTGACGGCCATGCTTCTCCACCCATGACTGCGCATTATGGGATTTCAACTTCGAATCCTGCTGCAGTGGTGGAATCTTTGCAAATGTTCATGGCGTCTGACTGCGCTAAGGAAATGCCAGCTCGAGTAACTCTGTTTGAGCCGCACTTCAATGGTGATAATGCAGCCACTCACATCCTTACCTTTAATTATCAAAATGGGAAAGGGATGGATGCAGTGCGTCAAACTTTTCAAACGTGTGCAGCTGCCCAACAATTTCTTGCTGACGGCGTAGGCGTTGTGACTCAGGAATATCAGATTCTTTCCACACCTATTTATGCTGGTGGAAGCGCGCCTGAAGCTAACGTTTACATGCTTTGGCAAATGAAAGTCTCGGATGAGGCCAAATATGCTGCTGCTTATAAAAAGATGATGGAAGCGCAAACAGAAGATGGCTTAGCCTCAGGAAGTTATGGCGTGAACAGAATCATGTCAGGAGGAGTTGATGGAATGACTCACTTTGCTTACATTTTTGGTTCGTCCATGGCTGAAATGACTGAAGCATTGAGTGTTAGTCAAGCAAGTGATAACTTTAAAACATTCGCTCAAGAAGTAGAATCAATTAGAGAAATCGTTACTGTTGACGCTGGATATACGCTAATCCAATACTAATTTTGGTCAAAAAAAAGGAAGGCTTTAGCCTTCCTTTTTTTTATTGATAAGAATTAACGAACTATTCTTCCAGAAAATAAAGTAGAACCGTTGCAATCGTAAGCATCTCTTACCGCATTGCTTTCGGCTGATCCTCTTACGTCATCGTACCAACCGTCAACAGCTTCACCCCAATTGGTAAAAGTAGGATTTGTGAACAACCTTACAAAATCAAAAGGAAATTCGGCAGCATTTGTTCCTGAAGAAGGTCTTATCAGCGCAGAGCTTGATTTAGAACCTTTTGAATGTCCTAGCTTAAGTTCTGCATTGGAAGCTAAGTAAGCATCGCTCAGGTTTTTCCCATCGCTTAAGTTACATGTGTAATAAGAAGCGCTGAAATTTTGATTCTCAAAATCATCGCGGTCGGTAACCGCATCCATCCACCATTGATAAGTTAGAATTTGAGTATCGCAAAACATTGGCCAAGCATCTCTCGATTTTTCTCCTGCATCAGAAAGCCACCAATCCATTGCTTTGCCTGCTTGAGTATTGTCTTGCCAAGTATTGACCCATAAAACATCGTATTCTGAAATATCAGTCTTAAAAAATGGCATCAACATTGTTGAACCCATTTCAATACCCGCTTTGTCCAACTCCTCATTAAAAAGTTCAACATATTCCTCAAGAGACTCCATACCTTTTCCAGGAAGAAATTTACATTGGCTGTATCCAGCAGTGAGAGGATCGGGCACTTCTTGTGCAGCAAGACTAATTGGTAGGCCAATTAATGCCGTAAGTAATATTATTTTTTTCATTTTAAATCTCCTATAACCAACATAAGACTAGCATGGGAGTAGAAGTTTTTTGAGTAAGAATTGTGACTTTAAAGTAAACCCTTTCCGACTAGGGCTCTGTTAACCAATATGGGGAAAGGAGCTTCTTCGATGATCTCCTTTGCGGGATTCATTTCGAGAATCTCCTGCGCTGATTTACCTTGGTCAACTAAAGCATCTATTCTGTTGTTTACTGCTACAAGCTTCATTAAGAAACTTTTAATTATGTCTTTATCAGCGACAGGTCCATGACCTGGAACAACAATCGTATCGTCATCGATCAGCTCAAGTACTCTATAAAGGGAAGAAATCATCCCTTCGAGGGTTCCGCCGTTATCTGCATCGATAAATGGCAGTCCATCTAAGTTTGTTAAATCTCCAGTATGGATAATATTGGCTTCTTTAAAGAAAATAACTGTATCGCCAGTGGTGTGAGCAGGACCAAAGTTCATTAGCTTAATGTTTTGACCATTTAAATTTAGATCAAGAGTATCTTTATAAGTGACGGTCGCTAACGCTTCCTTTTCATAAGGTTGCTGTGGATAAACAGCACCGACTAAGTTAATCGAAGCTCCAGATTTCATGTAATTAAGAGAGTTTATGTGCGCATAAATTTCTGCACCTAAAGGACCAAAAGCTCTATTTCCATCAGCATGATCAAAATGCCAATGCGTATTGATAATATGATTTATGCCCGAACCTCCAAGAGACTTTATTTTTGCCAGCAAAGCTTCATAGATTTGTGGGAACTGTGAATCAATTGCAAGAACGCCATCTTCTCCAATAGAAATTAAGATATTTCCTCCGAAACCAAAAATTACATGGAAATCTTCTTTAATCGTTTCATGTCTTATCAAGGAAGGATCGAAGGTAAATCCAAAAGCATCTAGAACCTCCTTTTGGCCTTCAGCATAAACGTTAAAATCTGGCAGCTTAACTTCACTGCAAGACAGCAATATGATTACAAGCGAACAAGGTATAATTTTTGTTAAATTCATTTTCATTTTTATACTAGCAAAATATTTGAAATGCTGAAAACAAAAATCATTTTGGGATATCTAGGATTTATACCTTTCGCCTTATTCACTATTTTACCTTGGATTTTAGGAGAAAACTGGCTGAGGCCGTCATTAATAAGTTTGGTAATTTACGGAGCAATCATCCTCTCATTTTTAGGCGGGATTATTTGGCAATCTTCTAAGAAACAGTCCGACTTAGTATCCGGTATATTGTTCTCATTATTAGGATTTGTAAGCATTTTTTTATTCACGGTTAACGTCATGATCCCTTTGATAATACTGGCGCTTAGTTTTCCTCTCTGCTATCTGCAAGAAAAAAGGACTAGTGAGAGTTTTTCTGATGAAGATTACGCCATCTTAAGATTGAACCTAACTACTGGTGTTACAGCGTGTTTTGTCTTAAGTATCTTTTCAACGATAGGTTTGTTTACTCAATAATATACTGAGCAATCATTGATGCACTTATTGCCATCGCAGCAATGACCACAAAAGATAACATTCCAAGTGCGATGCGGACATTATCATCTGTCACGTTTGTCAGATGACGATCGCGGAGACGATGCGATAATCTGACGCCGTAAAACATGACAATAAAAAAAACTAAGCCGCTTATGAAAAGCTTCACAAAAATCTATCGATCATTAGCCATACAAAGACAGTGATTAAAATTGGCGTAACAATGAATTTATAATATTGGATTACAAAATTATCTTCGGGTTTCTTCATAAGGAAATTATAAAGGCTGGATTAATTCGGGTGAATTATTTTTTGGAGTATTAACCTTAGTACTGACAGGATAAAACTCGATTAAATCATCGAGCTCGCTTTCTAATTGATCTTCATTATTTAACCAATGATCACTCTCATCATGAGTCAGTAAAACCGGTTGTCGATGATGGATTTGCTTAATATCTTTATTAGCTTCTTTGGTAACGATGAGACAGCCTTGATTATTAGCCAAACCCGCAAAATAGAATAGATCGTGATTAATATGATGATAAAAAGGTTGCTTGCGGGTACCATTATTTTGCCATTCATACCAACCGGTGGTGGGAACCAGACAGCGCATGGCACCTTTAAAAGAAGGTTTTTTATGCATGGTTTCAGACCGACAATTGATTAGGTGGAAGGGCTTTTTTGCCCAAAGGGGACTATAAGACCAAGTTTTCAATGTAGGCTCGGGATCAAGGATGATTATTTCATTTGATGGAGCTACGTTAAAAGATACCTCTCTTTTTTCCCTTGGAATGCTCTCAAAGTCATTAGTTTTAGTTAATGTAAAGCGACCGCACATAATTATTGTCTTTTGCCGAGCTGATCAAAATTATTGAAAAACGTCCAAATTATTTCTGCAGAGTTTATGTCATACAAACCTGTGCCTCCGTTTCCATCTACCTCATAATTCTCTGGCCAATCATGGCCAACTCCTTCTAAGAAGTACAATTGAACTTCAACATCATTGGCACATTCAGAATAAATTCTATGCGTGCCGCTTACTCCGTTTGCAGAAATATCAGGCAACGCTTCAATGGAGGGCTCTATATTGCAAATGTTGTTGCTAGACCAAAATTCCATAACATCTTCTATACCTTTGAAGCCTACCCCAGAAGCACTGACCGTGCCATCATAAGGAACAACTGTATCCACAGATCCATGGATCTGCATCACCGAGGTTGGTTGTGCGTTGCAATTATCGTAACTAAAAACACTCATTGATCCAGTAACAGAGGCAATGGCTGAAATTTTTGAAGTGATATTGCAGGCAAGGTGATAGCTCATGAAACCTCCGTTCGACATTCCAGCGGAATAAAATCGATTTAAATCTATATTGTAATTTTGACCAACCCAATCTAGAACAGATTCTAAAAATTCGATGCTGTTCACTGAGTTTCCCGGACCAATTTCATCGGTGTTCCAGTGAGTACCTCCTTTTGTCTCATGTACTAAACCTTGAGGATAAATGACCACAAAGTCATTGATGTCGGCTTGTTTCATAAACCCTGTATAACTCATATTAGTCAAAGCTGTACTGGTATAACCGTGCAAACTAAACATGGCAGGATAAGATGACCCGACTTCAGAATAGTCTTCAGGAAGGTATACATAAAATTGCCTATCGGACGTATTACATCTTCTTAAGGTGCCTTCATATGGCGACGGATAAATGGTGATCGTTGCATTATAAGTTGTACACTTTGGATTAAATCCAGTCTCTAATGGAATAGAATTGCTATTATCTGAATTAGAAGATCCACCACAGCCCAAAACTATCGAAAGAAAGACAAGTAAAAGAAAGGATTTATTCATAGCCCTCGACAATGGCATAAGCTCTCTCCGCTCCGCCATCGAGAACAGCAAGGGCTTGTTGATAATCATCACTTTCGTAGGCTTGCAAGGCAATTTCGTAGGACGGAAACTCGACGACTACATTACGCATAAATTCTGTACCTTCTTTTGTGATTTGCTCCCCGCCTCTAACTAAAAAAATGCCGTTAAATTTTGCTATGACTTCTTCCGCTAATTTTCCGTAGGCGCCTTGCTTATCGCCATCAATAACGTTTGCTTTTGCGACCCAATATCCTTTTTTCATCCTTCACTCCTCAAAGCCTAAAACTTTTTTAATGTTAGGTTTGAAATAACTATCTGGCTTCATAATCTTTCCGTGTTCATTTTTGATGGCCTTGCCATCGGGAAATTTGCTCATGTTGGATGCTTTTACTTCTTGCCAGACTGAATCAAAATCAATACCGCAGCTGTTACACATCCCCATAATGACCCAAACCATATCGGCAAGGCCGTCGGCTACTTCTATCAAGTCACTGTTTTCAAATGCAGATAATGTCTCCTGATACTCCTCAGTAATTAAATCCACATACAAACTAGCCTGATCGCCTTCTAAGGATAATTCCGATCTAACACCTTGTTCTCCAGATTTCATAAATAGTGCAACATCGTTTTGATAAGACATACATACTCCACAGTAGTTAGATTAATTAAGTTTATAAAGTTTTAAAGGTTTAAATTTTTTTTCATTTAACATTATCATAAACAAACTATTAAATATGGAGATTACTATGAGTAAGTATGCAAACTGTGTCCGTTTTGTTGTCAAAGAAGACTGTGTCGATGATTTCATCGAAGGCTTTAATGATTCAAATTTTCAGACGGCTGGAATGTTGGTAAGCGAAATGTTTCAAAGCGGTGACAGGGAATTTGTGTCGTTTGGAGTGTTTGAGAGCGAGGAAGCACTGGTAGCAGCTAGACCAGAAATGATAGCTTTCTTGGACACCATTAGAGATTATCTAGAAGAAATTTCACCTGAATTGGGTGTAACTGATCCTCGGTCAGGAAACGTTCTTTGGAGCATGAACTAAAAATTACCTTTTAATTACTTTTAGTTTCAAGAGTTTCTTTGAGTTGAGACAAATTATCGATGTGTTCAAAATCTCTTCTTGAGATCAGCTCTTTAAAGGAATTTTCTTTTTCCAATAATATTGTAGGATAAGCCAGGTTCAGCTTTTTTATCGACTCGGGTAATTCGTTTATATGCAAAACTTGATAAGGACGATCTAATTCTCCAAGGAAATCATCCCAAGACTTTTTTTGAAAGATTAAAGTATGACTAAGATCGCACAGTTTACACTTGTCACGGCCGGATATTTTTTTAAGAAAGTAACTGATCTCCCCAAAAAAAGATCCATCGGCATTGTAGATAAAATAGATCAATCGATGGGGCTTAATTCATTTTTAAATAATCGAGTCGCTACCAATAAATCGCTATTGTACTCACGAACAGAATGGATCAAGCCATCCTTCATTTTGAATATCCAAACGTATTTATTATCGTACTCTCCATTGATACCTTCTGCATCACCGACTTGAATTAAAGCTACCCCATCATTATCTGAAATAGCATCAATTGTGGTCAGAACGATTCCGTTCGGTAAAAGCTCTCCTACGACCGGCCAATAATTATCAAAAAAACTTTCTTTTCCATGAATTTCACTACCTGGGTAAACGATTCCCATCCACATGAAGGTAAAATCCTCATGCATTAGTTCTGATGCTGCATCAAGATCGCCAGAAATCAACAAATGATCCATCCAGGACTGAGCTAACTCTTCATTTTTCTCACCGTTAATTTGAACATCAACTTCCATATTGCATGCCACAAGCAAAAACATTGATAAAACTAAAATTATTCTCATAAATTCTCCATAATTGCTTTTAATATTGTAGATAAAAAAAACCACTTTAAAATCATATCATTGGTCTATGAGAAGAATAATTTTAAGTAGAAAAGGTTTTGATTCGTCTTCTGGTGGGGTGGCTTCTCCCATTTTTGCAGATGGAAGCTTATGTTCTCTGCCCATTCCTTTCTCAGGGCCGGCACCGGATAAGTTTAAAGACGTCAGTGTGAATGGCATTCGATGTATCGATGCCCTCAAAGAATCCAAGGCAAAAAGTAAACCAAGCGACAATTGCCATTACGATCCAAATTTAGAAACAGGACTTTTTGGACAGGCTAGCAGTTCGCAATCCGAGTTACGTAACAATCAAGTTGGACCGGGCGATCTTTTTTTATTTTTTGGATGGTTTAAAAATTATTCGGAAGGTGGAAGAGACTTGCATCACATTTTTGGCTGGCTTCAAATAGATAAAATTATCGATGGCAATGGAGCGATTCAAGAATACTTCAAAAATAAAAAAAAGATGCATCCGCATGCTTTTTACAAATTCAGCAATAACTGCTTGTACGTGGGGACAAAAAATTTAACTTTGGGGAATAAATCGACTTCTTTAAAAGGTTACGGTCACTTTAAAAAAACCCATAAAAATTTAATTTTAACTAAAGGTCGAGCGACCCGTTCTGTTTGGCAACTGCCAAAAAACTATTTTGCTAACTCAGATCCTTTTTTAAACAGATTAAAATGGGAGGACAAAAAGGAATGCGTAACTCGTTGTAAAGGTCGAGGTCAAGAATACATCTTTGATGTGATGAACCACCCGAAATTAATCAAGTGGTTGCATCACATTTTCCAAGGGTAGGGGTATAATTTTTTCTTTTAATATTTGTATTAGACATACATCTTGAACTGATCCTCATCAAAAATCGGATCTAGAGACAACATTAATCTGTCTTCATATATGTTTGGAGATCGGTGGACAACTCCATTGAACTTACTCTGCCAAGTTCCACCTTTCAATAACGACCACTCGCCTGCTTTAAATTGATTCACTCTCTTTTTTTCTTTTAAGGGAACATCTTGATTTGTTCTGTCTTCAAAGACTTCCCAATCAACATCTTGATTTGCAATCCATTCGGTTCCGCCACCAGAAATGGTAATTAATAATCTGCAAGGTATTTGATCGACATGGAACCTAGGACACATGGGTTTATTGAGGGTTACGAGTCTCACTCCAACATACTTACAATCCAGAGTTTCTTGCAGCATGCCGCAGCTTTCTTTAATTTGGTCGGCGAGCATTTTTTTCCCCGCAGAATCTACTGACTTTGCTAGCATTTCATCAACTATTCTCAAATCACTCAAAGATTGAATCCACTGAAGTTCGAGATCTTCTCTTGCATTAAGAATTTCTTTGCCTAAAGAATCCATATAGCTTGATTGCGAATGAGTCATGCAAACGAGCTCAACATCTTTGGAGTAAATATCAGAAAAACTCTTTAATTGATCACTAAAAACTGATTTCATCATGTGTTTATCTCCAAGTTACTTCCATGCTGGAAACGGATCATTGAAAGTAGACCAGTACTCTCTTCCTTTAAGAACATCTTCTTCGCTCAATAGACAAGCATCCAATGCTTCAATCATTTTTTCCTTTTGGAGTTTTTGACCAATAAAGACCAACTCTTGGCGCATATCTCCGAAAGGTTCAACCCATTGCTTCTTGATAGATTCAAGATACTCTTCATCTTCAGGCCAATCTTTTTCTGGAACAGCTTTCCAAAACATACCCGCAAAACCGTAACGGGCAATTCCACCAGCTTGACTCCATTGTCCGGCAAATTCTGGCCGGGTTGCTAACCAAAAATATCCCTTTGAACGTATTAATTTGCCAAATTTTTCTGTTCCGTGAAGAAAATTATGAAATTTTTCAGGATTAAAGGGTCTGCGTGCTTCATAAGAAAAACTAGAAATACCGTATTCCTCAGTTTCGGGTACATGCTCCCCCCTCATCTCCTTAAGCCAGCCTGGTGATTGTTGAGCTTTAGAAAAATCAAAAGAGTTCGTATTCAGCACCTCGTCGACGGCGATGTTGCCATTTTCAATTGGAACGATTTTTGCATCGGTGTTAAGTGATTTGAGTATCGCAGTTAAACGTTCTACTTCTTTGGAACTAACAAGATCAGTTTTACTGATAAGAATAATATCTGCGAACTCAACTTGATCAACCAATAAGTCAGCCACGCTTCGCTCATCATCTTCACCCATTGATTCACCTGCTTCTTGAAGGCTCTTAGCTTGATCATAATCCTTAACAAAATTAACAGCATCTACAACGGTTACCATCGTATCTAGTTTGGCAACATCAGATAATGAACTTCCATCTTCATCAGCAAAAGTAAAAGTTTCAGCTACGGGTAAAGGTTCTGAAATTCCTGTTGACTCAATAACTAAATAGTCGAATCTCTTTTCCTGAGCTAGTTTTGTTACTTCTTCTAATAAATCTTCACGAAGAGTGCAACAAATGCATCCATTACTCATTTCAACAAGTTTTTCCTCGCTGTGATTTAGAGAAACTTCGTTTTGAACGATTGCAGAATCAATATTTATTTCGCTCATGTCGTTAACGATAACGGCAACTTTTTTATTTTCTCTATTATTTAATATATTACTCAGTACGGTTGTTTTTCCCGCACCAAGAAACCCTGATAAAACCGTTACAGGGAGTTTTGAATTCATAACATTTTCCATCTTTCACACCTACCAAAGTGTTAAAAATTAATTTTTATGACGTATCGCCCAAAATTAATTGGGCGATAGCATCACATTTTAGAAGCGTAAGCTAAAGCGAAGACCTACGTTTCTGCCAGGTAAGGGGACCTGGTCTTTTACAAACGAATTATGATTTCGTGCTGCTTCATCAAGAAGGTTTGAAGCAAAGAACGATAGCTTCAAATCAACATTAGGATCTAATGGAACCGTACCTGAAAGGGTGAAGTCCACCATTTGGTAGGCACCAGTAGCAGTTTCATTTATCGCCAGCTTTGATTGCTCTTCGACGTCTTTAAGGGACAAAGTCGTTTTTAAAACGTCGTTGCTGTAGGACACATCAAAGAAGTTCCTCGTTGGAGTCATTCTTGGGATGTAACCACCGGCAGCGAACTTACCTTCAACTGAATCTCTACCAAAAGAAACCTCAACCTCTCCGTTATCGACATCAATAATGGTTCCAAACTCTAGTTCATAACCAGTAAACTCAGCATCTTTTTGGAGATAGTCAGCTTTTATTAATCCGCCGTGATCATCGTGACCTTCTTCTTCATGATCTTCTTCGGTTTCATCTTGTAAGTAGATGTAATCGGTAATGTTATTTGCGAATACAGAGACGTTTCCAAACCAGCTGTCGATATCAAACTCAAGCGTAAGATCAACGTTATTGGATCGCTCAGCATTTAAATTAACGTTACCTGTTTCAAGTCTTCCGGTCGCTAAGTGAGGACCGTTCATGAAAAGCTCTAAAGCTGAGGGTGCTCTTTCCACAGAGGCTGCTCCAATTAGAAATTTTACATTCTCATCGATATCGTAAGTATAAGTTAGTGCAAGACTCGCACTGGACATGTCAACATTATAAAAAGTCTGTTCACCATGCTCTTCTTCATGCTCGTCATGATCTTCTTCTCCTTCATGCTCCTCTTCACCTTCGTGCTCATCATGCTCCTCTGTTTCAGTAAGAGATCCGTTTCTGCTGACTGAATCGTATCGGACCCCAAAATCAAGGTGATGATCAGAAAAATCCTTAGACATGAAGTAACCAACCGTATATTCATCGGATTTTGTAGGATTCATAAAAGCCTCATGTCCAACGATAGATTGATCTTCTTTGGCTAAATTAATAGAAATTTTTTGACCTAAGTTTGAAGTTGAAAGATCAAGAATCGTTCCGAACTCATAAGAATCATTTGAGAAAGTTGTTGGTCCTTCTTCACCGTGTCCATGCTCATCCTCATGCTCATCGTGATCTTCTTCCCCTTCGTGCTCATCATGATCTTCTTCACCTTCGT
>CACKZK010000002.1:0-125714 GCA_902604535.1 uncultured SAR86 cluster bacterium
TCTTAATTTTAATGTTGTAATTTCTGATATTGCGCCCAATATAAGTGGTATAGCTATTACAGACAAAGAAAACATGCTCGAATTACTTAATAACGTCGTTGGTTTCTGTAACTCTTTTTTATTCAAAGGAGGTTCTTTGATAGCAAAATGTTTTGAAAGTTCAAAAAATGAGCTTAAAAATTCATTATTAAACAATTACAGTAATGTAACTTTCTACAAGCCAGATGCTTCAAGGAAAATATCTAAAGAAATTTATGTTATTGCACAAAATAAATTGAAATAAGTTATGTCAGATTTTTTAAGAAATATCTTCCTTTGGTTAGCAATTGCTGCCACGGCCTTTTTTGTTATTCAAAGTCTATCAGGTCCTGCAGTTTCTGCTTCAATGAATTACTCTGAATTTGTATCTTTAGTTAATTCAGATCAAGTTTCATCTGTTGAATTCAAAGGAGATGGATACACACTAGAAGGTACACTACAAGATGGTTCTCAATTCACAACAACACGTCCTGTCTACGTCCAAGACAATCAATTGATGGACGATTTATTTGAACACAGAGTTCAAGTGCTAGGAGAAGAGCCACAGCAAGAAAGCATTTGGACCCAATTATTGGTCGCAAGTTTTCCAATACTTATAATCATTGCAATTTTCATGTTCTTCATGAGACAGATGCAGGGCGGAATGGGAGGTAGAGGGGGTCCTATGAGCTTTGGTCGAAGCAAAGCAAAACTTCTAGAAGGCGGCAAAGTCAAAACCACATTTGTAGATGTTGCTGGTGTCGAAGAAGCTAAGGAAGAAGTACAAGAATTAGTTGACTTTCTAAGAGATCCTTCAAAATTCCAAAAATTAGGTGGAAAAATCCCTCGAGGAATCTTAATGGTCGGTTCTCCAGGAACAGGTAAAACTTTACTTGCTAGAGCAATAGCAGGCGAAGCAAAAGTTCCATTTTTTTCAATATCAGGTTCTGACTTCGTTGAAATGTTTGTTGGAGTTGGTGCTTCAAGAGTTAGAGACATGTTTGAGCAAGCTAAAAGACAGTCACCTTGCATTGTTTTTATAGATGAAATTGATGCCGTCGGAAGACATCGTGGCGCTGGCCTCGGAGGAGGACATGATGAAAGAGAACAAACTCTTAACCAATTGCTTGTTGAGATGGATGGATTCGAAGCTAATGAAGGAATAATCATAATTGCTGCAACAAACAGGCCTGATGTTCTTGATCCAGCTCTTTTGAGGCCTGGAAGATTTGATAGACAAGTAGTTGTTCCTTTGCCAGACATTAAGGGAAGGGAGCAAATTCTGAAAGTACATATCCGAAAAGTACCTATAGATAAAGATGTTGAAGTCTCTTACATTGCTAGAGGCACCCCAGGGTTTTCAGGTGCAGATTTAGCTAACTTGGTTAACGAAGCTGCATTGTTTTCTGCTAGAGCAGGAAAAAAGAAAGTCACTATGGAAGAGCTTGAGTTAGCAAAAGACAAAGTAATGATGGGCGCTGAAAGAAAATCCATGGTTATGAGTGAGGCCGATAAAATCAAGACGGCTTACCATGAGTCTGGTCACGCAATAGTTGGTAGATTGCTTGAAGAACATGATCCAGTCTACAAAGTTTCTATCATTCCTCGAGGAAGAGCTTTAGGTGTAACAGTTTTTCTTCCTGAAGAGGATAAGTATAGTAACAGCAAGCAAGAAATCCTCGACAGAATTTGTGGACTATTTGGTGGCAGGATAGCAGAAGAGCTTATCTATGGTGAGAAGGGTATTACAACTGGAGCATCTAACGATATTGAAAGAGCAACAGATTTAGCTAGAAATATGGTTACAAAATGGGGTTTATCAACTGCAATTGGACCATTGAAATATGGTGAGGAATCTGACGAACCTTTTCTTGGAAGATCTGCTAGTTCTCAATCAAAAGGAATCTCTGATCAAACTGCAGAAAAGATAGACAAAGAGATTAAGAAAATTATTGATGATTGTTATAAGAGAGCAACTAAAATTCTTAAAGACAACATTGATAAACTGCATTTAATGTCAGAATCTTTAGTTGAGCTTGAAACCCTTGATGTAGCACAAATTGATGACATTATGGAAGGGGCCAAACCAAGAAGAGAATCAGACGATGATTCTGCTCCAAAAAATACTGGGAAAAAAAGTTCTTCTATAGAAGAACCTGCAAATCAAACTTAAAATGTCTTCTGTTTCTAGGAGTCTCTCAAAAGAGTCTCCTAGTTTAATGGGGGTAGTAAATCTAACGACTGACTCGTTTTCAGATGGTGGAAATTTATTTTCCGGCAACCTAGTAAATGTATCTAAAACCTTAAGAAAAGTTGAGAAACTTATAAATGAAGGTGCTGACATTCTAGATTTTGGAGCCGAGTCTACAAGACCAGGATTTACTGCAATTCCTTCACAAATCCAAATAGATAGATTGATCCCAATACTTGAGCAAATAAAAGATGAAGACATCATAATCTCAGTGGACTCAAGAGACTATAAGGTTCTACATGAAGCATCAAAGTTTGGAATGAAATTTGTAAATGACGTATCAAAGAATATATCGCTGGAGAAGTTAAAATTAGTAAAAGAAAAAGAACTTTTCATTTGTACTACTCATCAGGGAAATATAAAACAAAAAACATCCAACATACTTAAAGATGTAGATAACTTCTTTAAATCCAAAGAAAAGTTATATTTATCAAAGGGCTTAAGTACAGAAAAATGTTTTTTTGATCCTGGGTTTGGCTATGGAAAAACACCTTTTGAAAATATATTAATGATGGCTAATATAAGTTTCTTCAAAAAAGGAAAAAGAAAAATACTCACTGGAACTTCAAGAAAAAAATCTTTTGCTGTTTTCTTTAAGGATAACTCAAAAACTAAACTATCAGCCAGCTTGCTGAGTGGTATAATTTGTGCTCTAGGCGGGAGTGATATTATAAGAAGTCACGAAATTAAATCTCTTCGAGAGGAATTAGAAAAATTAGGTATTTATGAGAGATAGAAAACTAATATTTTTTGGTACCGACGGCGTAAGAGGATCAATAGATAAAGAAGTTAATCCAGAGTCAGTCCTTAAACTTGGCCATGCAGCAGGGAGACATTTCAAAAAAAGAGGAATCAACACTTTAGTGATCGGAAAGGATACTAGAATTTCTGGATACATGCTGGAGTCTGCTCTTCAAGCTGGAATTATTTCTTCAGGAGTAAATGTGAGGTTAGTAGGTCCGATGCCAACACCTGCAATTTCATATCTGGTATCTACTTTTAAAGGACATGCTGGAGTGGTAATAAGTGCCTCTCATAATTCATTTGAAGATAATGGCATTAAATTTTTTGATGAAAATGGAGAAAAGTTGTCCATTGAGAATGAAAAAGAAATTGAAAAATTTGCTGAAGAAGCTTATGAATTCGTGCATCCTGAAAATCTTGGTAAGGCAGCAAGGATTAGTGATGCAAAAGGTAGATACATTGAATTTTGTAAGAATACTTTAAGTGAAGATATCTCATTTTCAGGCTTATCTCTCGTTATTGACTCGGCTAATGGCGCTGCGTATGAAGTTGCACCCAAAGTTTTTAAAGAGTTAGGAGCAGAAGTTTATTCGATTGCTGACAGTCCGGATGGTTTAAACATTAATAAAGATTGCGGAAGTACCAATATAGAATTTTTAAAAGATGAAGTTTTAATCAAAAATGCAGATTTTGGCATTGCTCTCGATGGTGATGGAGATAGATTAATTATTATTGATTCAAACGGTCGAGAATTAGATGGAGACGATATCTTATATGTCATCGCAAAAAATAAATTTGAATCAAAAATTCATCTTGGAGTTAAAGGAGTAGTCGGTACTCTTATGACAAACAAAGGATTAGAGAAAGCTTTTAACGATGAGGGTATTGAGTTGGTGAGATCTGATGTTGGGGATAAGTATGTTTTACAAAAACTAAATGAACTTAATTGGACTCTCGGAGGAGAGCAGTCTGGACATATTCTTTGCTTAGATAAATCAAATACTGGAGATGGAATAATCGCTGCGATTCAGTTTCTTCAATCTATTGTAGTTTTAAACAAAACAATACCTGAATTACTTTCAGAGTTTAAAAAATATCCTCAAATTCTAACTAATGTGAAAGTTAAGGATGGAAATAAAGTTTTAAAGAATAAAAAATTGCATAAAGCTCAAAAGAATTCAGAGGAGTTATTAGAAACTTTTGATGGCAGAGTGCTCATAAGAAAATCTGGAACAGAACACAAGATTAGAATAATGGTTGAAAGTAATTCTGAAGAGAAGACTATTGAGCACTCAGCTTTATTAACTGATCTTGTAGAATCAATTTCATGAAGCATTTGATTGCAAATTGGAAAATGAATTTTGTTAATCTCGACGCTTGGCTGAAAGATTTTGATCTAGACAATATCTCAGAAGAAATTCAGGTAGTAATTTGCCCTAACTATTTGGATATAAAAGATTTTTATAAAATAACGTCGAGGGCTCACGAAAAAATTTCAATAGGAGCTCAAAATTTATCTTCAGAGACTGAGGGAGCATTTACTGGTCAAATATCAGGAAAAATGCTCAGAAATATTGGAGTTTCTCACACAATAGTAGGCCACTCCGAAAGCAGGTTTCAAGGCGAGGAAGATAAAACTATCCTGAATAAAGTTCAAACAGCCTTTCATTGTGATCTGATACCTATTTTATGCATTGGTGAAGATCAGCATGAATATTCCAAAGGCAGAACAGAAAAAAAAATAAAGCATCAGTTGACTGAAAATTTGTTTCCTCTTCAAAACTTATCAAATAATATTTTGATTGCTTACGAGCCTATTTACGCTATTGGTTCTGGAATAGCTGTCCAAAACGAGCATTTAGAAGAGGTGTCTCTTCTTATAAAAGATTTAGTTAGAGAAAATTTAGGAACAGATTTTACATTGATTTACGGAGGTAGCGTAACTTCAGAGAGTGCTAAGAATCTCGCCAAAGTAGATGGTATAGATGGATTTTTAGTAGGAAATGCTTCTCTTGACCCTAAAGAATTTGCTAATATCGCGCTGAGTTTAGAGCAATGATTCTTTTTCTGATCATATTCCAAGTTATTTCCGCCATATTATTGGTTGGAATAATATTATTGCAACACGGCAAAGGAGCCGATATTGGCTCTGCTTTTGGTTCTGGTTCTACAAATCCAATGCTTGGCCCTGTTGATTCAACCAACTTGCTAACAAAAGTAACTTGGGTTTTAGTAGCTATATTTTTTATCGTAACTATTTCCATTTCAATAGTTCAAAAAAATGAAATAAATAATGAATTTGATTTTCTAATAGATCAAAATAATGCTGAACAGCTTGAAGAAGAAATTATTCAGGAATTACCAGAATAAGGGCCGAAGTGGTGGAACTGGTAGACACGCTATCTTGAGGGGGTAGTGGACAACTGTCCGTGGAGGTTCGAATCCTCTCTTCGGCACCAATTTACTTGAAAAACAAGCTTTAAAAACCTATACTCGCGCAGTTTAAGAATATTGCGGGGTGGAGCAGTCTGGTAGCTCGTCGGGCTCATAACCCGAAGGTCGTAGGTTCAAATCCTGCCCCCGCTACCATTTTTTGGGCCCTTTACGGGCTTCTTTTATATGTGGTTATGACAAGTACGATAGAAAAGTTAGAAATAAACATTACAAAAGATATTGAATCTTTTGGTCTTTCTCTTTGGGGAATTGAATTATCAGGTAACTCAAGATCAAAATTAATAAGGATTTATATAGATAAAAAAAACGGCGTTGGCATAGACGATTGTCAGAAAGTAAGCAATCAGGTGAATGAATTGCTCACCAATATAGAGCTTGTATCATTTGATTATACTTTAGAAGTATCTTCACCAGGATTGGATAGAAAATTCTTTAAATTGGAGCAATTTCACGAATTTATTGGACATGAAATTAAAGTTAAATTTTATGATGGAAACAAAAAAGTAACCAAAGTTGCTCTTTTGCTTAAAGCTAATGAGGAAGGAATTTTTTTAAAAAATGAAAATGAATTTTTTATTTACTTTGACAAAATCATAGTTGCAAGACTTGAACCAATTTTCGAGGTATCAAATGAATAATGAAGAAATATTGATGGTTGCAGAGTCAGTTTCGAACGAAAAAGATCTACCAAAAGATACTATTTTTGAAGCGATTGAAACTGCTTTGGCTAGCGCTGCTAAGAAAAAATATGAAGATGAGGTAGATATACGGGTGGATATAGATCAGCAGACAGGAGATTATGAAACTTTCAGATGTTGGGAAGTAGTAGAGGTTGATGATTATGAGACTCCTGAAATGCACATTCTTATAGATAGCGATGATGCAGAGGAAAAAAACCTTTCCCTTGGTGAATTAGTGAAAGAAAAAATTGAAAATGTTGAGTTTGGAAGAATTGCTGCCCAAATAGCCAAACAAGTCATTGTTCAAAAAGTAAGAGATGCTGAGAGACTTGAAACAATCAAAAAATTCAGATCCTCCTTAGGTCAACTAGTTACAGGGACAGTAAAGAAAGTTACCAGAGAAACTATCATCGTTGATCTAGGAGAAGGAGCTGATGCAATTCTACCCAGATCAGATTTAATTCAGGGAGAGATATATCGTATTGGGGATAGGGTCAGAGCTATTCTTGAAGAAACAGTTCGTGAAAATAGAGGATCGCAGTTAACTTTATCTCGAGGCTCAAAAGAAATGCTGGTTGAATTATTTAAGCTTGAGGTTCCCGAGATAGCTGAAGAAGTAGTCCAGATAAGAGCTGTGGCCAGAGAGCCCGGAGGAAGATCAAAAATTGCTGTTAAAACAAACGATACAAGAATTGATCCTGTGGGGGCATGTGTGGGAATGAGGGGCGCAAGAGTGCAAGCAGTTTCAAATGAATTAGGTAACGAGAGAATTGATATTATTGTTTGGGAGGATGATCCAGCAAAATTACTTATAAATACTTTATCTCCAGCTGAGGTTACTTCAATAGTCTTAGATGAAGACTCAGATAAAATGGAGGTTCAGGTCAAAGATGAAAGCTTGGCTCAAGCTATAGGAAGAAATGGTCAGAACATAAGACTTTCATCAGAGCTCATAGGGTGGGATATTCAGATAAGAGGAGAAAATGAAGATAAAGAATCTTCTGAGTCTGATCAAGCTTCAAATGCTCTTAAAAAATATTTGGATATTGATTCTTCCACTTCAGAGATATTAATTTCCAATGGTTTTGAATCTGTAAACTCGATTGCAGAAGCAGAAATATCCAAGCTTTGCGAAATAGATGAAATTACTGAAGAAATTGCTGAAACGCTAATCGAAAGAGCCTCCGATGCATTGATTGAAATAGCTCTCACAGATATGGAAGAAGCATTTGATTTTAACTCACTTGACGATGTTGATGAAGAAATTTCAAAAGTGTTATCAGAAAATTTATCTAGCAAAGACGAACTCGCTGACCTATCAGTTGATGAATTAGTAGAAATAATCAAAATAGATGAAGAATTAGCTGCAAAAATTATCATGAATGCAAGATCTGATTGGTTTGAGGAATAAAAAATATGGATGTAAGTGATTTAGCAAAAGTCATCGGATACGAAGTAGATTTATTGTTAGAAGCAATAAATCAGGCAGGTCTATCCCAATTGTCTCCAAACGATAATATTTCTACGGAAGAGAGAAAAAAAATTCTCGAACACATCAAAAGCACAAAAAAAGGAACAAAAAAAACTATTTCCATTGCAAAGAGAAAAACAGAAATCAAAAATGATGAAGGACAAATTTCTATCACAAGGTTTAAGTCTGACAATCTGTCTTCTAAAGAAAAAAGTTCATCAGGAGACTTATCTGGAACAATCGATTTTGAAACTGCTGAAAAAAGGAGAGTTCAGGCGTCTAGTGAAAAAAAGTTTCAAGATGAGGAAAGAGAAAAAAGAATAAAAGACTCTTCTACTAAGGTAATAAGGAAGACAAAACAGGAGCAAGCAAAACAAAGCAAAGTAATTTCCACAGCAAAAAAACCAACAAAAACACAAAGAAAAGATCTCAAGAAACCTGCTAAAGATTCAAAACTGGATAAAAAAGAGCAGGAAGGAGAAAGGTACTTAGAATCTCAACTTGCTTCAGTTCAAAAATTTGAAAAGCCTGCTGAATTCGTACAAAAAGAAATATCAATTCCAGATACTATTTCTGTAGCTGAACTATCTAAAGGACTTTCCGTGAAATCATCAGATCTCATCAAAACTCTTATGAACAATGGAATTATGGCTACAGTGAATCAATCTCTTGATCAAGAGACCGCAGTTCTTATTACCACTGAGCTAGGTCATGTAGGTAATCCCATTCAGGAGAATGAAGCTGAAAAAAAAATGCTTGAGGGATTTGCTGAAGAAGGCGAGCAAATCGGAAGAGATGCGATTGTATCTGTCCTAGGGCATGTTGATCATGGGAAAACTTCACTTTTGGATTACATAAGAAATTCATCTGTAGCAGATAAAGAAGAAGGGGGTATCACTCAAAGTATAGGTGCTTATCAAGTTTCAATTGAGGATAAAAATCTCACATTTATCGATACGCCAGGTCACGCTGCATTTTCAAAAATGAGAGCTAGAGGTGCAAACTCAACCGATATTGTCATTTTGGTTGTTGCTGCTGATGACGGTGTTCAACCTCAAACAGTCGAAGCTATAAATCATGCCAAAGCAGCTGGAGTTCAAATTGTTGTCGCAATTAACAAAATAGATAAACCAGAAGCTGATGTAGATAAAATAAAAGGAGACTTAGCTAAAGAAGAGCTTGTTGCTGATGACTGGGGTGGAGATGTACAAATGGTTCCTGTATCTGCTCAGTCGGGAGAAGGAATTCCAGAATTACTTGAAACAATTTTTTTGGTTTCAGAAATCATGGACTTAAAAGCTTCCTTTGAAGGTCCTGCAACAGGAGTAGTTCTTGAGTCTGGGGTAAAAAGAGGTGAGGGCGCAGTTGCTACTTTATTAATTCAGCAAGGGAGTCTAAATACTGGCGACTTCATTTTAGTAGGTGATCAAACCAGAAAAATTAGAGCCTTAAAAGATTTTAATGATAAACCAATTAAAAAAGCAAAACCTTCCTCTCCTGTGTCCGTATCAGGCCTAGAATATCCCCCATCGGCTGGAGATCAGTTTTATGTATTAAAAGATGAAAAAACAGCTAAAAATTTGTCAGAGGAAAGAGCCACAAAAGAAAGAGAAAAAAGACTTTCAAGGATGGGATCTCTAAATTCTGAAAATATATTTGCAAATGCTGATGGAACCAAACCCTCAATAAATCTTATTTTAAAATCAGACTCTAATGGAACTTTGGAAGCTTTATCTGGCTCGGTACTTAATATGAAGATAGAGGAGGTTAACTTGAAGATTGTTTTGGATGGAGTCGGATCAATTACTGAAAATGATGTGAATTTAGCGATTGCATCTGAAGCAACTATTTTTGGCTACAATGTAAGAGCCGATACCACCGCACTTAATCTTGCAGAAAGTGAAGGAATAGACATAAAGTATTTTGGCATAATTTACGATTTACTAGACTCAATTAAAACTTTAATAGAGGGTTCCTTAGAGCCTGAAATAAAAGAAAGACAACTAGGTGTTGCAGAAGTTAAAGAATTATTCAAGTCTCCAAAATTTGGCCTGATAGCAGGCTCAATGGTTACTGATGGAAGCATTATGACAAACAAACTAGTGAGGGTTTTAAGAGATAATATTGTCATTCATGAAGGAAAACTAGACTCTTTAAGAAGATTTAAAGATGAAGCTTCAGAAGTAAAAAGCGGAACTGAATGTGGAATAGGTATTACCAATTATACTGATGCTAAAGTTGGCGATGTTATTGAAGTATACGAAAGACAAGAAATAGCTAGAAAACTTGAATCTTGACAAACAAATACTCATTCAAAAGATCTGATAGGGTTGGAGATCTCATTTTTAGAGAAGTTTCTAACCTTGTTCAAACTCAGGTAAAAGATCCACGAATTGAAAATACTGTCATTACGAGAGTAGAGATTTCTGACAATATGAAGATAGCAAAAATCTTTTATAGAAATCTTATACCTTCTTCTAATCAATCAGAGCTAGAGAAAGGCTTTAAAAAGGCGTCAGGTTTTTTAAGATCAAGCCTTGCAAGCAATTTATCTTTAAAAAGGGTGCCGAGTCTAACTTTTATTTATGATGAGCTGGACATCCATGATTGATGGAGTACTTCAAATTGACAAACCAAAAGCTGAGTCATCAGCTTCTCATATAAGAAAACTATCAAAGATAGATTCAAATCTTAAAATTGGTCATTGTGGAACGTTAGATCCAATGGCGACAGGATTATTGATAGTTTGCCTCAATCAAATGACTAGATTTGCTTCATATCTGAGTTCTTCTGAAAAAACTTATCAAGCATGGATATTTTTTGGTCAGAAGACCAATACTGGCGATTCTGAGGGAGAAATAATTGAATCAAAGAGATTCTCTTTTTTGGATATTTCTACCGAAGAGATAGAAAAGAGAATAAAAAAATTTGAAGGTAAATCAAATCAAAGACCTCCAGCATTTTCAGCCCTAAAATACAAAGGAAAATCTCTTTATGAATACGCCAGAAAAGGTATAAAAATAGATAAAGATGAAAGAGAAATTTTTATATCTTCAATAAAACTTATATCAGTAATGAAAAATGAATTAAATATTGAAGTTTCTTGCAGTTCAGGAACTTACATTAGATCTTTAGCAGAAGATATTGGAGAACTCTTTGATTGTCCTACATATTTGAAGGATCTTAGAAGAACTAGATCAGGGAATTTTGACGTGAAAGATGCAATAAAACTTCCACAAACTCATTTGCCCACCAATAAAATAATTACACCAAATGATGCACTTAACTGCTTTAATGAGATACAATGCGCGCCAGATACAGTAGATAAATTAAGAAACGGCCAATTCGTCGAATCTAACTTAAAATACGATTCTTCGACTATTCTAAGGCTAAGGGATTCCAAAAGGGGATTCATTGGATTAGTAGAACATGACAAAGGTGTTCTAAAACCAAAAAGATTCCTAGAAAATTTTCTATCTTTATCTTAAAAACTAGGAGGACTCATTGAGTTTAACAACAGAACAGAAAAATGAAATTGTAAGTAAATTCGCCGTATCGGATGGAGATACTGGTTCACCTCAGGTTCAAATAGCTTTATTGACAGCAAACATTGAATCGTTACAAAAGCATTTTAAAGATCATACAAAGGATCATCACTCCCGTCAGGGACTTATAAGAATGGTGAATTCTAGGAGAAAGCTATTAGATTATCTCAAAGGAAAAGATTCTGCGGCTTATTCTTCTGTTCTAGAAGCATTGAACCTAAGAAAGTAACTTAGATTCAGAATATTATAGGAAATTAAATGTTTGAAGAGACTTATGCGTCAGTTACAACAAATGTAGCTGGTAGAGAAATTAAATTAGAAACAGGAAAAATAGCACGACAAGCTACAGCGTCGATAATTGCTTCTTCCGGAGATAATCAAGTTCTTGTAACTGTTGTCGCGGGAAGAGAGCCAGAAGGCCAATCTTTTTTTCCACTAACAGTAAATTACACAGAAAAATATTATGCTGCAGGAAAGATTCCAGGCAGTTTTTTTCGAAGAGAGGGAAGGCCAACCGAAAAAGAAACTCTTATTTCAAGGCTTATTGATAGACCTTTGAGGCCTTTATTTCCGAAAGGTTATTTTCAAGAAGTACAGGTAATATGCACAGTTTTGTCTGCAGATAAGAATGAAAGTCCAGAGATTATTTCTCTCATTGGAGCTTCTGCTGCTTTAGCGATATCTGGCCTTCCTTTTGAGGGTCCAATTTCTGCCGCTAGAGTCGGATTTGTTGATGGATCATATGTGCTTAATCCTGACAAAGAATTTCAAGATAAATCAATGTTGGATATGGTTGTTGCTGGAACGAAAGATGCTATTTTAATGGTTGAATCTGAAGCAAAAGAACTTTCAGAAGATCAAATGCTTGGAGCTGTCTTATTTGCTCATCAAGAAATGCAAAAAACCATTGCTTTAATTGAGGAACTTGCATCCAAAACTTCTATTCCTGAAATTGAATATTCCTTAAGGGAAGATAATTCTGAATTAAAAGAAAAAATTATAAATATCGTAAGGGATGACTTAGTAGATGCTTATTCTATTCCAGAAAAGGCTAAAAGACAGGAATCGGTTTCTCTTGCTCGAGACAAGATGAAAGAGAGCTTAAATGATGAAGACTTAGAAGACGAAAATGTTGTATCTGGATACTTCAAATCAGTAGAATCAGAAATAGTAAGATCAAGACTTCTTAATGGAGATACAAGAATAGATGGAAGAGATCTGGATACAGTCAGACCAATAGATGTAGAAGTTGGCTTTCTAAATAAATCTCACGGTTCTTGTCTATTTACTAGAGGAGAGACTCAATCAATTGGTGTAGCGACACTTGGTGGGTCTAGGGATGCTCAATTAATTGATGCTTTAGAAGGCACAACAAATGATCCATTTATGCTTCATTATAACTTTCCTCCTTTTTCGGTTGGCGAGGCAGGTTTTATAGGAGCTCCAAAAAGAAGAGAAATTGGTCATGGAAAATTAGCCCGTAGAGCTCTGGAGGCAGTTTTGCCGTCTCAAGAAGAATTTCCATACACAATAAGAGTTGTATCAGAAATCACTGAGTCTAATGGCTCAAGCTCTATGGCAACAGTTTGTTCTTCAAGTTTATCAATGATGGATGCTGGAATTCCAATTAAGAAGGCTGTAGCAGGAGTAGCTATGGGACTTGTCCTTGATGGGGATAATTTTTGCGTCATAACTGATATTTTGGGAGATGAAGATCATCTGGGAGATATGGATTTTAAGGTTGCAGGAACTACAGATGGTGTAACCGCTCTTCAAATGGATATAAAAGTTAAAGGAATATCAGAAGAGATAATGGAGGTAGCTCTTGAGAAAGCTCAGACAGCAAGGACTCATATCCTTGAAAAAATGAATTCTGTATTAGATTCACCAAGAAAAGAACTTTCTCCAAATGCCCCACAAGCCGTGAGCATGACTATTGCAAAAGATAAAATTAGAGAAGTAATAGGAAAGGGTGGATCAGTAATTAAAAGCATTACTGAGAAATCTGGTTCAAATGTAGATATCAATGATAACGGCGAGATCAAAATATTTGGTGATTCACCTGAATCTAGACAAACTGCCATAGACCTCATTAATCAAATCGTTGCCGATCCTGAAGTAGGTCAGATTTATACCGGAACCGTAGTCAAAATTGTTGAGTTTGGAGCATTTGTTTCAATTGATGGTGGTAAAGAAGGCTTAGTTCATGTCTCAGAAATAATGGAAGAGAGGGTTGAGAAAGTTTCAGACTATCTCGTAGAAGGGGAAGAAGTAGACGTTAAAGTCATTGGCATTGATGATAGAGGTAGAGTCAAACTAAGCATTAAAGCGGTGAATCCACCAGAAGAAAGTAACGAAGAATAATTTGGTGGCTATGGGTAGACTTGAACTACCGACCTCTGCGTTATGAGTGCAGCGCTCTAACCAGCTGAGCTACATAGCCAAAGAAAGAGAATTCTCTTAGTCTGTCCGTTAAAAGTCAAGCAACAAGCTATACGTTAAATCTGAAGTGAACTACATCTCCATCTTTGATAATGTAATCCGAACCTTCCGATCTCAATCTTCCAGCCTCTTTGGCTCCTAGTTCTCCATTGAACTGAATAAAGTCTTCATAGGAGATGGTTTCAGCTCTTATAAAACCTTTTTCAAAATCTGTATGAATTGTGCCGGCAGCTTGCGGAGCTAAGGATCCTTTTTTTATTTCCCATGCTTTTACTTCTTTTTTTCCAGCCGTAAAAAAGGTTTGAAGACCTAAGCTATCAAATGCTGCTCTGATCATGATATTTAATCCAGGTTCTTCTAGACCTATATCTCTCAGAAGATCATCTTTGTCATCTCCAAGTTCAGCTATTTCTGCTTCTAGCTGATTGCATAGACCAATGACTTGAGAATTATTTTCAGAGGCGAATTCTTTAACGGATGAATAAAATTCATTTTCTTCAAGGCTATCATCTATGTTTGCAACGTAAATAACGGGTTTGATTGAGATAAGATTTAAGCCTTTAAGTTCAGCTAAATCGTTATTTTCAAAGTTTATATTTCTTAAATTCTCTTCTTTATTGAGAAATTCCAATGTTTTTTCATAAACTTCTAAGGTAAAGAGAAGCTTTTTGTCTCCACTTTTTGCTTTCCTCTTAACATTTTCAATGGCGTTCTCAAGGACTTCCATATCAGCAAGGATTAGTTCAAGTTCTATCGTTTTTATATCATCTAGAGGAGATATTTTATCTTTGACATGAATTATGCTTTCATCTTCAAAACATCTAACCACATGGATGATAGCATCTGTTTCTCTGATGTTTGCAAGAAACTTATTACCCAAACCCTCTCCTTTAGAAGCTCCCTCAACAAGACCGGCTATATCAACAAACTCAACAGTTGATTGAATTATTTCTTCAGGATCAACAATTTCAGCTATTTTATTTAGTCTGCTATCGGGCAGATTTACTATTCCAACATTAGGATCAATTGTACAAAATGGAAAATTTTCAGCTTGTATACCAGATGAAGTTAATGCATTAAATAAGGTAGATTTACCAACGTTAGGTAATCCAACAATTCCACATTTAAGTCCCATTATTTTTTTGAATGTAATTGAGTCAAAGCTTTTTCCCAATCATCAAAAGCAACAAGTTCAAAAACTTCCAAAGCATTTTGCATCGCCAAAAGTTTATTTTTTCTTTCGCTAGAAGGTCCTTTTTTTACGACAAAGGAATTAACTTTTTTTGTGTCGCCTGGATGACCTATACCAATTCTCAGCCTCTTAAAATCTTTTTTACCAGATAAGCTTTGCATAATATCTTTTAAACCATTGTGACCTCCATCACCTCCAGAGAACTTTAATTTTGATACTCCAGGAGGAAGATCAAGATCATCATGAACAACAAGAAGATTTTTTAATTTAATATTCTCCCCCTTAACTGAGGGAGCAACGCTTTTTCCACATTGATTCATAAAAAGGGTAGGGATAGAAAGTATGACTTCCATATCCTTCAATAGAAATTTTCCTATAAAAGCTTTATATTTTTTCTTTTCTGTTAACTCAACATCATACTTTTTACAAAGCATATGAACGAAATCAGTCCCAGCATTATGTCTTGTATTAGCATACCTTGAGCCAGGATTTCCTAACCCAACTACTAAAAAGGTTTCCATAAATTAGTTGTCGTTAGAATCTTCTACCTGAGATTCGTCTGCTTTAGATGAATCTGCAGAAGCTTCAGGATCATCTGTAACTTCTTCACCATCTTCTCCAATCACAGGATCATCAATTTCAAGAGAAGCTCTGGTAACAGCACAAGAGAGAACAGGTTGATCTTGGAGAGCATTCAAAACGCTTGTTAGCTCAACTCCTTCAGGTAAGGAAATTTCTGAGGTCATTATAGATTGATTCAATTCTATATTTTGAGTATCGATCTCAATGAATTCTGGAAGAGAGGATGCAGAGCATAAAACTTCTACTTCGTTTCTGAGGTGAGAGATCATACCGCCTTGTTGTTTGACGCCAATACAAACATCCTCATTGATAAATTTTAACGGGACGTTAACAGTCACCTTGGTATCTTTTGAAACTACAAGAAAGTCAACGTGTGAAGGCCTATCATTTCTAGGGTTTTTTTGAATTTCCTTCAATAGAACCTCAAAGGGAGATCCATCAATATTCAAATCTATAACTTGGGAAAAAACACTTGGATTTTCTAGGATTTTCTTGAGATCTTTCTCCAACACTTTTATATTTGAGGATTTTTTTTCTCCGTAAATAACCCCAGGGACTATTTCAGAAGATCTTAAACTTCTTGAATTTGCCTTACCTATTTCTAGTCTGGATTCTCCAGATATTGTTATTTTTTCGCTCATTTTTTATAAAAACATTTCACTGATTGATTCTTCTCTATTCACCCTTGTTATAGCGCCTGCTAATGTAGAGTCCATAGAGACAACTTTTATTTTTCTAGAATTTTCAGCCTCTTTTGAGAGCGGAATTGTATCAGTTACAATCAATGAGTCTAGCTTTGATTTGGATATTTTTTCAATTGCCGAACCAGAAAGAACTGGGTGAGAAATATAAGCATAAACTTTTTCGGCGCCTTGTTTTTTCAATGCATCAGCAGCGTTACACAGAGTTCCCGCTGTATCAATTATGTCATCTACAATAATGCATGTTTTGTTCTTTACGTTCCCAATAACATTCATGACTTCAGATTCATTCGCCTTTTCTCTTCTTTTATCAATGATAGCTAAATCTGTATCTCCCATGTATTTTGCTAGTGCTCTTGCTCTAACAACACCGCCTACATCTGGAGAAACTACAATTTGGTTAGGATATTTTGATCTGTTTATATGATTTAAGAATGCTTTCGTAACATAGATATTATCCACGGGTATGTTGAAGAAGCCCTGTATCTGATCTGAGTGTAAATCCAGAGTCATAATTCTATTTGCGCCAGCAATTTGAAGAATTTCAGCAACTAGTTTTGCTGAAATAGGCACTCTTTCAGATCTCACTCTTCGATCCTGTCTGGCATAACCAAAATAGGGAATTACTGCGGTAATTCTTGATGCAGATGATCTCCTTAAAGCATCTATCATAATTGATAACTCCATAAGATTTTCATTAGCAGGAGAACAAGTTGATTGGATTATGAATACATCCTTTCCTCTGACATTAACGTTTATCTTTACATCTGACTCGCCATCGCTGAATCTTTCTACTTCAGCATTTCCTAGATTTTTACCAAGTTTTTTAGCAATCTTTCCAGCTAATACATTGTTAGCATTACCTGCAAATAAAATAAGATTTTTAGCAGGCTTTAACATATTATCTGGCTGGGGTGGTAGGATTCGAACCTACGCATGGCGGCATCAAAAGCCGCTGCCTTACCGCTTGGCCACACCCCATTACTTATTAAGTTCATCATATATTGGAGACTTATCTAAACTTTTAGTTACAAAAAACTTACAGTTAGTCGGAACTTTCGTTGCAATTGTATACGCCTCTTCTGAAGATTTAAAATTTAAATACATTGAAGAGCCAGTTCCAGACAATTCTACAGTTCCATATTGAGACATGAGGTTAAAAATTTCATTTATTTCTGGATATACTTTTCTTGCAAAATATTCAAAATCATTATTCAAATCTGTTGGAAAATCTGTCTTATTTTCATCATAAAACCTGAACGCATCAGCCGTGGATATATTTATATCTGGATAAATGATCAAATAATAATTTGCTTCACTTGTAATAGTTTTAAGTAATTCACCTCTTCCTTTAGCAATAGAATTCTTTCCTTTTATGAAAAATGGAACATCACTTCCCAGACTAAGTCCAATTTCCAATAACTGATTAACCGTTAAATTTAATTTAAAAAGTCTATTAAGAACAATCAACGTAGAGGCACAATTAGAGCTTCCGCCTCCTAAGCCAGCTCCTATTGGTATATTTTTTTTTACTTTAAAAGAGAATTCAGATTTTTCATTACATAAGCTTTTCATCAAAAAATAAGCTTTTGTAATGAGATTATCTTCAGTTTCAATTTCATCATTATTGATATTAAGTTGGAAATTTGTGCTTTCTTTTATTTCAAGATAATCATACAAAGATATTAATCTGAACTCAGTTTCAAGATTATGATAGCCATCAGGTCTCTTTGAATTTATTTTCAGGCCAATGTTTAACTTCGCTGGACAGGAAACTTTCATTTATCTATCTTTATCTGAAGTTTATAAAATGGATTAGTTGCAACTAATTTATCCGTATTTTCTTGAACATCGTATGTTTTTTCAACAAGGATAGAATCTTCTATTATTTTAAGAAGTTTACAATTTCCAGATAAGCATTCTCTGTAGTACCAATCGACTACTGAATAAAGTGTGTAAATTAAATTATCATTCCTTTGAATTATTTCTTCCGCTTTGCTTCTGAAAGAATTATTGACTAGTAATTGATATGTATCTTTGTTTTTAAACACAAGGCTGAATTTTGGATAAACCCTACTACTTTTAAAATTTATTGTTATTTTTTCTTTTTGTTTTAAAAAACTGACTTTTCCGTTAAGGAAAGATTCACCTGTTCTAAATGAAAAACTTGCAGTTAAAAAATATCTATCATTTTTTGAAGTAATTAAGTCATCTTTAACAGTTGCACAAGATGAAAGATAGGATACTAAAATAAAAATAAGTAGAATTGACCTCAGGATTGAATTTTTATTCATCTTTTAAAAATTTTATAAATGTTAGATTCAATAAAAACAAGATTAACTGAGATTAAGGATAATTTCTCTGATATTCAGACTAAATTGAGCATGCCAGATGTAATCAATGATCAAAAGCAGTATGCATCTTTATCGAAAGAATATTCTAATTTAAAACCTATTGTAGAAAAATTCGAAGAGTACATTCAGTGTGAAAGTAATATTTCAAGTGCTGAAGAAGTACTTAATGAATCTGATATAGATTTAGCGGAGTTAGCAAAAGAAGAAATTAAAGAAAATAACGAAAGAATATCTGAGATTGAAATAGAGCTGAAGAATCTTCTTATACCTGTTGATGAGAATGATGATAAAAATGTTTTTGTTGAAGTTAGAGCCGGAACCGGTGGCGATGAGGCAGCACTTTTTGTTGGAGATCTTTATAGAATGTATCTAAGGCTAGCAGAAAGAAATAGATGGAAGAGTGACCTTATTTCGTCAAGAGAAAGCGAGCAAGGTGGATTTAAAGAAGTAGTAATTAAAATCTCTGGAGAGAACGTTTATAAAAAATTGAAATTTGAATCTGGGATACATCGTGTTCAAAGAGTTCCTACAACTGAATCACAAGGAAGAATTCACACCTCGGCATGCTCAGTAGCTATTCTTGCAGAAATAGAAGATGTTGAAGAAGTTGAGATAGATAAGTCTGAAATCAGAACTGACACTTTTCGTGCCTCTGGTGCAGGAGGGCAGCATGTTAATAAGACAGATTCAGCGGTGAGGTTAACTCACATTCCGACCGGAATAGTCGTTGAGTGTCAGGATGATAGATCTCAACATAAGAATAAAGCAAAAGCACTTACTTTGCTCGGTGCAAAGCTCAAAGCAATGGCAGAGGAAGAACTAACTCAAGAGCAAGCTGAAAAAAGAAAAAATATGGTTGGGTCAGGAGATCGATCTGAGAAAATTAGGACTTATAATTTTCCTCAAAGTAGAATCACTGATCATAGAATTGAATTTTCAGTTCATAATTTGGATGGTTTCCTAGATGGTGAAATGGAAATCATGATTTCAACGTTATTAGAAGAAAACCAGGCAAGATTATTATCAAACCTTGAAAAAACACTATCGTGACGAATCTACGAAAGTTATTTTCAATTTCTAACCTGCCAATATTAGATAAGGAACTGATTTTGTGTCACATCCTCAAAATTGAAAGAGTTGATCTTTATAAAAAGTCGAATATTGAAATTCAAGATACAACAAATAAAGCATTTACTGATCTTGCAAAGAAGAGAGAAGAAGGTTTTCCTATGGCATACATAACAGGAATAAAACCTTTTTGGGATGATGAATTTCAGGTTAATGAAAGCACGTTAATCCCAAGACCAGAGTCAGAATTATTAGTAGAAACAGCCATCTCTATTGATTTAGAGAATTGTTCACTTCTTGAGCTTGGAACGGGATCCGGAGCTATAGGAATGTCTATAGCCAAGGAAAAGCCTTTTTGGACTTGCACCTTAACAGATAAAAGTTTTGAAGCTTTATCTGTTGCGAGACAAAACATGAAAGCTCTAAATTTAAAAAATTCTGTTTTAATTCAACATGATTGGGATAAAAGATGGCTTTTTGGACCGATGGATTTAATAATTTCTAATCCACCATATATTTATCGTAATGATTTAGATGGAGATGAGGATGGAATTTGGTTTGAGCCACCATCTGCACTTTTTTCTGAGAAAAAGGGATTGGCAGACATTAGTACAATCATAAAAAATAGTGTTACTTTCTTAAAAGAAAATGGAAAATTGCTTTTAGAGCATGGATTTGATCAAAAGGATCCTATTAATAAGATGGCAAATCAAAATAACTACAGTGATGTTTCTTTTTTAAAAGATTTGAATGGAAAATGGAGAGTAGCGTGTCTAACCAAGTGAATTTTAGTGAAAAAGAGATGATGAAATACAGCAGAAACATCATGCTTGTAGATATAGGGGTAGAGGGACAGAAGTTACTAAAAAATTCTACTTTTACGATTATTGGAGTTGGCGGTCTGGGATGCGCCTGCTTGCAGTATTTGGTTGCAAGCGGAATTGGTAACTTAAACCTCTTTGATCCTGACCAAGTTGATCTAAGCAACTTACAAAGGCAAATTTTATTCCGCGAAGAGGACTTGAATGCTTTTAAAGTCGATGCCGCAGTTACATCTTTGTTGAGACTCAATCCTGATGTGAATATAAAAAAATTCAAACAAAGATTTCAAAAAAATAATGTTCCTGATGAAATAACAAAGAGCGAAATTATTATAGATTGCTCTGATAATTTTGAAACAAGAAGGTTTACAAATAACTACTGTTTTAAAAATAAAATACCCTTAATTTCTGGTTCATGCATTCAATGGAAAGGACAGCTTATGAAATTTGATTTTCAAAATGATAGCGCATGTTATGAATGCTTATTTGAAGATACATCTTCAGAAGACCTAAGCTGCACAGAATCAGCAATATTTTCTCCAATAGTAGGAATTATTGGGTCAATGCTAGCTTCTGAATCAATAAAAACTATTACTAAGATATCCAAGAGCTGCCAGATTTTTCAGGATTATGATTTTAAAGATAATTTAAGTAGGGAAATATCTTTTAAAAAAAATAACTTATGTAAAATTTGTGGTGAGTGTTAACGATGAAAATCAGGGGATTTATAGAAGGTTTTTATAACAGAAAGCCAAAAAAAAATGATTATTGTTTTAAGAATAGTAATATTACCCATTATATTTATGCGCCAAAAGAAGATGCTTACATCAGGCAAAAATGGCGAATTCAAGATAAATCTCTTGAAGCACGAAGCATTCCTAAAAATATAGCTCAAGTATATACATTATCTCCAGGAGCAGACTTTGAAAGAAAATCTAAGAAGGATTTGAACCTTCTGCTGTCAAAGTTTAATTTTGCTATTGATAAAGGATTTTCAGAGGTAGGTTTATTGTTTGATGATATTGATATAAACAAAATTGGAATAGAATCTGATGACAAGGATTTAGGTAAACTTCACGGCGAATTAATTTCAGAGGTAACTACTAAGTTGAGTCTTAGCAATGGATGGTTTTGTCCATCAATTTATTGCGAAAGCTTTTCTAAAAAAGGAATTCAAAATGATAAGTATCTCGAGGGAGTATCAGAAACCATAAATAATGATTTATTTTTTCTTTGGACGGGTCCAAAAGTAATTAGCGATTTTATTTCTCAAGATCACCTTAAAGAGTTAGGCCAAGTAATAAATAATCCTGTGGTTATTTGGGATAATTTTTATGCTAACGATTATTGTCCTACAAGGCTTTTTTTAGGCGACATTACGGGTAGGGATTTTTTTAGAGGTAATCCTTATGGGCACGCTATAAATGGCACCGGCCTCATAAACACTGATGAATTTTTAATTAGTAAAGTTTTTAATAAGAATAAAAAGATTAATTTACCCAGTGATCTACTGCCTTTGTTTGATAGCCCATTCAAAAATATCAATAAATCTGAAATTAATAAAATGATTAAAAATTCAAAAGATATTAAGAAAGCAGTTTTTGAGACTACAGATGATAATTTGTTTTTAGAATGGAAACCTTATTTAGTGCAAGCCTTAAATGATATAGAACTAATAAAAAACACTAAAACTAAGCAGACTATTGAAACTTACTTGCATCGAAGATATTCTCCATTAGTTAGTCACACTTTTAATAAATATTAATCACAAAGAGGTAATTATGCTGGGTAATATGATGACTGAACCTTTGCTCATATCAGGAATTCTTGAGCATGCAATTCAAAATAATTCTAAAACTGAAATAGTAAGCAAAAGAGTTGAAGGAGACATTCATAGATATTCAATTTTAGATGCCGCAAAAAGATCAAAGCAGCTTGCCAATGCATTAGACAACTTAGGAGTAAAAGAAGGCGATGTTCTCGGCACAATGGCTGTTAATGGCTACCGACATTTTGAACTTTATTTTGGAATCTCTGGGATTGGAGCAGTATTGCATACTTTAAACCCCAGGCTTTTTCCAGAGCAGATAGATTTCATAGTTAATCATGCTGAAGATAAGTATCTTTTTATTGATCTTCCTTTTATACCAATAATTGAGGCAGTTTCTAAGAATTTGAAAAATGTCAAAGGCTTTATTGTTTTATGCGATAAAGAAAACCTTCCGAAAGATTCAAAACTAGAAAATTTGATGTGTTACGAAGAGTTAATTAAAGAAGAAAGTGAAGAATTTGATTGGCCAACTTTTGATGAAAACACAGCATCTTCTCTATGTTATACATCTGGCACTACAGGAAATCCAAAAGGAGTTCTATATTCTCATAGATCTACAATACTTCATGCATGGTATTCAAGTGCAGGAAATGCAATGAATTTAACCTCTAAAAGTGTTGTTCTCCCTGTGGTTCCTATGTTTCACGTCAATGCCTGGGGAGTTCCTTATGCAGCAAGTATGCTTGGGTGTAAATTAGTCTTTCCTGGACCTTTCACTGATGGAGAATCTATTTACAACTTGATTAACGATGAAGGAGTTAACAATTTACTTGGTGTTCCTACAGTATGGCTTGGTCTACTTAATTATTTAGATGAAAAGGACATTACTTTAAATAATGTAAATTCAGTATTAGTAGGTGGATCTGCTGCTCCCAAGTCGATGATAAAAGACTTCCAAGAAAAACATAACGTTTTTCTTTTGCATGGTTGGGGAATGACTGAAATGAGTCCTTTAGGAACATTAAATCAAGATACAGCAGAGATGGATTTGATGGATTTAGAAGATCGTTATGAGCTTCAAACAAGTCAAGGAAGAGCAATATATGGATGTCAAATTAAAATTGTTAATGATGAGGGAGATACTTTGCCTAACGATGGGAAAACTTTCGGAAGGTTGATGGTTAAAGGTCCAGCAATAATTGAAAGATATTATAAGTCATCAGAAAGTGCTTTAGAAAATGGTTGGTTTGATACAGGAGATGTATCAACTATTTCATCAGATGGATACATGAGGATAGTAGATAGGAGTAAAGATGTAATCAAGTCTGGAGGTGAGTGGATAAGTTCTATTGATCTAGAGAATACCGCCCTTGGATGTCCCGGAGTTTTGGAAGCTTGTGTAGTTGGAGTAGCTCATGAAAAATGGGATGAAAGGCCTCTACTGTTTGTCGTTAAAAATTCTGACGAATGTACAAAAGAATCTGTTTTAGAGTTTCTTTCTGATAAAGTTGCAAAGTGGTGGTTGCCTGATGATGTGATCTTTATTGATGAGCTGCCTCATGGTGCAACCGGAAAACTATTAAAAACAGGTTTAAGAGAAGATTATAAAAATCATTTAATTTAAAAAGGAGATTGAAATGGCGGGATTAGTACCAGCAGATACTTTAAAAGATTATATAGGGAAAGATATGGGGACATCAGATTGGTTAGAGATTGATCAAGAAAGAATAAATCAATTTGCTGATGTAACGTTAGATCATCAATTCATTCATGTCGATGTAGAAAAGGCAACTCCATTATTTGGCTCCACCATTGCTCACGGTTTTCTTTCATTATCTTTGATGGCCGGAATGCCTGCTCCTCAAGTAGCTCCAGAAAACATGAAAATGGCTTTTAACTATGGTTTAGATAAGGTTAGATTTCTCACACCTGTAAATGTTGGTTCAAAGGTTCGAACAAAAGCTACCTTGCTATCTGTAGATGATAAAGGGGATGGAAGGTATTTAGTTAAAAATGAAATAAAAATGGAAATAGAGGGGCAAGAAAAACCAGCATATGTGGCTGAAGCTCTTACTATGTATGTAACTTAAACTAATTTCTTTTTTAGAATTTCATTTACTAATTTTGGATTGGCCTTGCCTTTTGATTCTTTCATTACTTGGCCAACAAAAAACCCAAATAAACGGTCTTTTCCAGAAAGAAATTTCTGTTTTTGATTAGGGTTATCATTGATAACTTTATCTATTATCTGTTCAATTTCATTGTCATCGGATAATTGTTCCAAACCTAGGCTTTCTATGCTTTTGGATACTGAAATATCAGAATTTTCCCATATATTTTCCAAGACTTTTTTTGCTGCCTGTCCAGAGATTTTTTCTTCTTTGAGATAATTCAGTAGTTCAGCAAACTTCACCGCATCAACTTTTGAGTTCTTCGCTTCAACATCAAACTTATTCAATATGGCTGAAAAGTCTCCAAGTATCCAATTTGCCACAAGCTTAGGATCGTCAATATTAACCAAAGTCTTCTCAAAAAAATCTGCAAGTTCTAAATCATATGTAAGATTTCTCGCATCATACTCAGAAAGACTAAATTCGCTTTTATATCTCTCTTTTTTTTCATCAGGTAGTTCTGGCAATTCTTTTTTGATCTTTGAGATTTGATCAGATGTTATTTGAATAGGGATTATGTCTGGTTCAGGAAAATATCTATAGTCATTAGCTTCCTCTTTTGATCTCATTGATCTGGTAGTGTTATTTGTAGAATCATATAATCTAGTTTCCTGAACTATTTCTTCTCCCCTTTCTAAACAAGAAATTTGGCGTTTTATTTCAAAATTGATTGCTTTTTCGACAAATTTGAAAGAATTAATATTTTTAAGTTCTGTTCTTGTTCCTAATTTTTTATCGCCTTTCTTTCTTATAGAAACATTTGCATCACACCTCATTGAGCCTTGAGACATATTCCCATCAGAAATTTCCAGAGCACAAACTATGGAATGAATTTTTTTTAAGTAAGCAACCGCCTCTTCAGAATTAGACATATCTGGCTCAGAGACAATTTCCAATAAAGGTGTACCTGCTCTATTGAGATCGATCGCTGTTTCATTTTCAAATAGATCATGTATAGACTTACCTGCATCTTCTTCAAGGTGAGCTCTGGTGATACCTATAGTTTTAATCTCCTGATCTCCTAAATGAATTTCTATAGATCCCTTACCAACTATTGGATCGTCTAGTTGACTAATTTGATAACCTTTTGGCAAGTCAGGATAAAAATAATTTTTTCTAGCAAAACCTACTTTTTCAGCA
This sequence comes from uncultured SAR86 cluster bacterium, assembly GCA_902604535.1. GTDB lineage: Bacteria > Pseudomonadota > Gammaproteobacteria > Magnimaribacterales > AG-339-G14 > CACNYO01. The sequence goes on from CACKZK010000002.1 coordinate 25,406, forward strand.
ATCTCTGCATTTATAGCAACTCCAAATTTAATAGCCTTCTCAATGGCTTTTTCATTCAAGACTGGAAGAGTGCCTGGCATGCCAAGATCAACTTCGCATGCTTGCAAATTCTGATCAGATCCAAATTTAGTCGGAGCATTTGAAAATATTTTAGATTCTGAATTCAGCTGAACATGAATTTCTAGTCCAATTACACTTTCCCAGTTATCTTTCATTTTTCATCTAACTGAAATTTATTGGAAATATTTAAAAGAGAGGATTCCTCTAAAATGTTTCCTATGAACTGTATTCCAAGAGGCATCTTATTTTTTTCACCAAATGGAACAGATGTTGCCGGTAAGCCACCAAGGTTTGCAGGTATAGTAAAAATATCTTGTTTGTACATTTCTACAGGATCAGTTATTGAACCTAAATCAAAAGCTTCTCCAGATGTAGTGGGCAACATTATAGATGTCACATCTTTGAATGCATAAACAAAATCACTTGAAATTAGGTTTCTGATTTTTTGTGCCTTTTTGTAGTAAGCGTCATAAAATCCGGAGGATAGGCAATAAGTTCCGATAAGAATTCTTTTTTTTGTCTCGTTTCCAAAACCTTCTCCTCTAGATTTGAAATACAGATCTTCAAGATTATCAACATTTTCAGCCCTGTATCCAAACCTGATTCCATCATATCTAGATAAATTAGCCGAACATTCAGCTGGAGCTATTACGTAGTAAACAGGTAAAGATAATTCTAAATTTGGTAGCTCAATTTCTTTCGTCTTAATTTTTAATTTTTCTAGCCTTTCGATGGCTTTACTATAATTGACTGATAAATCTTCATCTCCAAAAGAATTAATTAAATTAGTAACCAAACCTACAACATGCTCAAATTTACTTGATTCACAATCTTTAGAAAAATTAGGAACTTCTACTTTTATCGAAGTAGCATCTTTGGAGTCATATCCAGATATGAATTGAAGAGCAATTGCTGCGTCTTTTATATTTTTTGCCAGTATTCCTCCCTGATCGAGGCTTGATGCAAAAGCAATCATTCCATACCTAGATACTCTTCCATAGGTTGGCTTAATTCCTGCTAAACCACAAAAAGACGCTGGTTGTCTTATAGAACCTCCCGTGTCAGTTCCAGTGGAAAAGCTACTAAAGTTTGCGGCAACAGCTGCTGCAGATCCCCCAGATGAACCTCCAGGAGTTTTTTTTATATTAAGGGGATTTTTTACAGCGCCATAAAAGCTTGTTTCATTTGATGATCCCATAGCAAATTCATCCATGTTTGCTTTTCCTAAACAAATTGATCCAGCTTGTTCTAACTTTTCCACAACCGTAGCAGAGTAAGGAGGATAAAAATTATCCAACATTTTTGATCCGCAAGAAGTCTTGATCCCCTGAGTACAAAAAATGTCTTTATGTACCATAGGTATTCCACTTAAGGTCATATTATTTTGACTATTATTAGATTCATCAGATTTTTTTGCTTTTGCAATCGCTTTTTCAAAATCAGTAGAGACAAAAACATTTAGGTCTTCGTTATTCTCTATGACTGAAATATAATTTTCCACAAGCTCTACTGAAGAAAATTTCTTTTCTCTTAAGCCGTCTATCTGCTCTTGAAGAGTTAAAGTTTCTAAAACCATTTATTCGATAACCTTTGGTACAAGGTAAAATCCATCCTCTGTTTTATTGGAAGTTTTTTGAAGACTTTCTCTATTTATGTCCCTAGAAACCTTATCTTCTCTTAAATTGAAATTATCTTTTATTGGATGACTTAATTCTTCTATCTGATCACAATCAATTTTATTTATTTCATCAATCATATTCATCGTCAAATTAAGATCTTCCTTCAGTTTGTCTCTAAGATTATCGTCGATTTTAATCTTAGACAGTTTTGAAAGATTTTCTAAAGTCTTATCGTTTATTGTCATTTTCTTAAAATTTTATTTTATTGCTATTTCTTGCTCCATCGACACAGCATTGATACGATTTGCTTATAAAGCGAGAAACCAATGGTACTAAAATATTTTAGAGGATTATACTCCAATGACTTATCAATAGATCTAGGAACAGCAAATACTCTTGTTTATGTTCGAGATAAAGGGATAGTACTTAATGAACCGAGCGTTGTCGCCATTAGAAAAACAGAAGGGGCTCGAACAGTAGTTGCCGTTGGTACTGAAGCAAAAAGGATGCTTGGAAGGGTTCCAGGAAATATTGAAGCGATAAGGCCATTGAAAGATGGAGTAATAGCCGACTTCCAAGTCACTGAAAAAATGCTGCAACATTTTATTCAACAAGTCCATGGTGATAATTTTATGAGACCTAGTCCAAGAATTCTTGTTTGTGTTCCTTGTCAGTCGACGCAAGTCGAAAGAAGAGCCATTAGAGAGTCTGTACTTGGAGCTGGGGCAAGAGAAGTAAGATTAATAGAAGAACCGATGGCGGCAGCAATAGGCGCTGGACTGCCTGTCGAAGAAGCTTTTGGATCCATGGTAGTTGATATAGGTGGCGGTACAACTGAAGTTGCAATTCTAGCTCTAAATGGAGTCGTCTATTCTAATTCGTTGAAAACAGGAGGAGATAGGCTTAATGAATCTATAATTTCATATCTTAGAAGAAAATATGGAATCTTGATCGGTGAATCTACCTCTGAAAGGATAAAAGAGACTATCGGTTGTGCTACTCCAGAAAGCGAGCTGCAAGAGATGGAAATTCGGGGACGTAATCTAGCCGAAGGAGTTCCTAACACCCTATCTATTTCCAGTTTAGAAGTATATGAAGCAATGTCTGGTCCATTATCTTCAATTTTACAAGCAATTAAAAATGGTCTTGAGCAATCCCCTCCAGAGCTAAGTTCAGATATATCAGAAAGAGGAATTGTTTTGACTGGAGGAGGTGCTCTGTTAAGAGACCTAGATGTAATGATTTCAGAGCAGACCGGTATTCCAGTTATTCCAGCAGATGACCCTCTTACTTGCGTCGCTAGAGGGGGTGGTGTTGCCCTGGAAATAATGGATAAATATGATATTGACCTCTTATCAACTGATTAGATAATTTTTTTATGGTTAAGGAGCATAAACAAGCTGTAATTGCTCAAAAAGCCATTTTTACAATAGGCTCTATGAGGCTCTCTAGAGTTATACCTTCTATTCTATTTGCAATCCTCATTCTAGCAGCTGATGTTAGCTTTAATATAGGCGAAAGAATAAAGATTTACGTTGGTTTTGCCACTGAACCTATTATTTTTATACCTCAAATTTTAAATGAAGGTTGGACTTCTTTTTCTGATTATTTTGAAGATAGGGAAATTTTACAAAGTGAAATACTTGAACTGAAAAAAGATGTAGATGCTCAAAGATTTAATCTTTTAAATTATGAAAAGGTTTTACAAGAAAATATTGAACTCAAAAAATTACTAGGATATTTGGAGCAAACTACTAAGAAAAATTACATTTATGGTGAAATAGAAGAATTAAATTTTGCTCCAAAACCATCAATGACTGTCGGAATTGGCAGAAATAAAAAACCTGATCAAATGATTGCCTTCAATTGGACAGGATTGATTGGATCGGTCGAGCTATCAGCAGGTTCCAAAGTAGAAATTAAGCCGATTTTCGCTAAAGATTCTCAAATTCCGATAAGAAACAGAAGGACAAATTCAAATATGATCTTGGTAGGAACTGATGTACCACAGAATTTTTTAATTAAAGGATTAAAGAAAAACGAAGATATCGTTCCTGGCGACAAGCTTGTCACATCTGGTCTTGGAAAAAAATATCCTAAAGGTATTGAGGTTGGAACAGTAAACAAAATCTCAGCAATATCAAACAATGAATTTCTGGAAATAGAGGTCCTGGGGACCTCAGAATACAATTCCGGTGATCAAATATTATTAACTTTACCCTGATGGCATATTTTTCAACAAGAAATCCTAATAAAAATCTCTCAACTCAGCTGGCAATTGGTATTTCTCTAATTTCTGGAGTTTTTTTTCAATCTCTTTTTAATTTCTTTTCTTTTGAAATTCATGGATCTTCGGTTCCAGTTACTTTGATGACTCTTATTTATTGGAATATTGCACTACCAAAAAACATTGGTCTTGTTTGGTCTTTTATTTCAGGAATCTTGCTGGATTTGAACTTAGGGTACTTTCTTGGAACCCATGTAATTTTATTTTTATTTATTTCTTATTTAACTCAGAGATATTTTCATAGAATTAGGGCTATGTTCCAGATACAACAATCCATCTTAATAGCAAGTATCGTTTTCCTTTATTTAGTAATTCTTTATATATTTTTTCAAGGGTTTAGTTTTTTTGTTTTCTTAGCGATTGTACTTAACAGCATTATTTCAGCTCTAATATGGCCAATATTGTTTGGTTTGTTGAGACTTATCAGAAGAAAATATACCTATGCATAAACCAAAGAGGCAACTCCGAGGAAAGTAAAAAAGCCTACTACATCTGTCACTGTTGTAACTATCACTCCACCGCCGATAGCTGGATCAAATTTTAATCTTCTTAAAATAAGAGGAATAGAAATCCCCGATATTGCAGCAGCAATTAAATTAATTGTCATTGAAAAAATTATTATCAAAAAAATATTGAAGTCTTGGAACCAAAAAGAAGCAATAAACCCTAATATGATTGACCAAAAAAGACCATTCCAAAAAGAAACGATCAATTCCCTTGAAAATATCCATCTAACATTTCCTGAAACTATTTGGCCTAATGCTAAACCTCTTACTGTGATAGCTAGAGTTTGCGTTGCAGCAACACCGCCCATGCTGGCAATTATTGGCATTAATACTGCAAGAAATATGACTTTTTCAATAGTTTCTTGAAAAAGATTTATTACTGAAGATGCTAAAAGTGCAGTAATAAGGTTAGCTCCTAACCATAATCCCCTAGATCTAAGAGCTGAAAAAGTTTCTTGAAAGGTATCTCCACTTAATCCAGAAATTTGCCTGAATGGTAAATCAACCTCATCTTTAATTGAATCAATAACATCATCAATTGTAATTCGTCCAAGAAGTTCTCCATCATCATTGATCACGGGAGCAGAAATAAGATGATTACCTTCAAACAATCTATCAACTTCTTTCTCAGTACTTGTAACAAGCAAAGAGTCAAATTTTCTCACCATGAGGTCTTCAGCTTTCTCCGAGCTTTTAGAAGATAAAATTTTTGTAAGGGGCAAATTACCCCTTAAAATGTTATTCCTATTCACGACAAAAACTTTATCCATGTCATTAGGAAGTTCATCTCTAATCCTAAGGTATCGCCTTATAACCTCAATAGTGTGAGAAGGTCTTACTACTACAACATCAGGATTCATCATCCTTCCAGCGGTGCCTTTCGCAAATGAGAGATCTTTACTTACAAGCTCTCTGTTTTGAGCTGACATAGCTTTTAAAACATCCCCAATTACCTTTTCTGGCAGTCCTTGGATAATTTCGACTATTTCGTCTGCTTCAAGCTTTTCAGTAACTTGAGCAACCTCGGTTGCATCCATTGAAGAGAGGAAAAATTCTCTTACCTCTTTGGATAGCTCATTCAATACTTCTCCTTCAACGTTTACATCTACAAGCTCCCATAAAATTCTTCTGTTATTGGGACTACTTGACTCTAAAGTAGATGCAATATCAAAAGGCGACATACTATTAAACATACCCCTAATGAGTTCAAATCTTTTCTTTGTGAGTTGTTTTTGAATCTCTTCCGAGAGAGAAATATTGTTTCCTTGGATCATCTCAAGAGATTTTAAGCTAAGTTTTCTCCTAAATATATTTGCCGAACAATATTATTTTCTTTTATATGGTGAGGGCTTCCCGACGCAATTATTTTTCCATTATTTATTACTGAAATGTTATCGCAAATATCCATTGTTGCTTGTGCGTTATGATCGCTAATAACCACCCCAACATTTTTGGTGCGTAATTTAGAAATAATAATTTTTATTTCATTTATCGTTAGGGGATCAATCCCTGCAAAAGGCTCATCTAACAAAATGAACTTAGGTTCGAGGGCAAAAGCTCTAGCTATTTCTAGTTTTCTTCTTTGTCCACCTGACAGGTTTTCAGAGATTTGCTTCTCTAAATCAAACAGATCAAATTCATCCATTAGACTATTGTATTTATTTTCTATTTCATTTTTTTTGAACTTAGTCTGAAGAGCTGCTTTGATGTTATCCGCAACTGATAGCTTTCTAAAAACAGATGATTCTTGAGGCAAATAAATTATTCCTTTTGAGGCTCTGTAAGAGATATCCTTAAAAGTAATATCATCTTCATAAAGAAAAATTTTTCCTGAGGTAGTCATCTCTAGTCCAGAGATGATTGAAAACAAAGTTGTTTTTCCTGCCCCATTAGGCCCAAGAAGACCAAATACCTCTGAACTTTTTATTTGAAGATCTATTCCATGCAAGATTTCTTTCTTTTTGAAACTTTTTTTAATCTTTCTAAGTTCAAGAGTTTCCACTTTTGATCCTCAAATTTTCCGAATTTAAAACAGTATTATTTTTATAGTCAAAGATAATATCTTCTCCGGATATATTTTTGCCATCAACCAAAATGTTTGATGTTCCTGAAAGATACAAAAGCTTTTTATTTAGATCTATTTTAATTTCATTGGAAGAACCTTCAAATACATCCTTTTTTTCAAAACTTATCGGCGCTCCAGACAAAGAGATTAAATCACTTGATAGAGAAACCTCTCTTCCTGAAAAGCTAATTTCGTTATGATTCAATTTAAGGTTTTTTGAACTTAAATATTCTTTATCAATATCTATAAATACACTTTCTGCAAAAAGGTCTATAGCCTCTTTATCCTTGATGATACTCACATTTATTTTTTCTTTAAGATCTAATTGATTATTTTCATAGAAAAAATCACCTTTTTCTGCTGATAACTTAACTAAATAACTATCACTATTTTTTATCTCAATTTTTGGCCTGAATATAGACAAGTTATTGGAGTCAGAAAGAGCATTAATCATCTCGCTTTTGATAAGATAGAAAATTTCTTCGTTCTTTGAGGTAGACCTGATCTCTATTTCTTTTGCATTAAATATTGATGAACTATTGCCTTTAGAAGAATAAGATTCATTTTCAACTGTAATAAAAAGAAATGAGGCTGCAAGCGAAACAGCTAAGACACAATAAACAACTAAACGCCATCCCATTAAAACACTCTGGATTCATTTAGCTCATGCATTCTTATAACCCCAATAACTTTTTTATGGTTTTTTACAACAAGGCTATATATTTTATTCTTTGACATAATCTCTCTAGCTAAATAGGCATTTTTATCATGCTCAATACTTTTAAAAGACTTTGTCATTACTTTTGAAATTGATAATTTTCTAATGTCTATTTTTTTATTTAAAGTTCTTCTTAAATCACCATCAGTGAATATTGCATTGATGGTTTTCTTCGAATTTTCTACTAAACAAAATCCCAAGCCAAATTGTGTGATGACTTTAATTGCATCCAAGATAGTAGTGCTTTCTTTTACTATCGGTATTTCTTTGATATCGATCATTAAGTCTTTAGAGAGGAGAAATCTTTTGCCTAATTTTCCACCTGGATGATTTTCCGCAAATTCTTTTGGACTGAAACTGTTATTTCTCAGTAATGAAATTGATATAGCATCTCCCAACATGAGCATGAATGAAGTGCTTGTAGTTGGTGCCAAATTATTTGGGCAAGCCTCTTTATCTACTTTTGCCTCTAAGTGGACCAGAGATTTTTTGGCGATGGAAGAATCTTCATTTCCCGTAATCGAAAGAATATTTTTTGTCTTTCTCAATAGGCCGCCAAGTATCAGAACAATTTCATCAGTTTCCCCAGAATTTGAAATTATGAGAATTCCATCACTCTTTGAAATAGCTCCAAGATCACCATGACTTGCTTCAGAAGGATTGATAAAAAAAGAAGGAGTCCCAGTGCTTGATAAAGTAGATGAAATCTTTGCAGCAATATGGCCTGATTTTCCCACGCCCATTAAAACTAATTTACCTTTAAGATTCTTTATATGATTACAAATCAGATTAAAATCATTCTTAGACAGATTATCTAAAGATTGATTTATTGATGAGATCTCATCTTTAAAAGTTTTTTTTGCATGAATGAAATAGTTATCTGCAGTCATTTTTTTTAAATTTCAGTAAAGAACATATAGTAAACTTACATCTTATGATAAGGAAATTAGCTTCGAAGATTAATTTTATATTAATTGCATTGATGTTATTGATTCATCCTGTATTTTCAGATGATGAACTAGATGATTATGTCAACAAACAGCACGAAAATATATTCAAATTTTTAAAGGAAAATGCCGAAGTGCTCACTAAAAATAACAGAGTTGACCTAATAGAAAAGGAGTTTTCAGGACTAATTTCTGTTAGTGAAATATCAAAACGGGTCATGGGAAAGAAATTTTTCACTAATGCTACAGAGGAACAAAGGAAAAGATTTAATAATAAATTTAAAGAAACTTTTTTTAATACTTATTCTAGTGCTTTAAGTAATTTGGAGGACCAAAAGATAGAAGTGATCGGTCATGCTCATCCAAACGATAGGCCTAATGCAGCCATTGTAAGAGTAAGAATTACATCAGGCGATGATGCTTATATACTTAACTATCAAATGGTAAAAAAAAATGAAAAATGGGGAGTTATCAATATAATTTTTAGCGGAGTAAATATTGTTTCCATTTTTAAGACTCAATTCTCTTCTCTTGCTGCAGAACATCAAGAAGATCTTGATAAAGTGATCGATGTCTGGGAAATTTCAGATATCAGGCAGAATCCATAAATGGATAAATTGGTCGTAGAGGGCGGTTTTCAGCTTAACGGTTCCATCAAATCATCTGGAGCAAAAAATTCTGCCTTACCCATTCTTGCCTCATCAATACTCCTTGATGATCCAATAATTATAAAAAATATCCCTCATCTCAATGATGTTACAACTATGCTCGAATTGCTCGGTTCCATGGGTGTAGATATGACCTTATCTGAGAATATGGAGGTGGAATTAGATCCATCTGGTTTGAATGATGTTGGTGCAAGATATGAGCTAGTAAAAACGATGAGAGCTTCTGTTCTTGTTTTGGGACCACTTTTAGCAAAAACTGGATACGCTAAAGTAGCTCTACCAGGAGGTTGTGCAATTGGGAGCCGTCCTGTAAATCTTCATATTGATATTATGAAGAAAATGGGTTCACAAATTTTTATAAAAGATGGATATATAGAGGCAAAATCTAATGGTAGATTAAAGGGTTGTGAGTTTCAGTTTGAACTAGTTAGTGTTACAGCAACTGAGAATGCTCTTATGGCTGCATGTTTGGCAGATGGAATTACAATACTAAAAAACTGCGCAAGGGAGCCCGAGGTGTCTGATTTAGCAATTTGTTTAAATGATTGTGGTGCAAAAATATCAGGGATTGGATCTGATGAACTTGTAATTGAAGGAGTGAAACAACTCCACGGAACCTCTTTCTCAATCATGCCTGATAGAATCGAAACTGCAACCTATTTAGTTGCAACTACTATGACGGGTGGTGAAATTACTATTAAGAACTGTCAACCAAACTCCTTGAGTGCAGTAATTAGTAAATTAGAAGAGGCTGGTGCAAGTATAACTTGTAGTGATGATCAAATTAATTTAAAAATGAAAGAAGACATTCCTAAATCGACTTCTCTCAGTACAGCACCTTTTCCTTCATTTCCGACAGACATGCAAGCACAATTCATAGCTCTTAATGCAATTTCTAATGGCTCTGCCACTGTCACTGAAACTGTTTTTGAAAACAGATTTATGCATGTTAATGAACTTATCAGAATGGGAGGAGATATAGAGCTGAGAGGTAATACCGCTTTTATAGAGGGAAAAGGTAGAAAATTAATAGCTGCTCCAGTAATGGCAACAGATCTAAGAGCTTCAGCTAGCTTGGTATTAGCAGGTCTTGTTGCCACGGGTGAAACCTTAGTTGATAGGATCTACCACATTGATAGAGGTTACGAGAGAATTGAAGAAAAACTTAAGCTTTTGGGAGCAAAAATAGAAAGGATTTCAACATGATATTGATTGGGTTGCCAAAAGGGAGAATTTATAAGGAAATAAGTCAATTACTTAAGGACTCAGGAATCACTTTAAAAGAGGATAAAAGAAAATTAATTTTTGGCTCATCAGAAAAAAATATTCAATTTTCTATTCTTCGAGGCTGGGATATTCCTAAGTTTGTAAGCTACGGCGCTGTCGATATTGGCATTGTTGGAAAAGATGTTCTTCTTGAAACAGAAGAAAAAAATTTTTTTGAAGTTCTAGATTTAAGCATTGGAAAATGCAGGTTATCTTTAGCGGCAAAGGAAAAAAAGGTCAGTGAATTGGCTGGCTCTACGATAGCTTCAAAATTCACTAAAGAAACAAATAAATTTTTATCAGAAAATTTCATAGATGCTGAAATACTTGAGTTAAAGGGGTCTATTGAAATAGCTCCAATCCTCGGAATATCCGACTACATTGTTGATCTTGTAAATACTGGCAGCACTCTGAAAGAAAATGGATTAAAAGAACTTAAAATTTTAAAGGAGATTTCAACTAGGGTGATTGTAAATAAATCAAAATTTAGAACAAAAAATAAAGAAATAAAAAAATTTATTCAAAGGATTAAGAGTGATTAAAAATATTGAAAATTCGTCTTTGAAAGAATATTTGTTAAATGAAAAAAATCTTCAGAAGGACAATGGTCTTGAAGATGCTGTCAGAAAAATAATTTTGACAGTAAAAGATTTTGGAAATGAATCTTTACTTTCATGCATAAATAAATATGAAGAAAAAAATCTTAAATCTATAGATGAAGTTTTGTTTGATCAAAATTTCTTAGAGGATAAGTTTAATTCCCTGAATGATAAAAATAGAGATATGTTGGTTTATATGGCTGACAGAATAGAAAAATTTCATAATAAAGACATTGAACTATTCAAAGAATTTGAAGATGATTCGGTAGAAAAATACGGCTATTTTATGAGGCCTATAGAGAAAGTAGGTCTCTATGCTCCTGGAGGAAAAGCACAGTATCCTTCTTCTATTCTCATGACTGGAGTACTAGCTAAGTTAGCTAGAGTCAATGAGATAACAGTTATGTTTCCAGGAAAGCTAGATGAATTAGATCTTATGTTTGCATCATCTCATTTAATTGGAGCAAAAAGAGTAATTAATTCTGGAGGAGCACATACTTTAGCTGCTATCACATATGGGACTGAGAGCATTGAAAGGGTTGATAAAATATTTGGACCAGGAAATAGCTACGTATCAGAGGCAAAAAGACAGCTTTTTGGTGAGGTAGGAATTGATTCGCTAAATGGACCATCAGAAGTTGCAATTATTGTTGATGAAAATTCATCAATTGAATATGCAGTGAAGGATTTTTTAGCTCAAGCTGAACATGGCGAGGACTCAAGATGCTTTTTGATACATTTACCAGGTTTTGACTTGAATTTATTTAAACAATCATTGGAAGAGAATTTATCTAAATCTAAGAGGAAAAGTATTATAGATAATGCTTTGATAAATTGCTGCTCAATCGATGCTCGTTCATTGGAGCATGCTATTTCACTATCAAATTTAATTATCCCCGAACATTTGGAAATTCTTATTGATGATATTGATTTGGATCAGATACCTGAAATTCAAGCTGGTGCCATTTTTATTGGAACTGAGTCATCTGCTGTAATGGGAGATTATTGTGCAGGACCATCACATGTTATTCCTACTGGGGGCCAGGGACGATACAGTTCACAAGTTTCATTGAATGACTTTTATGTAAAAACTTCCTTCGTGGTTGCAACAAAAAACTCATATAAGAAAAATGGATACAAAGCTCTACTTGAAAAGTCTATTAGCATTGCAGAAAGTGAGGGTTTATTTGAGCATGCTGATGCTCTAAAAGAGAGAGATTATTAGTCATCTTAATCGCCTTTAACGATTTCGGAATAACTCTCAGATACAACATCAATTGGAATTGCAAAATTTAAGCCTTGATTTCCACCAGTTGTAGATTCTATAAAATTAATAATTCCTAATAAGTTTCCCCTAGTATCAACTAGTGCACCGCCTGAATTACCAGGATTTATAGAAGCATCGGTTTGTATGAAAGAACCTTCCTTGTTGATGAACTTTCTCCCAATTGCTGAAATTATTCCCATGCTGACTGATTGACCAAGTCCTTGTGGATTGCCAATCGCATAAACAGTCTCACCAATATTGATTTCTTCTATTCTTCTTTTTCTTTGTATTGGGAGGATCTCTACATTTTCCTCAACTAATTTTAGAACTGCTAAATCGTTGTCTCTGTCAATACCAATGATTTCAACTTCGTGATTTGAGCCATCATAGAGTTCTATAAGAAGTTTTTGTTTTAATTGAATAGAATTATTTAATACGTGTAGATTAGTAATTACATGACCATCCTTATCAAAGATGACTCCAGATCCATCTGGGAAAAACCCTGTTTTAATAACTTGTTTCCATCTTCTGAGCCCCAACGAAGGAGTTTTTTCTTGCCACTCTCGCCAGCGACGAAGGCTCCAAATATTTACAACAGATGATGCAGATTTTTCGAAGTTAAAGACATTTGAAGAAATATCATATTTGCCGCCTAGTCCTGTAAAAGTTAGAAAACCATATCCAGCTAGAGTTCCTAATAATATCCATATAGATAGAGTATAAAAAGAGCGCATTTTTTATTATTCAGAGTTGTAAATTATAACCTCTCTAATGTATCATTCACGCGCTTTGTGCGTTAATTATGGATACAAAATCATACAAATTAGAACCCCAAGATAAAAGCTGGTTATTGATAGACGCTTCAGATAAAACATTAGGTCGTTTAAGTACTTACATCGCTAAAATTTTAATGGGAAAAAATAAACCTGAGTATACTCCTCATAATGATGTCGGTGACTATGTTGTTGTTATAAATGCTGAAAAAATAAAAATCACAGGCAATAAAAACGAACAAAAGATGTATTTCAGACACACGGGTTATCCTGGTGGAATTAAGTCCCAAAGCTTTAATGATCTAGTTTCTACTTATCCAGATAGAATAATAACTTCGGCAGTTAAAGGTATGTTGCCAAAAAATAAACTCTCAAACTCTGTGATAAAAAAACTAAAAGTTTATAAAGGCGAGATTCATCCTCACAGTGCTCAAAATCCAGTTAAAAAGGAATTTTAGAAAATGACCGACAATAAGTTTTACTCTACCGGCAGAAGGAAAACCTCCACAGCTAGGGTTTATCTTAGTTCGGGGGAAGGCTCCATATTAGTTAACGATCTACCATTAGAAGAATATTTTGGCCGTGAAGTAGCTAGAATACTCGTAAAACAACCGATTAAGCTTGTTGAAATGGAAGGAAAGTTAGACTTAAAGATTTACGTTTCTGGCGGAGGATATTTTGGCCAGGCAGGGGCAATAAGACATGGTCTTTCAAGGGCTCTTGTGAAGTATGATGATTCATTAAAGTCAATTCTTAAAGAAGCCGGTTTTCTTACAAGAGACTCAAGGAAAGTTGAAAGGAAAAAGGTCGGTTTAAGAAAAGCTCGAAAAGCACCTCAGTTCAGCAAAAGATAGACTTTATGCAACCAAATTCTCCACCGAACCCAATAAGGCGACAATTACTTACATCAATCACATCCTTGCTAGGATTTGTTGGAGTGATTTTCGCAGCTATACCTTTTTTAAGTGCATTTAGGCCCAGCGCTCGAGCTGAGGCTGCAGGAGCGCCAGTAAAAGTTAATATAGGCAAGCTATCTCAAGGTGAACTAATGACAGTAGAATGGAGGGGAATGCCTGTATTTGTTTACAAAGTTTCAAATGAAGCCCAAAACGTATTATCATCTGATAAAAATAAGCTTGCTGATCCAAATTCTGCACAAGAACAACAACCTCAATATGCGAAAAACGATACTAGATCCAGAAAAGAGGGTATAGCAGTCCTAAAAGGAGTCTGCACCCATTTAGGTTGTGCTCCAAAGTTTTATCCAGAAGCTACCTCCCAGGATTTTGATCCTAATTGGCAGGGGGGTTTTTTCTGTCCATGTCATGGATCAAAGTTTGATCTTGCTGGAAGAGTTTATGCCAATGTTCCTGCCCCAACCAACCTTGAAGTCCCACCTCATTATTTTGAGTCCGATTCCATGTTGGTAATTGGATCCGATGGAGCGAGCTAATGGCAACCGATACTAGAACGAAACGACTTCTCAATTGGGTAGATTTTAGATTCCCTTTGACTGAAGTTTTTGAAAGGCATTTATCTAAATATCCTGCACCCACTAACCTCAATATTTGGTATCTCTTCGGATTTCTTCTTATTGTTGTTCTAGCGATGCAAATTGTCACAGGTTTGTGGCTTATGATGAATTATACAAACTCAGCTGAAGAGGCTTTTTCTTCAGTGGAATATATTATGAGAGATGTGGAGTATGGGTGGCTTATACGATACATGCATGCTGCAGGCGCTTCAGCATTCTTTGCACTGATTTATTTACATATGTTTAGAGGGATGATGTATGGTTCTTATCAAAAACCAAGAGAGCTAATATGGCTTGGAGGGTGGTTTACTTATCTCATTCTTATGGCAGAGGGCTTTACAGGATACGTTCTGCCTTGGGGTCAAATGTCTTTTTGGGCAGCCCAAGTGATCATTTCTCTGTTCAGTTCAATTCCTGTCGTAGGTGAAGATTTGGCCACATGGATAAGAGGCGATTACTTAGTTTCTGGTATAACCCTTTCAAGACTTTTCGCTTTCCACGTTGTACTTCTTCCAATATTACTCATTGCAATTGTATTTTTTCATATACTCGCTCTTCATGAAATTGGTTCAAATAATCCTGATGGAATAGACGTTAAAAAACATCTTGATGAAGATGGTGTCCCTTTAGATACAAAACCATTTTTTCCTTATGATATCAGCCACGATATATTTGCACTTGGAGTTTTTCTTATCATTTTCTGTTCTGTTGTCTTCTTCTTTCCAACAGGAGGTGGATACATTATTGAATATGTAAATTATGAGCCTGCTAATCCTTTGTCTACACCTGCCCACATTGTTCCATCTTGGTATTACACACCTTTCTATGCCATGTTGAGAGCTGTTGATTTTCCTCTATTTGGACTAACTGCCAAATTTCTTGGATTCGCAACCATGATGGCAGCTGTCGCTATCTTTGCTGTTCTTCCTTGGCTTGATAGAAGTCCAGTAAAATCTATCAAATATAAAGGAATTTTAAGTAAGACTTTCCTCGGAATTTTCGTTGTAAGTTTTTTTGCTCTTTGTTACCTGGGCATGGTTCCCCCAACAGAAACAAAAACGCTTATGTCTAAAATTTTCACCATAGGTTACTTCTCTTATTTTCTCCTTATGCCTATTTATACAAGAATAGAGAAATGTAAGCCGGTTCCGGAGAGAGTAGCTCAGGTATGAGGCTTTTAGCGCTTCTAGCTATTTCTTTTTTTTCGGGGCTTTCTTTTACAGCTAGCGAGTACAAATGCGGCTCAATTGAGTGCTATGAATTCAGCGCTGACACAAAAGATAAAGAGTCTCTTCAAAGAGGTCTATCAGCTTATATGAACTATTGTTATGGATGTCACTCTCTTAAATACTCACGCTATAAAAGAGTAGCTGAAGATCTTGCAATCCCTCTGAGTATTTTTGAGCAAAACTTGATATTTGATGATTCTAAGATAGGAGATTTAATGCATATAAGTCTTAAAGAATCAAAAGCTATAGAGCTACTAGGTGCTAAGCCTCCTGATTTAACACTAGAAGCTAGATTAAGATCGCCAGAGTGGATTTATACTTATCTTGATACTTTTTATGAAGATTCCTCTAGACCATATGGAGTCAATAATAAAGTTTACGTTAACGTTTCAATGCCACATGTCCTCGAAGATATTCAATCAGAACTATCGGATGAAGATTATGATAGATATATTGCTGACATAACAAACTTTCTTACATATGTATCCGATCCATCAGCCGAAACCAGAAAACAACTTGGTATATATGTTATTCTTTTTCTTTTAATTTTTACTGCTTTTGCTTATCTCGTCTACAGAGAGTTTAAAAAAGATTTAAAATAGATTTTAAAATGACAAGTTTATTAGGCAAGAGATCCTCAATGGTCTTATTTCATGATGAAATTGGACATCAAAGCCATAAAGTAAGAATAGTATTATCAGAAAAGGGTATTTCCGCCGATCTTGAGGCTCTTGATCCTGAAAACATTCCAAAAGAAATTCTGGAAGTTAATCCAAAAGGGTTCCTTCCTTTACTATTAGATAGAGAACTAGCTTTGTATAAATCCCAATTAATAGTTGAGTACTTAGATGAGAGATTTCCTCATCCTCCTTTGCTACCTGTTTATCCTGTGTCAAGAGCTCAAACTAGATTAATTCTTCATAGAATAGAGGAGGAATGGACCCACCATTTAGATATTCTGGAGGATACATCCTCTACAACTTCAAAAAAGAATTCTTCAAGAAAGGAACTCAAAAAAAATATCACTAATTCGATGATGCTTTTTGATGGATCTGAATATTTTCGAAGCGATGAATTTTCTGTCTTAGATGCGACAATAATTCCTATTTTGATTAGGTTAAAATTTCTTGGAGTAGATATTCCAAATAACAAATCAACTAAGAATATGCATGAATACACAGAAAGAATGGTGGAAAATGAACTTGTTCAAAATAGTCTGACGCTTCGTGAAAAAGAATCTTTTTTTACTGATTAAGTCAACCTTGTTTTATTCCATTAGAATCTATTGAAAATCTTAAAGGCTTAAAATAAATAAAACCTTCTTTAATTTCATACTTGCCAAGTAATCCAGGAAAATTAGATGATCTACCTCTAATTTTTGTTCCAAAAAAGAAAATATCAAAGCCAGCCGAAAAAGCAATTTTTTCGTTCACATCCAATTGAGGCATGACTTTTTCAAAGATATTCATCCTGTTTAACAAGATTGGATATTCAAAGCCTTCAATCTTATTCATCTCACTAAGACTCAATTCAGAATTCCAAACATCTATTGATTTGGGATAAGTAAAAATTTCTGCATCAAAAATCAGATTGTAGCGGATAGCAGGAATAATTCTTGTCGTCTCATTCGGAGAGGCGTCAATAAGTATTTTATCAATATCTTTTCTTTTACGAGATGAGAAGCTTATTTTTTCTTTTAAGACATTTCTTAAAGATCTCACTCTTTCACTACTAAGGTTGATTTCAAAGTGATCAGCAATTTTATTTTCGTAATCTGAATCATTTTTCAAAATCAAAATATTTTTATTTTTTTTTATATTACGATTCTTTCCAGAAATTAGAAGAGATTTTTCCTCGATCTGGCTAAACTCAATTTCACTATCTAGATTTATCGATGTAAAAAGAGAATTTCTTGATAACCTTCTTTTACATTTTTTATAGAATTCAGAATTAAGATCATTTACAAGAATTAAACTAAATCCTTTTGCCTTAATTGTGCTGCAATCACTTTTTTCATCCAAAGAGATAAATGAGATTTTTGACTTAACAGAAACTTGATTAGAAAAAAACCCAAATTCCATACCTTTCATAAAAGAAGAAATGATTTTTTTATCTATCTTTTCTGAGTAGAAAATACTATAAGAAGAAGAGAAGTTTTTATTTTTATTAAAATTTTCAACGAAAGACTGAGAGAAATTACTATCAATGATTTGCTCTTTATCTAATAAAACTTTATCTTCCATGTTCATAGAACAATGAAATAGGAATAAACTGGTAGTTAAAAAATAAACTATTTTCAAAAAATCTCTCAAAAGTTGTCTACATTATATTTAGTCAGTACACCTATAGGAAATAAATTAGATATTTCTTTAAGAGCACAGAATGTGCTTTCCTCAGTTGATATCATTCTATGCGAGGATACAAAGAAATCGGGCATCTTGTTAAAAGATTTAGGTATAAAAAATAAATTACTCTCATTTCACGACCATACAAATGTTTCGAAAGTTAATTACTTCCTAAAATTACTGAAGGAAGATGCTTCTTTAGCCATAATTTCAGATGCAGGAACACCGTTAATATCTGATCCCGGATATGAATTAGTTGCTAAAGCTATTGATGAGAAAATCAAAGTTACATCAATACCTGGGCCTTCTGCAGTTATTTCAGCCTTGATATCATCAGGTCTATCAACAAGTTCTTTTGTATTTGAAGGTTATGCTCCCAGAAAAAAAGGTCAGCTGGAAAAGTTCTTAAAAAATATACAGTATGAGATGAAAACCACCATTCTCTTCGAATCTCCAAAAAGGATAGAAAGATTAGTGCACATGATAGTAAAAACTTTAGGCCCTAAAAGGAAAGTATCCTTAGCAAAAGAGCTCACAAAGAAATTTGAGAGGATAATTACTGATGAAGCTAAAGAAATTCAAGAATTAATAAAAAAAGATGAAACTTTAAAAAAGGGTGAGATGGTTATGGTGATTGAAGGTTCTGAAGAGAAGCAATACATTACAGTTGAACATGAGAAAATTCTTTTTGAAGAGATCCAGAAATTGAATGGAACTAAAGCGGCATCAAAAATTGTGTCAAAGATTTCTTCAAAGACTTCAAAAGAGATTTATTCAATTTTTGCTGAACCAAAGAATGACAAATAAGTTCAAAGACTTATAATGATCACCGAGCTGATCAGGTAATCGCTGTCAAATTGATAGAGGAAAGTCCGGGCTCCATAGAGAATGATGCCAGATAACGTCTGGGTGCTGTGAAGTAACGGATAGTGCAACAGAAAATAAACCGCCTTGTGTTAAAAGGTAAGGGTGAAAAGGTGCGGTAAGAGCGCACCAGACTTTTGGTAACAAAAGTTGTTGGCAAACCCCATCAGGAGCAAGACCAAATAGAGACCTGTTAATGTTTCTCGCATTAGGTCAGGGTAGGTTGCTAGAGGTTTATGGAAACATAAACCCCAGATGAATGATTACCATTTACAGAACCCGGCTTATAGGTCAGCTCACATTATAATATCCTTAAAACCCTTATATTTTGGGACTAAACCTCTTGACACTGATTATACAAGTGGCTAAAGTGTGCTGAAGTGCACATTTGTGTATCTATGTGTGTAAAAGGGGTCTTGTTTGATGGCTATAGGACTTTATGGATACAGTAGTTTGGCATTGGATTCTAAAGGACGAATTTCAATGCCAGCAAAGTATAAAGAAGCTTTAAAAGAAGTTTCAGAGGGTTCTTTGGTTATCACAAGGGACCCACAATATCCTTCCTTAAGAATTTATCCAGGCAGCTTATGGAAAACCATATCGAAAGCCTTTGAGAATCTATCAGGCCTAGATTCAAAAATTAGATCTATTCAGTGGAATTTCCTTGGATATGCAAATTTAATTGATTTTGAAGTCAATGATCGTATGCAAATACTTATTCCCCAAAGCTTAAGAGAATACGCCCAATTAAAAGTTAAAGAAAAAGTATCTTTAATTGGTATGGGTCAGAAATTTGAAGTATGGAATGAAAAAAATTGGCTTGCGAAGGAGAAAGGTCATCAAATTCAAGGTGAAAAATTAGATATCGACTTACCTTCTAACGTCCAGGAGATCCCTTTTTAGAATCATGTTCACCCATCAGCCAGTAATGATTAACGAAACTATTAAGAATTTAGTTCATGATCCTGCCGGCACTTACCTAGATTGCACTTTTGGTTTAGGGGGACATTCAAAAGAGATTTTAGAAAACCTTAACGACGATGGGCGATTAATCGCAATAGATAGAGATAAAGAAACTGTCTCGTATTCACAAAAAATAAAAGACAGAAGATTTCATTACAAAAACTTAAATTTTTCAGAAATTGAAAGTTTAGATATAAGACTAGACGGTATTTTTTTCGATCTAGGGAATTCTTCTATGCAACTAGATGATCCAGATAGAGGATTTAGCTTTCAAAAGGATGGCCCCCTTGATATGAGAATGAATAAAGAAGAGGAAATGACAGCAGAACAATGGATAAATACTGCTTCAGAGAAAGAAATAAGTGATGTCTTATTTCATTTAGGCGAAGAGCGAAAATCCAAGTTTTATGCCAGAAAAATTGTTGAATCGAGAGAAAAAAATAAATTTAAAAGCACAGCACAGCTTTCTTTATTGATTGATAAATATAGCAGCTCACAAAAGCGTCATCCAGCAACTAATGTATTTAGAGCAATAAGAATGCATATAAACAATGAAATTGAAGAGATGATCAAAGGATTTATATCAGCAGCTTACTTGCTCAAGCAAAATGGAAAATTAATCATCATAAGCTTTCATTCCATAGAAGACAGAATAGCTAAAAACTTTCTTAGATCAGAAGAAGCAAAAAATCTTAATATAAAAAAGCAAGGAAAGCCCATTAAGCCAACAATAAACGAAATTAAGTCTAATCCAAGATCAAGGAGCGCAATAATGAGAATTGCGATAAAGAATGTTTAATCAAATGATGCTGATATTTATTTTAGGATCTCTGATTGCTGCTTTTTTTAGTTCCTACTTAGTTTTGAATAAGAACGCTAGTTACAAGCAACTAGTCTCAGAAAAGTATCTTTTAAGTGTCTTTAAGTCAAAACTAGATGATGAATCAGTTTATCTCAAGAATAAAAAATTAAATCTAACTTCTCACAATTCAGTAAAAGAAAAAACGGTCGATGAATATGGAATGATTTTGCCTGATTCCGTTGTTTTAATTCAAGGAGAAGAAAAGTGAAATTCTTGACCTTCATTGTAATGATATTTTCTTCAACTTTTCTTTTATCCGAAGTTTTTAAAGATCCTAAACCTTTATTTTCAAAAGATAATCCTAACTTTGTAGAGTCATATAAAGAAGTCAACTCTTGGCCAATGAAAAAATTTCACGTGAAAGAATATCAACCGCTAGTTTTTTGGGGAAAAGACCAGATACTGACCCAATCTGGTCGCCTCCTCAAATTTCAAACCAAAGAAGGTTTGAAGTTGATCAATATTGGGGCTAACACAAATAATATTGATTTTGTCTTAAGGTATTTTTTTGAACTCAATCAAATTTTAAAAGGATCTAACTTGGTTCTTAATAGAATTTTAATTGAAGAGTTTGATTTAATGACTTTAGAAGAAAATTCTGGCATTAGGTTTCATATGAATAAATCAAAAATAGAAAATCAATTAGAAAACCTTAAAACATTTCTGAAGAGCAAATACTTTAACAATATAAAAGATACCTTTTTATATTTAGATTTAAGGTATCAGAACAAAGGAGCAGTTGGGTTTAGGGATTAATATGGTTAGCAACGGATCAAATAACATCAGAGTAGGAATTGACATAGGCACCTCGAAAGTTGTGTGTTTAATCGCTGAATATGTTGATCACGAATTAAGAGTCATCGGTTTAGGAAGTCAAACATCTCAAGGTCTTAAAAACGGTGTGATAGTTGATATTGAATCAACTGTATCTGCAATAGAATCTGCGGCAAATGATGCAGAATTGATGTCTGGCAAACAAGTTACATCAGCTTTTGTAGGTATAAGTGGAGGTCATATCAATGGTTTAAATTCCGAAGGTGTTGTAGGAATTAAAGATAAAAAGGTCAAAGTTAGTGATGTTGATAGAGTCATCACTGCTGCACAAGCATATGCTATTCCAGATGACTCTCAATTGCTTCATGTTTTACCAAGAGACTATATTATTGATCAACAAAATGGCATTAAAGAACCTCTTGGAATGGCTGGCGTAAGACTGGAAACCAAAGTTCATCTAGTCACTTGTAATAGGAACTCCGCTCAAAATATATCCTCTTGTATGAAAGCTTGCGGTATTAATGTTGAAGGATTTGTTCTGGAGCAACTAGCGTCAAGTTACTCAGTACTATCAGAGGATGAAAAAGAGTTAGGAGCATGTTTAATTGACATGGGCGGCGGAACTTCAGACGTTGCAGTTTTTCAAAATGGAGCTATAAGCCACACTGCTAATATTCCAACTTCCGGTGATCATATTACTAAAGATATTGCTAGAGCACTTCAAACCCCAAGCATACAAGCAGAGGAACTTAAGAAGAAGTATGGATGTGCTTCAAGCTCGATAATTCATGAAAATGAAACAATTGAGGTTCCGGGTATGGCAGGAAGAAAAAATAAAATTTTCTCAAGAATGGCTCTTGCTAGTGTAATAGAGCAAAGGTATCTGGATATTTTTGGCTTAATAAAACAAAAACTTAATTTATCCTCATTAGAAAATAATATTCCCGCCGGGATTGTAATCACAGGTGGAACATCCAGAATGGAAGGCGTAACTCAATTAGCTGAAGAAGTCTTTAATGCTCCTGTTCGTATTGGTTCGCCATCAGGATTAATAGGATTAAGTGATATTTTAAGGAATCCAATATATGCGACTGCTGTAGGATTGGTTTTATATAGCCAGAAATCACAAGAAGAAGATCATATGAACTATCTGTTCATGAAAGATAAGAACATTTTTAATAAAGCTTTTAGATGGATCCAAAACAATTTCTAATTTAAATAAGGAGGGACTATGAACTGGACCGTTGTAGAAAATGAAACTAAATCATCTGCTCTTATAAGAGTAGTTGGAGTAGGTGGAGCTGGAGGAAACGCAGTGAACCATATGGTTGAAAGCGGTATCGAAGGCGTACAAATGATTTGTGCTAATACAGATGAGCAAGCGCTTGATACCAATTTAGCAGAATTAAAAATTACTCTAGGAACCGGTATTTCGAATGGTCTTGGAGCAGGAGGGAAACCTGAAGTTGGAAGAGATGCTGCTCTAGATGATCTTGAAAGAATTAAAACCTTGCTTGAGGGTTCAGATATGGTTTTTGTTGCAGCAGGAATGGGTGGCGGTACTGGTACTGGTGCAGCCCCAATTGTCGCTAGAGCTGCTAAAGAGATAGGTGCTTTGACAGTTGCAGTAGTCACCAAGCCATTAGAGCTTGAAATGCGAGATCAAATTGCAGATGTCGGTTTAAAAGAACTTACTGATGAAGTTGATTCACTAATCGCAATCCCTAACCAAAAATTATTGGAAGTTCTTGGGAGAGAACATAGTCTTCTTGATGCCTTCAAGCAAGCAAACGATGTTCTATTAGGGGCTGTTAGAGGTATATCAGATATCATCACACAAACTGGGCTTGTTAACGTTGATTTTCAAGATGTTAAAACTGTAATGTCAGAAAAAGGAACAGCTATGATGGGAACGGGAATTGCAAATGGGCCAAGCAGAGCAAAAGAGGCAGCCTCTGCAGCTGTTGGAAGTCCACTTTTAGAAGATATTAATCTAGAAAACGCAAAAGGAGTTCTTGTCAATATCACTGCAGGGCCAGATATGAAAACGGGTGAAATTGAGGAAGTTCTTGCCTTGGTAAGAGAATTTGCTGCTCAAGATGCAACAATCATACACGGTGTAGCATTTGATGACTCTATGGGAGCAGATATAAAAGTAACAATTGTTGCAACTGGCCTTGGTGGAAGTGCATCTAAAAAGATGCCTAAAAGCACCTTTGAATTTGAATCGGTTGAACCCATCCTCCCGAAGCCAGATATTTCTCATTCTTCCAGGGAAGTTAAAAAAGTTTCGTCTAGTGATCTAATGGATCCAGAATATCTAGACATTCCATCGTTCGTTAAAAAACAAATAGATTAGATTTCTTTGAGCCATCAAACGGAAAAAACCAGAGAACTTGTTCTCTGGTTTTTTCTTCCTATACTTTTTTCACTTCTTTTTGTGAGATTAATATATTTCCAGATAACTGAGGCAGACTTTTCGTTTGATAAAATTGATAATCGAATTTCACAAAGTAAAGTTATAAAGTCATCACGAGGAAAGATAGTCGATAGAAATGATCGAGTATTGGCTGAAGATATTATTTTTTATGACATTGGAATTGACCTTGATTACTTTTCATACAAACCAGACGAGATAAAACTTATTTCTAATTTATTAAATATCGAGGAGCAAAATTTAAGAGAAAGATCATCTAATCAGAGGCTAAAATTTATTCAAATTTCTAAAAAAGTAAACAGAGAAAAAGTAGAGAAATTAAAAAAAGAAAAAATTCAAGGACTTGTTTTCGATGAAAAGCACTACAGAAATTATCCCGAAGGAGAAGCTTTTTCTCAACTAATTGGGATCACTGACATAAATAATGATGGTCTTCAGGGTTTAGAGCTAAGCTTTCAGAAAAGCCTTGATAGCTCAGATGGAAGAATAGATATAAAAAGGGATGGTAACGGAAAAGTTATTGAAGAAGTTATTACCTCAGAGAAGGATGGCGACTTAATTAAGTTATCTATTGATTCTGATTATCAATTCATTGTTTTTGATGAATTGAAAAGGGCTGTAATTGAAAATAATGCTAGTAATGCTTCAGCAATAATGATTGATCTAGATTCTGAAGAGATTCTAGCAATCACTAATTATCCTAGTTTTAATCCCAACGATAGAAAATCTTTATCAGATATTTCCTTGGTGACAAACAAGGCATCGATATCTCTTTTGGAGCCTGGTTCTGTTTTAAAACCTCTCAGTATTTCTTTAGCTCTAGATGATGAATTAATTAATGAAGAAACCTTGATCGATACTAATCCTGGATGGGTTGAATTTGAGGATTACAGAACAGAGGATTTTAGAAATTATGGAATTCTTTCAGTAAGCGAAGTCATAGCTAAATCAAGCAATGTAGGTACTGTAAAAATATGCTCTCAAATGAACAAATCAAGAGTAATATCAGGAATGCGTTCTTTTGGAATCGGAAAGTATTTTAGTGAGATGTTTTTAAATCATAGAGAAGGATTTTTGCCAGGGGAACAGAATATTTCCTTAAGAGGTTTAGTTAGTTTATGTTACGGATATGGTCTCCAGACAACTTTACTTCATATTGCAAAAGCGTATACAGGAATTTTAAATGATGGTATCGAAGCAAATCTGAAGATTATTTCATCAGAAGGCAATAAAACAAGCAAAAGAATTCTTAAAAAGGAAACTACCAAAAAGATAAAAAATATTTTAATTCATACTGTAAATAATGGGACTGGAAAACTAGCCAAGGTAGAAGGTGGGGTTGTTGGTGGAAAAACAGGGACAAGCCTCATATCTAAAGAACAAGGATATGATGAAGACTCTATCAATGCTTTATTTATAGGATTCATAGAAAAAAATAGTGAGAGATATTTACTAGCAATATTGGTCCAAGAACCAAAAAATGATGTCTTAGGAGGTTCCGATGTTGCAGCTCCAATTTTTTCCAATGTTTTTAAATCAATTTTTGCTTCGTCATGAAAAATCTAAAGAATTTATTAGACGGCAATAAATTAAAAAGTGATATTCAATTTAAAAATTTATGCATCAATTCAAATGATATAGATCCGGGAGATATTTTTATTGCATTGAAAAATTCTTCCAAAAGAGATGGAAATAAATATATAGATCATGCCTTTAATAACGGAGCAGTGGCCGTTCTTACTGGCATGCATCATGCCAACGATAATAGAAACATAATTCATGTATCCGGGTTAGAAGAAAAACTAGTAGATCTTGCAAATAAGGCCTATGAGTTTAATCATATTAAAAATATATTTGGCATAACTGGGACAAATGGTAAGACCAGCACGATTCATTTTCTAAAACAATTACATGAAAAGCTAAATATGAAAGTATCTTTTTTTAATTCTATTGAAAATGGAGGTTCAGGCCTCGAGTTACAATCCTCAAAAATGACAACCCCTGATATCTTTAAACTCTATAAGTTTCTAGAAATATCAAACGAACATAATATTGAAAATTCTTTGCTAGAGGTTTCATCTCATGCAATACATCAAAAAAGGATCGGAGATATTGAAATCAAATTTAAAGGATTAACAAGTTTTTCTGAAGATCATCTTGATTATCATGGCAATATGGAGAAGTATTCAAACATAAAAGAATCTTTTTTTGATTCTGATGACATTTCGTCAAAAGGATATGTATTTAATGAAGATAACTATTTAGGAGCAAAACTCAAACAGAAATACAAAAACTGTCATTCATATTCATTTCATAATAAAGATGCTGATGTATTCGTACATAAGAGCTCATCAAATCAATTTTTATTGGAATCTGAAGATATTTTGCCGAAAAAAATTTATGTTAACTTCCATGGAGATCATTATTTCTCAAATCTGGTTTGTGCTCTTCTATTGTTTAGGGCTGCAAATCAAGACGTTAATTTATCAAGTATAGATTTTTTTGACCTTAGCCTCCCTGAAGGAAGAAATCAAAAAATAGATGTTGATGGAAGAGATGTTTTTATTGACTTCGCACATACTCCTGATGCATTGAATGCAAGTTTAAAATCTTTAAAAAATACACATCCTGGAGATTTAATTTGTCTATTTGGATGTGGCGGTGATAGAGATAGATCTAAAAGGTCAAAGATGGGAAAAATAGCAGAAAATTTATCTGATAAGGTTTTCGTTACCAACGATAATCCCAGAGGTGAAAAACCTGAAATAATTGTTGAAGATATATTATCAGAGTGTTCATCGAAAAATATAAATGTAATTTTTGATAGAAAAGAAGCTATTCTTAAATCGCTTGAATCACTTCTAAATAGTAAACCCGGTTCCGCATTATTAATTGCAGGCAAAGGAAATGAAAATTATCAAGAATTTGAAAATGGATTAAGAAAAGATTTTAGTGATTTTGAAGAAGTCATGAGTTTTAAAAATGCTATTTGAATTTTCAAATCAAGTATTAGCCGCTATATTAAATCTTGAGAAACCTAAGAAAGAATTTGTATCCTCAAAAATAGTTACAGACTCTAGAAAGATTTCAAAAGGTGATTGTTTCCTGGCTATAAAGGGGGCTAATTTCAACGGAAATGATTTTATTGATGAAGCATTAGATAGGGGAGCTTCTTTTGTTATTTCTGAAAAAAATCATTCTCAAGATAAGAGAATTTTAGGAGTAAATTCAACTCATGAATGTTTATCTTTTTTAGCTAAATATCAAAGAAAAAAGTTTGAAGGTAAAGTGGTAGGCATAACTGGAAGTAATGGTAAAACTTCAACTAAATTACTATTGAGCTCTCTTTTATCTAGCAAATTTAATCCATCTCAAATATATGTTTCACCTGGAAACTGGAATAATTTTTACGGATTATGCTTTAGCCTCTTAGAATTAGAAAAACATCATAAAGTTGGAATTTTTGAGATAGGAACGAATGACTTTGGTGAGATAAATGAATTGTCGTCAATATTGCAGCCCGAAGTAGGAGTTATTACATCAATTGGAAAAGCTCACCTAGAAAAATTAATAAATCTTGAGGGGGTTGCAAAAGAGAAATCAGATATTTTTAAAAATGTTTTACTTCAAGGAACTTGTATCTTCCCAGATATTGATGCTCATATCAGTGAGTTTCATGCCAAGTCTCATAACAAAAAGACCAGATCTTTTTCTAGTGATGGATTAGATGCAAAAAAATCAAACAGTAAGTGTGTAGAAGCTATTCTTGTAAGTCTTGATATAGAAAATATCTCTTTTGATCAAATATATAATTTTTCAAAAGATGTAGTCATCCCATCTAGGACAGAACAAAGCTACAATTCCAAGGGTGTTTTGATAATTGATGATACTTACAATGCAAACCCTGATTCATTTAAAGAGGCATTTAGAGTCTTAGAGTCTACTGATAAAGAAAATAAAATTTGTGTTATCGGTGATATGAAAGAGCTAGGTAAAGACTTTCAGCAAGAAATGAAAAAAATAATCGATGAAGCCTGTGAGAGATTTGATAACGTTTTTTTATTTAACTCAAAATTTGAACTCTCAAAGGAGAATTTAGTCAAAATAAATATTGCTAATGCAGAAGAAAAGATCGGATCTTTATTGAGTAAAAATACTGCCATTTTATTCAAGGCATCTAGATCAGTTAAAATAGAAGATTGCATGAATATTTTTAAATAATGTTTTTACCTATTTTAGAAATTTTAGCTGAAAGCTATGGTCCCTTAAGGATTTTCAATTATCTTACTTTTAGAGCAATTTTAGCGACTCTAACTTCTTTGATTTTTTGCCTGTCTTTTGGAAATTGGTTTATTAATTTTTTGAAAATGGAAAGGTTTAATCAATATATAAGGAAAGAAGGGCCCGAAAGACATCTTGTTAAAGAAGGAACTCCAACAATGGGAGGGCTATTGATCTTAGCAGCTGTAGTATTCTCAGTTTTTTGTTGGGGGGACTTATCAAATAAGTACCTTTGGTTGGTACTATTTATGACAGTTTCATTTGGGGTAATTGGCTGGATAGATGATTTAACTAAGCTCAAAACTCAGTCAAGCAATGGACTTACAAGTAGGCAAAAGTTTTTTTGGCAGTCTCTATCAGCCTTTATCGGCATAATAATCTTTTATACATTTTCCACTAATCCTCTTGAGACGAGCTTAATAATTCCTTTTTTCAAAGATTTTTCCTTGCCGTTAGGTTTATTTTTTATTTTCTTTTCTTATTTTGTAATTGTTGGCTCCAGTAGCGCGGTGAATCTTACAGATGGCTTGGATGGTCTTGCAATAATGCCCTCAGTAATGGTCGCAGCTGCTTTGGGTGTTCTTGGATATGCATCCGGGAACATAATCATTTCAGACTATCTCAATATTCCATATTTACCACTATCAGGTGAAATGCTTGTATTTTGTGGAGCTATTGTTGGCTCTGGTATTGGATTTCTATGGTTCAATACCTATCCTGCTCAAGTCTTTATGGGAGATGTTGGCTCCCTTTCATTGGGGGCAGCACTCGGAGCAATTGCGGTTATGATAAGGCAAGAAATAGTATTTGCGATAATGGCAGGAGTTTTTGTTGCCGAGACTTTATCTGTCATTATCCAAGTTACATCATATAAATTAACTGGTAAAAGGGTATTCAAAATGGCTCCTTTGCACCATCATTTTGAATTGTCAGGATGGGCAGAACCAAAGATTATTGTGAGATTCTGGATAATTACATTAATTCTAATTCTTATTGGATTCGCTACCCTCAGACTAAGGTAGCCAAGTGTCAGACAATACTTCTCGATCACTTATATTAGGACTTGGTCAAACAGGCTTATCTCTTTTTAACTACCTAAGAAAATCTGAACAAGAACCACTTATATTCGATACCAGAGATAATCCTCCATGCAAAAAAGAATTACTTAAAAAAAGTAAAAATCCTCTGATTATTTCTAATCATAAGGAAATAGCTTTTGATGAGATTCGATCGTGTTATGTGAGTCCCGGATTTGAGATCAGTCATGAAATAGTTAAAAAATTAAACAATAATAAAATTAAAATCCTTTCAGATTTCGATCTCTTTCTGAAAGTTCATGCTAAAAAATCAATTCTTGTTACAGGAACAAACGGAAAAACATCTGTTGTATCTTTGCTTCAACACGTCATGAAATCCCTGGGACTTAAGGTTAAAAGTATTGGAAATAATGGTTTTCCTGTGCTTAATCATATTGAAGAGCAAGTGGATTATTTTGTAATCGAAGTATCTTCTTTTCAGATAGAAAGGACAAAGTCTTTATCAAGTTTGGTTTCTGTATTATTAAATATATCTCCTGATCATTTAGATGTTCACGATTCTTTTGAGCAATACACAAAAATAAAAAAAAGAATATTTGAAAATTCAAACTTTAAAATTGGACCTGAAGGTACAGGATTAGATTTAGATTTCATTATGTCTGAAATCATAGATCATGAGATCTATAATCAAGAAGCTGTGAAGAGCATTCTTTTGCACTTAGGTCTCAAAAAAGGATCCATTGAGGAGAAAATACTTACTTTTAACCCTCTTCCTCACCGCCTTGAAGACATTTCTTTAAACAAACATCTAACCATCATAAATGACTCAAAATCTACCAATCCACATTCACTTAATGCTGCAATAAATAAGTATAAAGATGAAAAAATTATTTTAATTATGGGAGGTGTTAAAAAAGATCTAAGCTTTAGATCACTTTTAGAGGTTTTAAAGAGAAATACTAAGAAAGTTTTTGTTTATGGTGCGGACAGAGAAAAGATTTCAAACGAAATAAAAGAGTTAAATCCAATCGTGCTTGAGAGTATGGCTCAAGCTGTGAAAGAGGCTATTAATTATTCCACCAAAAATGATTTAGTCTTGTTTTCTCCAGGTTGTTCAAGTTTTGATGAATTTCAAAATTATGAAGAAAGAGGATCTAAGTTTAAAGAATTGATCAATAAATATGTTGGCTAGAAAGCAAAACTTTATAAATAGAATTTTATTTGGTAGTCACGATCGGAATATCAATTTTGATAATTTCGACTTTACAACTTTATCAATATCTATTTTCCTAGCTCTCTTTGGAATCTTAATGGTTTCGAGTATTTCATTTAACGAGTTAACCAGCAGGCACATATTTAATTTAATAGTGGGTTTCGTTCTTTTCTTTTTTGTATTTAGGTTTGAGATGAGTACATGGAGAAAGATTGATTTATATCTAATTTTTTCATCACTCTTTCTTTTGTTGATACTCTTAGTACCGAATCTTGTTCCAGAAATAAACGGAGCAAAGAGGTGGATAAGGTTCCTTGGGTTTAGTTTTCAGCCTGCTGAATTAGCCAAGTTGTCATTATTGATTTACATATCATCTTTTTGTATCAGGAAGAAAGAAGAATTTAAATCAAATTGGAGAGGTTTTTGGAAGCCCATTTTCATAATGGTTTCACTTATTTCTTTAATTTTATTGCAACCAGATCTAGGTTCTTCAGCAATTATCTTTTTGGTCACTCTCACAATTATGTTTATTGCTGGTGCGCCGATTATTCACTTTATTGCAATTTCTATACTAGGTCTTTTTACATTTATTTTAATGATTTTTTTGGTTCCTTGGAGATTTCAAAGAATACTTACATTTATGAATCCATGGGAAAATGCTCAAGAAGGAGGATATCAACTGACAAGATCTTTTTCTGCTATTGGTAGAGGTAACTGGTTTGGCACTGGCTATGGAGAAAGTTGGTTGAAATTAAATTTACTGCCAGACGCTCAAACTGACTTTGTTTTTTCAATTATTTTGGAGGAATTTGGTAGTTTTTTTGGATTAATTTTAATTTTTATTTTTCTAGTTTTAGTCATAAGATGTTTCATGATTGGACGTTTAGCAAGACAGATGGGTCAAATGTTTAATTCATTTATTGCATATGGCATTGGTACTTTGATTGGGTTACATGTTTTTATCAATATCGGCGTTTCTATCGGACTACTTCCTACAAAAGGGCTGACATTGCCATTCCTGAGCTATGGAGGTTCCAATTTATTCTTGACCTTTATTTTGATTTCACTGATTCAAAGAATATATTTTGAATTAAATGTATCAGATAGACATAAAGTGATATCAAGGAGGAAAAATTTCTAAAAAAATCTTCATAGTTGCTGGAGGAACAGGAGGTCATGTATTTCCTGCTGAGCAAATTGCGAAAGACTTATTAAAAAAAAATATTTCTATAATCTGGATTGGTACAGCCAGAGGACCAGAGAAAAATATATGTAAAAAGCTTGGCATCAAATTTATAGAATATGATTTGGTAGGTTTTAGAGGAAAGGGCTTGATAGATAAATTTTCTTCAGTTCTAAAACTACTTCGCTCTGGGTTGAAATTTTTTTTCAAATACAGAGTTTTCTCTAGCCAGAATGATCAAATGATTGTTTTTGGAGGATACACCTCAATGATCGCATTATTTTTCCCTTTAAGAAAAATCTATGCACAAGAGCAAAATTCAATACCTGGATCTGCAATAAGGATTCTTTCAAATTTAAATTATCTTGATAAAGTATTTTTGGGCTTCGGTCAGGCATCTAATTATTTCAAAAAAACTAAAGTCAATTTTCTTATTGATAGCGGCAATCCTATTCGTGATGAACTTTTAGACTTAAAACAAAAAAATATTGATAAGGTCAACAACCTTCTTATAATTGGAGGAAGCCAAGGTTCAGATTTTTTAAATCATTTGGTGCCAAAAGTTCTAGAAGGAATCGATGAAGACAGCTTGAAAATCCGCCATCAGTGTGGATTGAAACATAGAGAAATCACCCAAAAAGCTTATAAGAAAAATAATGTAAATAATCAGTTCACAGTAAGTGAATTTATAGATGATATGAGAGAAGCATATGAATGGAGCGATGTTGTCATTTGCAGGGGAGGTGCGCTGACAGTATCAGAATTAATCATGGTTAGAAGATCAGCACTTATAATCCCAATTCCAAATTCAATTGATAATCACCAAATTTTAAATGCAAAATTTTTTGAAGAAAGAGGATTTGGAAAGGTTTTTGAACAAGATTCTGATATTAATAACCTGATATCAAGCCTCAGAGAATCAATTTTAGATAATACTTCTGTAAAAAGTTATTATGAGCAACTTAATAAGAATTCATTTACTAACTCCTCAAAAATTATCATTGATAATTTAAATATCTAATGTCCAGCATAAAAAATATTCATCTAATTGGTATCGGTGGAGCAGGTATGAGCGGAATTGCAGAGATTCTTCATAATCAAGACTATTCTGTCTCAGGAAGTGATCTAGAGGATACAGATGTGACAAAAAGACTGAAAAATCTAGGGGTAAAAATTTTTAAAGGCCACAAAGAAAATAATGTCTTAAAAAAAGATCTTGTCGTGTTTTCATCGGCAATATCAAAAAAAAATGTTGAGCTTAAAAAAGCAATTTCTATTGGCATACCAGTTATTCCTAGGGCTGAAATGTTAGCTAATCTTATGATGCTTAAAAATAGCATTGCGGTTGCAGGCAGTCATGGAAAAACTACCGTAACTTGCATAATGGCTCATATTTTCACTGAGGCAGGTCTAGATCCTACTTACATCATTGGAGGCAAAGTAAAGTCTTTTGAATCAAATGCCAAATTAGGTCTTGGTGAGCACATCATTGCGGAAGCTGACGAGAGTGATGGATCTTTCTT
The DNA here is from genome assembly GCA_902604535.1 of uncultured SAR86 cluster bacterium. Taxonomy (GTDB): domain Bacteria; phylum Pseudomonadota; class Gammaproteobacteria; order Magnimaribacterales; family AG-339-G14; genus CACNYO01. The sequence continues at coordinate 58,426 of CACKZK010000002.1, forward strand.
AAATCTCAGGCCTCTGAAAGCTTTAGTTACAAATATAGATAACGATCATTTGGGTACTTATGGTAATAACTTTAATAATCTAATAAAGTCTTTTAAAAAATTTTGTCTTTCATTACCTTTTCAAGGCTACTTAATTGCCAATGGCGATGATCAATCGATTAAAAACATTATTAAAAACATACCAAGAAATTCATTTTCCTTTGGAAAAGATAAAAGTAACGACTATCAAATCAAAGATATAAAACAAAACATCAGAGGGACAAGTTTTAAGCTGAAAGATAATTTCGTTAAAAAAGATTATAGCTTTTTCATGTCAATGCATGGCGAACATAATGTTATGAATGCAACATCTGCGATTATTGCGGCTATTCAAGAAAAAATTGATGTGCCTACTATAAAAAAATCTCTCAAAACTTGCTCCTCAATCGAAAGACGTTTTGAAATTATTTCTGATGATATCTTTTCAAAAAAGATTACTCTTGTTGATGATTATGGGCATCATCCAAAAGAGATCAAATATTCTCACGACACAGCATTAGAAATATGGAAAAACAAAAAAAAGATTGTTGTTTTTCAACCGCATAGATACTCGCGAACCAAGGATCTTTTTGATGAATTTATAAATACTCTTTTAAATATAGAAAACCTTCTATTGCTTGATATTTATCCCGCAAGCGAGAAGATAATTAAAGGCTATGAAGGCAAAGATCTATTTCACGCTCTTAAAAAGAATGGATCAAACGTAGTATTTTGTCAAAATCATACTGAGGTAATTGAAAAACTTGAAAATATGACTGCTGGAAATGAGATCATCATTACTCAGGGGGCAGGGACGACCTCTGAGCTTGCAAGAAAGATATCAAATCAATGATAAATAAAAATATTGCAGTATTGTGCGGCGGTTGGTCAGAAGAAAGGCTTATTTCATTAAAGAGCGGAGATTCTGTATACAAATGTCTTAAACAAAATGGTTATGAAGTTTCTAAAATTGATGTCAAATCCGCTAATGAGGCATTCAATAAGGAGCTATATTCCGAGTTCGATCTTGTCTTTATTTTGCTTCATGGCAGAGGAGGGGAAGATGGGGAAATTCAGAAGTTCTTTGAGGAAAATGACATTGTATTTACTGGATCAAATTCGCAGTCTTCCAGAATTACAATGAATAAAATAAAGACCAAAGAAATCTGGAAGAAAAATAATATTAAAACACCGGAATATTTTATCTATGAGGAAAACTTTCTCATAGATAATTTATCCTCATTCGAAAAGTGGGTAATCAAACCAAATTTAGAGGGATCATCTAACGGTATCTCCTTTTATAACAACTTTGAAGGAGAAGAGGATTTTCAAAAAAAAATTAATCTAGCTAAAAAATATGATGATTCAGTATTAATAGAAAGGTTTATAGATGGTAAAGAAATAACGGTACCGATAATTAACAAAAGATGTCTTAGGCCCATTCATATTATTCCAGAAGGTAAGTTTTATGATTTTGATGCCAAATATGTTTCCAATAAGACAAAATATTTAGAGTACGCGACAGAACCAGAAAGGTTGGAAGCTCTGAACGATCTCGTAATTAATGCATATGAACTTGTTGGTGCCGAAAATTGGGGCCGAATTGATATTATTGATGATGGCGTAGATTATTACTTTATAGAACTTAACTCGGTTCCCGGCATGACGGAAACTAGTTTAGTTCCAAAATCATCTGATCTCTCTGGCCTCAGCTATCTTGAATTACTAGAGAGTATTATGAACCACACTCTTGCCAAAAAAGTTTAATTTCTCTAGAATCGCATCCTTTCTTGCTGAAATAAATAAATTTCAGCTATAAACCATAAGAAAAATATGAATCATTACGAAATTGTTTTTTTAGTTCATCCTGATCAAAAATCAGATTCTGAAGCAATACTAAATAAATATTGCGACCAAATAAAATCTTCTAATGGAACTATAGATAGATCTGAGAATATTGGATCTCGAAAGTTAGCTTATCCCATTCAAGATTGTTACAAAGCAAATTACTTTTGTATTAATGTAACCTGTGATTCTGATCAAATTGAGAATCTCAAAGAATCTTTCAAATTTAATGACGCAATTCTTAGACACCTGATTGTCAGGAAAGATGAGATAGAAACAGAACCCTCTTCACTCTTAAAGCAAACTCAAGAAGATGGGGAAACTCAACTTGAGGAATATGAAGCCTCTATTAAAAATGAAAATCCTCCAAAAGAAGCAACGAAGAACATTAACGAATCCACTCTTGTTAAAGAAGCTGAGGCGAAGGAAGATATTTCAGATGGAACAGACACTCCTGAAAAAAATAATGATGGCGACGAAATAAAAGCAGAAATAGAAAACGAATCAAAAGAAGACAAAGGCACAACATGAGAAGGAAGAAAGATACAAGAAAGAAAAATACTGGTCTAGAGCCTCTAGTAAAACAATCGAGAAAATGCAGATTTACTGCAGCTGGTATTAAGCAGATTGATTATAAAGATGCAAACCTTTTGAAAGACTTCATAAATGAATCTGGCAAAATTCTTCCTGCAAGACTAACTGGAACGTCTGCAAAGTATCAAAGGCAATTAGAAACTGCAATCAAGAGAGCAAGGCTACTTGCACTTCTTCCTTTTACTGACAATCATTATTCTTGAGAAATGAAAGTTATTTTATTAGAGAGAATTACCGGCCTAGGAGCACCAGGTGATCTTGTGACAGTTAAATCAGGATATGGAAGAAATTTTCTTTTACCTGGGAAAAAAGCCATTCCAGCCAATAAAGAAAATATGGAAAAATATGAGGCAGAGAAAGCTCAAATCCTAGCTGCCGAAGAATCAAAGAAAACTTCTGCGCAATCCGTTTATGAGCAACTAAATGGACAGAATTTTGAAATTGTATCTGCTGTTACTGAAGAAAATACACTCTATGGCTCTGTTGGGACCAATGAAATCATTGAGAAAGTTACTATTGCTGGTTTTGATCTAGACAAACAAGCTGTCAGACTTCCTGAGGGGCCTATTAAAGATCTTGGTGATTTTGAAATTGACATAGAATTGCATCCTGAAGTCATTGCTAAAATAAATATTAAAGTTTCTCCGGAAGAATAATTTTCATTGTTTTCTATTTATTCGAATGGGAGAATAGAAATCGTGAAGAACTTCGATAAAAATTCATTACCTTCATCAATACAAGCAGAAAAAGCTGCTTTAGGTTGTCTTCTCTTAGAACCTAATTTATGGGACGATCTTGCCACTCAAATTGAAGAAAAAGATTTCACTCAATCAGAAAATAAAATAATTTATAGAGCAATCAAGAGACTTTCAGATCAGGGTACTCAATTAGATACTCTAACCCTCATAGAAGCAGTATCTTCAGATGAAGATATCAAGAAAAATTCAAATTTGAACTTTTCTTCTTACATTAAAGATTTGTTTGAGGAAACTCCGGGAACCTCAAATTTTTCTAATTATGTTGACATTGTTAAACAAACATCCAGCTTGAGGAAACTTATTGAAACAGCTGATGAAATTTCAACAGCTGCATTTTCTACAGATAGTTTTAGCAGTGATGATGCAATTACTAAAGCTGAAGATAAGATATTAAAATTGAGAGACTCAATTGAAAGAAAAAGCGGTCCTCAGACAGCTAAGGACCTTGTTGGTCCAGTCTATGAAAATATCGATATTAATTTAAAGTCATCGGGACCTTTGGTTGGACATAGCACAGGCTTTAAATATATCGATAACTTAACTATGGGACTTCAAAAGGGAGATTTATTTATTATTGCTGGTAGACCAGGGATGGGTAAGACTGCTTTTGCAATGAGCATAGCTTGTAATTTGTTAATTGATGAAGTTCCTGTTCTTCTTTTCAGTATGGAGATGTCATCAAGATCCATCATGTATAGACTTTTTTCATCATTTTCCAGGGTTGACTTTAGGAGACTGCAAGAAGCTAAAAACCTGTCAGAGGAAGATTTTAGAGATATTGATGATGCCTCAACTATACTTAGTAAGTCTAAATTATTCATAGATGATACGCCTGGCCTAAGTCCATCTGAGCTGATTTCAAGGGCAAGAAAAGTTAAAAGAGAAAATCCTGAGTTAGGACTGATAATAATTGATTATCTTCAACTAATGAATTCTGATAGAAATTCTGAAAATAGAGTATCTGAAATGAGCGAGATATCCAGATCAGTAAAATCTTTAGCAAGAGATTTAGATATTACTGTAATTGCATTATCACAACTTAACCGCGCAGTTGAAAATAGAAATAATAAAAGGCCTTTAATGTCAGATTTAAGAGAGTCTGGTGCTTTAGAGCAGGACGCTGATTTAGTAGCTTTTGTATATAGGGATGAATACTATAACGAGACTCCAGAAAATAAAGGTTTAGCTGAAGTCAATATCGCTAAGCATAGGAACGGGAAAACCGGAAAAGTGAAGCTTCATTTTGCGTCCAATATTATAAAGTTTGAGAACTTAGCTGATAACGATCCAGCATTGTCAATGCCAATGAATTATGAGGATTGAGATTTGCCTAGGCCTACAACTGCAATAATAGATCTTTCATCCATCGAGCATAACTTTAATGTTATAAAAAAACATTGTCTTAAATCTAAAATTTATTCTGTAGTCAAATCTGATGCTTATGGACATGGTGTTAAAAAAGTCGTTGGAGCACTAAGAAAGTCAGATGGATTTTGTGTAGCTACAATTGAAGAAGCAGATGAATTTAGAGAATTTTCAAAAAAACCTCTCGTATGTTTACAAGGTTTTTATGATAGGGAAGATTTAAAATTAGCTTACCTTCATAAATTAGAATTAGTTATCCACAATGAAGAACAAATTGCTCTTTTGGAGAAGTTAAAACTTTCTTTTCCTTCTCTTTGGCTCAAATTTGATACTGGTATGAACAGGTTAGGCTTTATGCAAAATGAAATAGAAAAAATGATGCACAGGCTTAGACCTTTTTCTAAAAAGATTGTTCTAATGACTCACCTCAAATCTTCATCTGGAAAAAAAATGTCCAAGTTGATAACTAATAATCAATTTAATTTATTTACAAAAACTTCCTCTAATCTAAAACAGAAAAATTATAATTTTCTTACAAGCGTCTCTAATTCAGGAGGAATTCTTAATTTTGAAAATTTATCTTCAGATATTGAAAGGCCAGGATTATCTTTGTATGGAAGTCATTATCAATGTAAATCAAAAACTTTTAAATTAAAAAATGTAACCACTTTGGTTTCAAAAATAATTGCTATAAAAGAAATTAAGAAAGGACATACGGTTGGTTATGATGGTTTGTGGAAAGCCAAAAAAAATACCTTAATTGGAATTATTCCAATAGGATATTCTGATGGAATCCCATTAAATTATGGTAACAAAGGTTATGTTTTAATAAATAAAGCCAAAGCACAAGTAATAGGGAGGGTAGCTATGGATATGATGGCTGTAGAACTTCCTAATATGAGTACTAAAGTGGGGGAGGAAATAATCTTATGGGGAAAAAATCTTAAAGTAGACGATTTGTCTTTGTTGACAGATAATATACCTTACTCCTTTATGACATCACTTTCTAAAAGGGTTACGAGAAAATACATTAAATAATTATGAAGATAAAAGTAGTTGAAAATACGCCTAGAAAAGTTATTGAATTTCCACTAGAGAACGACATGGACCTAAGCAAACAAGATGTTGAGGATGTTGCGGAAATTTTTAATACCCCTCTGACAGGATCCTACAACTGGGATTACACAGTTCAAGATAATAGAATTAAAAGACTTTATGAGCTTGGGAAAGAGCTCAATTGGAATGCAGAAAAAGATATTGAATGGGATAGACCTCTGCCAGAGCGAGAAGAAAATCCTCCAGAAATTTTCTGGGACCAATACAAGCCTTATCAGGACTTATCAAAAGAAGATAAGTTTAAATTTCTCCAACATCGCGCAGCATGGTCGATAAGTCAATTTCTTCACGGAGAACAAGGTGCTTTATTGGTAGCTTCTCAGCTGGTTTCTTGTGCTCCCACATTTAATGCAAAACTTTATGCAGCTTCACAAACTTTTGATGAGGCAAGGCATGTCGAGGCTTTTAACAAATACATACAAAAAAGAATTGGTCTTTCTTATCCAATTGGCAACGGCCTTAAATCTTTGTTAGATAAAATTCTTTCAGATCATAGATGGGATCTAAAATTTATTGGAATGCAGATAATTATTGAAGGTCTTGCTTTAGCTGCTTTTAATGTCGCTCGACAAGGATCAAATGATCCTGTTTTTAGAGATATGCTTTACTTAATCATAAGAGATGAGGCTAGACATGTAACCTTTGGCGTCAACTATCTTGAGGAGTTCATCCAAACTTTATCAGAAGAAGAAAGAGAGGACCGAGCAAAGTTTGCATATGAAGCATCTGTTGTCATGCGGTCTAGATTGATGGCCGCTGATGTATACTCAAATTTCGGCTGGGATGTTGATAAGACAATGGAATTCCAAAGCAAAGCAGATGTTAATGCTAATTTCCAACATCTATTATTTACTCGAGTGATGCCAAACTTATCAAAGATTGGATTGATTACAGATAAAGTAAGACCACTTTATGATGAATTAGGAGTCTTAGATTTGGAAAGCTGGCCTAATGACGGAGAAATCGATTGGGTTTCTCTTGAGAGACCTCTTGATGCTAACGAAGACAGTTCAGAACCTGAAATAATAGCTATTTAATGAATTCTTGTGAACAATCAGATACTTTCGAAGTATCTATTTTCTTCTGATATACTGATAAACCATCTTTGTTAGCAAATAAGATGGCATCTAAACCTAAATTTCTCTTTGTCACTGGCGGTGTTGTTTCGTCACTGGGTAAGGGCATTTTATCTGCTTCACTTGGCTCGTTACTTGAAAGCAAAAAAATTAAAGTAACTATCATGAAACTTGATCCTTATATAAATTTGGATCCAGGAACGATGAGTCCTTTCCAACACGGAGAAGTTTTTGTTACCGAAGATGGAGCAGAAACAGATCTTGATCTAGGTCATTATGAAAGATTTCTAGATGAGAAAATGTCTCAGAATAATAATTTTACTGCCGGCCAGGTATATGACAGCGTTTTGAAAAAAGAGAGAAAAGGTGAATTTCTAGGCGCAACAGTTCAAGTTATTCCTCACATAACTGATGAGATTAAAAAGAGAATAATGAAAGGTGCAGAAGGATATGATTTAGCAATAGTAGAAATTGGAGGCACTGTAGGCGATATAGAATCTCAACCTTTCCTAGAGGCTATAAGACAATTAAAAATTGAACTAGGAGATCAAAGAACTCTTTTTCTTCACCTTACTTTAGTTCCATTTCTATCTACGTCTGGAGAGACAAAAACCAAACCAACACAACACTCTGTAAAAAATCTTCTTTCTTATGGACTTCAGCCTGACATTTTGATTTGCAGATCAGAGAAAGAACTTCAAAATTCTGATAAAAAAAAGATTGCCTTGTTTACGAACGTCTCCTTGGATTCTGTTTTCTCACTTCCAGACCTTCCTTCAATTTATGCTATTCCGGTCTTTTTATCTAAAGAAAAGCTTGATGAAGTTGTAACAAGAAAAATGGGAATCAGATCTAAAAAAGCAGACTTAAGTGATTGGAAGAAGGTTAATAGACTAGAAAAATCTTCAAGCAAAAAAGTTACTGTTTCGATGGTTGGTAAATATACTGAATTAGCAGATGCATACATGTCTTTAAATGAAGCACTAAGACACGGAGGGCTTCAGAACAGGGTTGATGTGAACATCAATTATATTGATTCTGAAAATTTGAAATCTATCAATCAATTAAAGGGTTCAGATGCAATCTTGATTCCTGGAGGATTTGGGAACAGAGGAATTAATGGCATGATATTGGCTACGAAATATGCGAGAGAGAAAAAGATACCTTTTTTTGGAATTTGTCTTGGAATGCAAGTCGCAGTGATCGAGTTTGCGAGGAATGTTCTGAAACTAAAAGCTAACAGCACAGAATTTGATAAGAAAACAAATCATCCTGTTATTGCTCTCATGCATGAGTGGAAAGATTCTGAAGGCTCAGTTCAAAAGAGAAATGCAAGCTCTGATATGGGAGGAACGATGCGACTAGGTGCACAAAAGTGCATACTAAGTAATAAAAGTAAGTTAAAAAAAATGTATAAAAAAAGTGCAATTTTTGAAAGACATCGACATAGATTTGAATTCAACAGTAATTATGAGAATGCAATAATTGAAAACGGCATGAAGATAGTCGGTAGGTCTAAAGATAAAAAACTTGTTGAAGCAATAGAGCTCGATAATCATCCATGGTTCTTAGGATGCCAATTTCATCCTGAATTAACTTCAAATCCTAAGGAAGGACATCCAATTTTTAATGATTTTATAAAAGCCGCATCTAAAAAATAAAATGGTTCAAATAACTGATATTCAATTTAATAATCGAAAAATATCCAATCGTGATCCTGCCATTATGATAGCTGGGATGAACGTAATTGAGTCAGAAGAGCTTTGTATGTCTGTCGCAGGGGAGCTTAAAAAAATCTGCGAAAAAAATAGTGTTGATTTAATATTCAAGGCCTCTTTTGATAAAGCTAACCGATCTTCAATAGATTCCTTTAGAGGGCCAGGAGTTGATCAAGGCTTAAAAATTTTAAAGAAAGTGAAGGACGAATTTAATGTATCTATAATTTCAGATATTCACGAGCCTGCACAAGCGGAGACTGCAGGAGAAATTCTTGATGTGATTCAAATTCCTGCTTTTTTGTCCAGACAAACCGATCTAATTAAAGCTGCTTGTGAAACAAAAAAAGTGATAAATATCAAGAAAGCACAATTCTTGTCTCCCTTGCAGATGATGAATATTATTGAAAAATGCAATCATTTTGGAAATCAAAACATCTTGCTCTGTGAGCGCGGAAGTATTTTTGGTTATGATAATTTAATTGTTGATTTTTTAGGAATAGATGAGATAAAAAAAATTGCTCCAACTATTTTAGATATCACTCATTCACTGCAGATTCCTGGAGGCAAGGGTAAATCTGCAGATGGGAGATCTTCTCAGGCAAAGGTTTTAGGGACTGCCGCTGCAGCCATAGGCCTTGCTGGTTTTTTTATTGAGGTTCATCCAAGCCCTGAAAATGCTCTTTGTGATGGAGCTTCAGCCACGAGATTATCTGAATTTGAAAGTTTGCTTTTAGAGTTAAAAAAATTTGATGAGCTATCAAAGTCCCTATGAAAATAGAACAATTGAAGTTTTATGAGGTTATTGATTCAAGAGGTAATCCTACAATTGCCTGCAAGATTTTTTCTGGCAAATTTTCATCTATAAGCATGGTACCTTCAGGCGCCTCAACCGGTTCAAAAGAAGCTCAAGAAATTAGAGATAACGATAAAAAAAGATTTCTTGGTAAAGGACTAAAAGAAGTAATAAAGAAAACTGAACATCAAATATTTGATGTAATTTCTCAAAAAAACTTGTTGGATCAACAAGATATTGACAACGGCCTCATTCAGCTCGATGGAAGTAAGAACAAATCAAATATTGGAGCAAATATGATTCTTGCTGCTTCCATGGCGGTTTCTAAGTTAGCTTCGCAATCAGAAAGCATGGAGCTTTTTCAATACATTCATCAAATTGCAAAAGTATATGAAATTGATTGCGATTACTCTATGCCATTACCGATGATGAATATTATCAATGGCGGCGCTCATGCAAACAATCCCCTTGAGTTTCAAGAGTTTATGATTCTACCGGCTGGATTTGAAGATTTTGATGAAAGCCTAAGATCAGGAATAGAAATATTTCATAATCTTAAAAAAGAGTTACTGGAAAATAATTTTTCAACTTCGGTTGGGGATGAGGGTGGCTTTGCTCCAGATATCTCTGATACTAAAAAGGCTCTAGATTTTATCTGTTCCGCAGTTGAAAAGTCAGGCTATAAAATGGGAGAAGAAATTTTTATTGCTATGGACTGTGCTGCGTCTGAAATATTTATTAACAGAAAATATCATTTTGAAGGCAAAAGTCATGATAATTCAGGTTTAATTCAAATTTATGAAGAACTTATCAAAAGTTATCCTATTAAATCAATTGAAGATCCTTTAGATGAAGATGATTGGGATGGATGGAAAGCTATTACCAAGCAAATTGGTGATGAAGTGTCTATTGTGGGTGATGATTTATTCGTTACCAATAAAGAAATATTGGAAAAGGGAATAAACAATGGCTCAGCTAATTCAATTCTGATTAAAGTGAATCAGATTGGAACAGTAAGCGAAACCTTAGAGACAATTAGTTTGGCAAATCAAAATAATATTAATACTGTTATTTCTCATAGGTCTGGAGAAACAGAAGATACGTTTATTTCTGATTTAGCAGTTGGAATAGGGGCAGGGCAAATAAAAACAGGAGCACCTTCTAGGTCTGATAGAACTGCAAAATACAACAGACTTTTAATGATTAACAGCGATAATAATTTTTCTTTTGAAGGAATTAATGGGATCAAACAATGATCTACACATCAAAAAAATTATTGTTGTTGAGCTTTTTTATTTTTTTCTTAATTTTGACTTTCAATAATTTTTACAAAATAACCTCAGGAAGTTATTCTCCTTCTAATATTGAAAAAGTAAAAAGTGAAATTTCTCTTCTCAAGAGTTCCATAGAGATTTTAGAATTAGAGAATAGAATCCTTGAAGTTGAAATAGCATCTTTTTCAGATGAAGATGAAGCAATTATTGGCTTAGCAAGATCTGAAAGGGGTTTAATTAAAAAAGGAGAGCAATTAGTAGAATTTAAATAATGATGGAAAAATACTTAGCACTAATACCTGCCGCAGGAATGGGCAGCAGAGCGCAACAAAACATGGCGAAGCAGTTTCAAAAGATTGGAGCTAAATGTTTGATCGAATATTCTATAGAGCCATTTCTTAGAGATGAAAAATGCCAAAAAATTTGTGTAGTGCTTCAGGAAGAAGACGAAATTTGGGACAGTCTCGCCATATCTAGCAGTGAAAAAATTATTACCTGCGATGGAGGAACATCAAGAATGGAGTCTGTTCATTTGGGTTTAAAGTGCTTGCTTGAAACAGAAGATAAAAATGAACTTATTGCTATTCATGATGCTGCAAGACCTTGTTTAATCGAAGCAGAATTAAACCAATTACTCTCTAAAGCAGAAGAAGAAATAGAAAATGAAGGAGATGGTGCTTTTTTAGCTTATCAGCCAGTAGAGAGCGTAAATATAGTTACAAGCGGCACTGTTAAAGAATCATTGGAAAGAAATAAAATTTGGCTTTCATCAACACCACAAGTCTTCAGAATGATAGATGTTTTTAACTCTATTGAATCGGCAATAGTAGAAGAAAAGATTTTCTCTGATGAGGTATCATCAGTGAGAAATTATTTAAAAGGTCAAATTCATGCTGTTCCTTGTTCAAAATCAAATTTTAAAGTTACTAGGAAGGAAGATTTTGAAGTTGCAACAAAGATACTTAAAGAAATCGGTAGACTATGACATCTGATCTCAGGATCGGATTTGGTGTTGACTATCATCAAATCCAAAAAGGCAATTCTATGATCCTTGGAGGGATTAAAATTGATTGTGGTTATTCAATCTTAGCCCACTCCGATGGCGATATTATTCTTCATTCAATCTGCGATGCCTTACTTGGAGCTGCCAGCATGGGAGACTTGGGACTAGTCTTTAAAGAAGATGAATCAACAGAAAATATTTCTAGCTCAGTTCTTTTAAATCAAGTTTTAAATCTATTAAGTAGAGGGTCTTATGAAGTTGTAAATATAGATATTACTTATGTAGGCGAAGTTCCAAGAATTTCCAAATATAGAGAAGAAATTTTATCCAACCTATCGAAACTAATGAATCTAAATGAAAAGCTTTTATCTGTTAAATCAACTACTACCGATAAATTAGGAGCAATTGGAAACAGAGAGGGAATAGCCTGCTATTGTTCAGCATTAATTCAAAAGAAATGAAAATTCTTTTAACAAATGATGATGGCTTTGAAGCGCCTGGAATCTTGCAGCTATTTGAATCTTTGAAAGATAAATACGAAGTATTTTTTTTAGCACCAAAAGAAAATATGAGCGGAAAAGGTTCGGCAATAACTGTTTGGGATCAGCCATCTTTTCAAAACCATGGGAATGGAATCCATAGTTTAAATGGCACTCCGGTAGATTGCGTGAAATACGCTATAAATCTTTATTGTCCATTTACGCCTGATTTAGTTGTCTCAGGTATAAATCCGGGTCCAAATCTTGGAACAGATATCTTCCTTTCAGGGACTGTTGGTGCTGCCCTAGAAGGAAGAAATTTAAAATATCCATCTATAGCTTTATCAGCTAATTCGTTTGAACTTAAAGACTACAGTCATCAAGTAAAAATATCAGAAGAAATCATAGGAAAAGTAGACCAGCTAGAATTTAATTCACAATGCATCCTTAATGTAAACATTCCAAATCACTCAGATAACAGTAATCCTAAAGTAGATTTTACTGTCCCCTCTCTTGAAATAGATGAAAATAATATTTCAGAGGATAGACAAAGTTTGGAGAAAGGAAACATATCTATTTCAGCACTTACACCAATTCTTTATTCTGATGATAACAATGATATTGCTCGCTCTTGGTCTAAAACATTAAAATATTGATAACCAATAAAATAGAAAAATTAGTCAAAGCCCTTTCGGAGAAAGGAATATCCGATGTTCGAGTGTTACAAGCAATGTTGGAAATCCCAAGACATGAGTTTCTTGATGGTGTTTTTGATGCACAAGCATATGAAGATATGTCTCTACCTATTGGACACAAGCAAACTATCTCTCAACCATTCATTGTTGCAAGAATGACAGAATTACTAATATCAGAGACTGCTTTCGTAGATAGACCGCTTAGAGAGGTATTAGAAATAGGTGCTGGTTGTGGATATCAAACAGCCGTCTTATCTAAAATTTGTCGAAAGGTTTTTGCTATAGAAAGAATAGAACAGTTATGCGCTGTTGCAAAAAAGAATTTAAAAAAACTTAATATCAACAATTTTGAAATAAAGCATGGCGATGGATATGAAGGTTGGAAAATTGAAAAAAAATTTGACGGAATTCTTTGTGCTGCTGCTTCTCCTTTAGTTCCAAAAAAATTAAAGCAACAACTTAACGTTGGAGCAAAGCTAGTATGCCCAATTGGGGATCAAGAAAATCAAAAATTAATGACTATCAAAAGAATCTCTAAAGAAGGGTTTGAAGAAGAATTGGTTGAAAATGTTTTGTTTGTTCCAATGTTAGAAGGAGTGGATTAAATCCACCCCCTCATCCCCTTATAAAATCTATTAAATGAACTTTGAGCAACTTCCTTTTTCAAAAAAAGATGCTAGCTTTAAATTATCTAAATCTTGAATAAATTCCTTTTGAATATCACAACTTCTGAGATTTTTGATAGAGTTGTATTTTGAAAATTGAAGATAATCCGCGTAAATACCCACTAAAGTTAATGACTTAATTTCTTTAGGAAGTGTTTTGTCTATAAAAACAGTATTAGGCTGATCTGCCCTGAAACATGCAGCCATTTTTCCTTCACACATTATTCTCAATTTTCTTTGATCGAGTTCCTCTACCTGAGGAGCATCAACAGATGAAATATTTGATAATTTTTGAATATTTTCAAATAGATAAAGGTGATCGTTAGAGGATACAAGGCCTGCAACGAACATCAAAACTAGTAATATTTTTCCCATAATGTCTACTATAAGTGACCATTTTATGGCAATCGTGTGACAAAAACTACTTAAACTACAATATTTCTAATAATTTTTTAATATAACTAATCTAATTCTAAATAACTTAACTTATCCTCTCTTTTTTCCCAATCTTTGTAATTTGGCATAGGATCTTTAGCTTCGGTGATATTGGGCCAGATTTTTGAATATTTTTCGTTAATTTCAATGAAATCTAATTGATCTGCAGGGACTTCATCTTCTGCAAAAATAGCATCAACAGGACATTCTGGTTCACATAAACCGCAATCAATGCATTCTTCTGGATCTATAACAAGAATATTTTTGCCTTCATAAAAACAATCGACAGGGCATACCTGTACACAAGTTGTATGCTTACAATTTATACAGTCTTTACCAACAACGAAAGTCATAAATCATTATAATTTGTTTAATGGATGACAACCTAGGTAAAAATGCTATTGAACTTGGAAAAATTCTAATAAAGAATCAATTATTTATATCATTTGCAGAGTCATGCACAGGAGGCCTTTTGGGTTCAAGTTTGATATCAGTTCCAGGAAGTTCAAAATGGGTAAGCCAAGGATTTGTTACCTATTCAAATGTAGCGAAAATCAAATTTCTCGGAGTGAATAAACAAACACTAAAGGATTTTGGAGCTGTTGATATAAAAGTTACAGATGAAATGGTAGGAGGGGTCCTAAAATATGACCTTGCCGATATTGCGATAGCTATAAGCGGAGTTGCAGGTCCAACAGGTGGATCCAAGTCTAAGCCTGTAGGAACCGTTTGTATCAGCATCGGGAATAATGATGAAATTTTATCCAAACAACACTTCTTTGAAGGGGATAGAAATCAAGTAAGGACACAGTCAGCAGAAACAGCAATAATTGACGCAATAAATTTTATAAAAAACATTGATTAATTTTATAAATTATTATTAAATACTGTATAAATATACAGGTGTAGTTATGGCTAAATCTTCAAAAGAATCTCAATCAAAAGATAAAGAAAAATCTCTTCAGTCCGCTCTTAGTCAAATTGAAACTCAATTTGGTCCTGGAACAATAATGAGGATGGGGGATAAAGAGATACAAAATATACCTTCTATCTCAACGGGTTCATTAGGTCTTGATGTTGCCCTAGGTATAGGTGGAGTGCCAAAAGGGAGAGTTGTAGAAATTTTTGGGCCTGAGTCGTCTGGGAAAACAACTTTGACCCTTCAAATTATCGCTGAGTGCCAAAAAGCAGGCGGAACCGCAGCATTCATTGATGCTGAACATGCATTAGACCCTTCTTATGCTGAAAAGATTGGAGTAAATGTTGATGACTTGCTTTTATCTCAGCCAGATACAGGAGAGCAAGCTCTAGAAGTAGCAGATATTATGGTTAAGTCAGAAAGTGTAGATGTACTAGTAATAGATTCTGTAGCAGCACTTGTTCCAAGAGCTGAAATCGAAGGAGATATGGGTGATCACCACGTTGGTTTGCAAGCAAGATTAATGTCTCAAGCTTTGAGAAAAATAACTGGAAGCATACAAAAATCAAACACTTTGGTTATTTTTATTAACCAAATCAGAATGAAAATTGGCGTTATGTTTGGTAATCCAGAAACAACAACCGGAGGAAATGCCCTTAAGTTTTATTCATCTGTGAGACTGGATATTAGAAGGATAGGAACTGTCAAAGATGGAGATGAAGTAACGGGAAATGAAACACGAGTTAAAGTAGTAAAAAATAAAGTTTCACCACCATTTAAACAAGCTGAGTTCCAAATTATTTATAACAAAGGCATCAATAGAACAGGCGAGCTTGTCGACATGGCTGCAGACAAGAAAATAATTGAAAAGGCCGGAGCTTGGTACTCCTATGAAGGAGAAAAAATTGGTCAAGGTAAATCAAATGCCTGTGAATTTTTAGATGCTAATCAGAAGATATCTCAAGAAATAGAAAAAAAACTATTCGAAGCCATTAAGGCTTCAGCTTAATTAGAATATCTTTTTTGATTTCTTTAAGAGAGGTTCCCTCAGACCTTATCTTTAGTTCTAGAAGCTTTTCTTTCCAGTTTTTTTCACTAATTATTAATTGAAAAGGAATACCCGTTAGATCTGCATCCTTGAATTTCTTTCCTGGTGATTCGTTTCTGTCATCTATTAATGAATCTATTCCCATTTTGGTGAGGTCGCTTTGAAGAGATTCAGCCTCACTGAGAAGAACTTTGTCATCACTAATGACAATTATTATTGCTTCAAAGGGTGCAATTGATCTTGGAAAGATAATTCCATCCTCATCATTATTTTGTTCAATTGAAGCAGCAATAATTCTTGATATGCCAATTCCATAACACCCCATTAAAGGATTTATATTTCCTTCTTTAGTTTGAATAGAAAGAGATAATGACTTACTGTATTTATCTCCCAGTTGAAATATATGACCAACTTCAATTCCTTTTTTTTATTGAATATTTTTTTCCATCTTTTTCATGAAGTTGATCAATTATTTCTTGATCTGATTTCTCTTCAAATAACTCTAGATTACTGGCAAATAATCCATCTTCGCTAAAAATTATTTTATCTTCTCCTGAGTCAGCTAATACATGGAATTCTTCCGATGCAGATCCACCTATAGCGCCAGAATCAGCAGAAACTATTCTGTAATCAAAACCTATTTCATTAAATATTTTTTGATATGCATCTCTCATCAAATCGTAACTTTCTTTCATGCCTTTTTCATTAATATCAAATGAGTAAGCATCTTTCATAAGAAACTCACGGGAACGCATTACTCCAAATCTTGGTCTAATTTCATCTCTAAACTTTGTTTGAATTTGGTAATAATTAGCTGGAAGATCTTTTGGACTGTTCAAAGTTTTTCTTGCAATATCTGTAATTATTTCTTCATGCGTTGGCCCCAATACAAAACTTCTATCATTTCTGTCTTCAAATCTAAGTAATTCTGGACCATATTCTGATAATCTTTTGGATTCTTCCCATAAATCAGAGGGTTGAACCATAGGCATTAATATTTCTTGAGCTCCTGCCTCGTCCATATTTCTTCTGACAATATTTTCAACCTTTTTGAGAGATCTTAATCCTAAGGGTAACCAGGTATAGATACCTGAAGCATTTAGTTTGATCATTGAAGACCTGAGCATGAGTTTATGACTTATTAACTCAGCGTCAGATGGTGAGTCTTTTAACGTTTTATAGTGATAAGAGCTAGTTTTCATTTAAAATAATAACTATACCTTCAATAGATAAAAAAAATGCCAATTTATGAGTTTCAATGCACAAGGTGCAACAAAAAATTTGAAAAGATTTTACCTATCTCTTCAAAGGAAACTGTGTACTGTGATTGTTCAAAAGATTCAGAGGCCAAAAAAGTAATTTCAGCACCTTCATTCAGATTAAGTGGTAAAGGTTGGTATGAAACTGATTTTAAGACAGGTTCAAAGAAAAACCTTGTACAATCTGAGCCTAAGGAAAAGAAGGCTAAACCTGAAAAAAAAGAATCTACAAAAAAATCAAAAAAGGTCGATTAGTACATGAAATATTCTAGCTGCGGTCATGTAAATCTTGCCAACGTTGATGAGTCGACACGACTTAGGGGTTGGATAGACAGCATAAGAGATCATGGCGGTGTAATTTTTATTGATTTAAGAGATGAAACAGGGATAACCCAGGTAGTTGTTGAGCCTGAAAATAAAGAATTTTTCTCTATGGCTGAAAGATGCAGGTCAGAATTTGTGCTATCTGTGGATGGAAAAATTAGAAGAAGACCTGACGGGACTATCAATAAACAAATACCTACAGGAGAAGTTGAGTTATTAGTTTCTTCATTTGAAATTTTATCAGAATCAAATCCTCTGCCATTTCAGCTTGATGACTATTCTTCAGCAGGAGAGGAGGTAAGATTAAAATATAGATTTTTAGATCTTAGACGATCTGAAATGCAAAATAACATTAGAGCAAGATCAAAAGTTTCATCTTCGATAAGAGAGTTCATGGATAAAGAAGGATTTCTGGACATCGAAACTCCAATGATGACTAAAGCAACTCCAGAAGGAGCTAGAGATTTTCTTGTTCCAAGCAGAATTTCACGCGGCAGCTTTTACGCCTTGCCACAGTCGCCTCAATTATTTAAGCAACTTTTAATGGCATCTGGATTTGAGAAGTATTATCAAATTGTACGATGCTTCAGAGACGAAGATACTCGGGCAGATAGACAGCCTGAATTCACTCAGCTCGATATAGAAAAGGCATTTACCGATGAAGATGAGATTCTTAATCTATCCGAAAAATTGATTAAGTTCGTTTTTAAGAAGTTACTCGACATAAAGCTGCCTAAATTTCCAAAAATGACTTACTCAGAGGCCATAGAAAGGTTTGGGAGCGATAAACCTGATCTAAGAATCAATCTTGAATTAAAAGAAGTAAAGGAAATCTTTCTAGATTCTGATTTCAAGGTCTTTTCTGGTCCTGCTAATGATTTAAATAGTCGAGTTGTGGCTCTAAAAATTTCTTCAGAACTTACAAGAAGTAAAATTGATTCTTATACAGAATTTGTTGGAAAGTTTGGAGCAAAAGGTTTGGCTTATATCAAGGTAAATAATTTATCAAAAGGAAACGATGGATTGCAGTCGCCAATTTTAAAATTTTTATCTCAAAAAGAAATTGATTCTTTATTTAAATTACTAGACGTATCAGATGGAGATACTGTTTTCTTTGGAGCTGGGCATAAAAAAATTGTTTCTGATTCGATGGGAGCATTAAGAAATAAAATTGCTGAAGATTTTGATTTAATTGAAGATTCGTGGAAGCCGGTTTGGATAACAAATTGGCCTCTATTTGAGGAATCTATTGGAGGAGATCTTTCTCCTGCTCATCACCCCTTTACCAGCTTCAAGGGTTCAATAGAAGATCTTGAGGCCGATCCTAGAGCGGTCGAAGCCAATGCATACGATCTTGTTATAAATGGGACTGAAGTTGGAGGCGGATCGATAAGAATTCATAAATCTTCTGAGCAGGCAAAAGTTCTGGAAGTGTTGGGTATTTCTGAAAACGAGGCACAAAATAAGTTCGGTTTTTTTCTTGATGCATTGAATTATGGATTTCCTCCTCATGGCGGTATAGCTTTTGGTTTAGATCGCCTAGTTATGCTCATGATGGGTGCAGACTCTATTAGATCTGTGATTCCCTTTCCAAAAACGCAGTCAGCTTTATGTTTACTGACGGATGCTCCTGCTAAGGTAGATCCTGAACAGCTTGAAGAGCTAGGTATTTCATTAACCGATCCTGACGGAGATTAAGATGGCTGGTCATTCCAAGTGGGCAAATATTAAGCATAGAAAAGGTCGCCAAGATGAAAAAAAACAAAAAATCTTTTCCAAATTTATTAGAGAACTGACAGTTGCATCAAGGCTGGGAGGCCCAATTGCAGCAGATAATCCCAGACTTAGGTTAGCTTTAGATAAAGCTTTGGGAGCCAACATGCCTAAAGATACTATTGATAGAGCTATTGCAAGAGGATCTGGAAATTCAGAAGCTGATAATCTGGAAGAAATAAAATATGAAGGCTATGGTCCAAATGGTGTAGCGATATTAATCGATGCAATGACAGATAACAGGAATAGAACCGTTGCAGAGGTTAGACATGCTTTTACAAAAGCTGGCGGAAGCCTTGGAACGGATGGTTCAGTTGCCTATCAATTTGAATCTAAGGGAATAATCTCTATTTCAGGTTTATCAGAAGATGACACTCTCGAACTCGTCATTGACTATGATATTGAGGAAATTGAATCGCAAAGCGAGATTGTTACAGTGATTTGTAAACCTGATAATTTTTTAAATATTAAAGAAATTTTGGAGCAGTCTGATGCAGGGATTGAAAATGCTGAGATTACTATGCTTCCATCAAATTCAGTAGAATTAGGAGATGAAGATTCAGAAAAAGTCATCAGGCTAATTGATACTCTTGAGGACTTAGACGATGTTCAAAATGTTTATACAAATGCTGAACTAAGTGAGGCATCAGTAACATAGATGACTAATTCAAGAAACAAAGGTGCTTCTTTTGAAAGAGAAATTGCTAATGAATTAACTACAAGACTTGAATTAAAGCATCAACTTAAGAGAATCCTTGAACAAACTAGAGAAAAACATCTACCTGATTTAATTCTTGGAAGATGGTATCTGGAATGTAAAAGATATGGTTCTGGCAATGAGCCAATGGATTCATGGTGGGAACAAGTAATATCAGCATCAGGGAGGGATAAAATTCCTGCTCTAATTTATAAATTTGATAGAAGACCAATAAAGGTGAGAGTGCCGTTGTCAATCTTAAATGAAAATTTCAGTTTCAATGAAAATATCACTTGTGATCTATCTTTTGACGACTTTATTACATTGATAAAAACTGAATTTTCTGAAGATTTAGAAAATCACAACAATAAACTGAAAGACTTTCAGTATTAGCCAAATGCACAGGTTACCTCTTCGAATATATTATGAAGATACAGACGCACAAGGAATTGTTTATCATTCAAAATATCTAAATTTTTTTGAAAGAGCGCGTGCTGAATGTTTAAGAGAAATTGGTTATCGACAAGAAGAATTATTGGAAGAAGATATTGCGTTTGTGGTAAAGAAGCAAGAAATTGAATATTTTTCTCCTGCAAAACTTGATGACGAGATTATAATAAAAACGATTTTATCCTCCACAAAAAATGTGTCTTTTACTTTTATACAATCGGCCATCCTTAAAAATGATGAGAAGCAAGTTCTTTGTAAAGGACAGGTTTACTGTGGCTGTATTTCTCTAAAAAGGAATGCGCCTGCTAAAATTCCAGAGGAATTGAGAGTTAAAATGAAATCTTTGGTGCAAAACAATGTCTGATTATTTTTCAATTTATTCCTTAATTCTAAATGCAAGCATAGTTGTTCAATTAGTAATAGGAATTCTTCTGCTGGCCTCAATTGGCTCTTGGGTGATAATAGTAGAAAAATGGATAGTCACAAACAATGCCTTAAAAGAATTTTTTCTTTTTGAACAATTTTTTTGGTCAGGCGAATCATTGAAAGATATTTATGATGACCTAAAAGTAAAAGAAGATCTTGTTGGAATAGAATCAATTTTTTATGAGATTTATGAAGACTCATTAGCTCAAGATAGTCAGGAGCTACAAAAGGATGACTTAACTGCCAGATTTAAACGTGTGTCAAAAGTTTCTTTGATGCGACAAGAGGATCTTTTAGAATCAAGAATTTCATTCCTATCAACTGTTGCCTCGGCAAGTCCTTATATTGGCTTATTTGGAACTGTCTGGGGAATAATGAATTCATTTAGAGGATTGGCTCAGACATCGCAGGCAACTCTTTCCGTTGTTGCGCCAGGAATATCAGAAGCCTTAATTGCAACAGCACTGGGTTTATTTGCTGCTATTCCAGCTTTAATAGCCTACAACTTTTTTGTGAAAAGAATCAATACTATCTTGAATCGATACGAGAGTTTCATTGAAGAATTCCAAAATCTTTTAGCAAGGTAAATGAGAAAATCAGACAGAAGTCAAATCAACGAAATAAATGTGGTTCCTTATGTTGATGTGATGCTCGTTTTGTTGGTAGTTTTTATGGTAACTGCGCCTTTGCTAGTTCAAGGAATAAAAATTGATTTACCTGAAACAACTGCATCTGTGCTAGAAGAGAGTGAATTAGAAGAACTTACTCTAACAATCGATAAGAAAGGGCAGTTTTTTATAGAATTTGAATCCTACGAAAATAAATCATTTTCCATTGACACTTTGAAACCTGTCTTGGAGGACATATTCAAGATTAATAACAATTTGAATGTTTATATTAGAGGAGATAAAGATGTTGAATATGACAATGTCTTAAAACTTTTAGCAGTCATTCAGAATCTCGATCCAATATCAATCAATTTAATTTCCGATCCCATTAACAATGATTAATTTAATAGCGGGGGTTTTTTGCTCTTTCTTTTTGCATGCATTTTTATTCAGCTTCTTTTTCAACATTAATTTCAATGATTATTCAGAAGAAAAGATCATTCAGCTGCCCGTTAATCTAATCTTTGAAAATAAAATAGAACCTAAATCAAAAAAATCTTCATCTAAAAATATTAAAACCCCTTCATCCTCTTTTTCAGAAGAGGCCAAATCTAAAAATGATTTTGAGTCTGATGTGAACTCTTTTTTTTCTAATCTTGAAAAAGATAGAGATAGAGTTGAACAAATATCTACTCAGTCAGAAGTCTTAAAAATAGCAGCTAAAATCAGAGCAGAGTATGAGTTTTTATGGCAAAAACCTAAAAATCTACCTGAAGACTTATTTGTTAAAGTTCTTATCTCAATTGCTCCTTCTGGCGAGGTTGTTAACTATGAAATTCTGAATAAAAGCGGTAATGAGGTTTTCGACCGATCTATAAGGATAGCCCTTGATAGGATAAGCTCATTTGATTTTATAAAAAATATTTCAAGAAATGATTTCGAGAAAAATTTTAGAGAATTTAACTTACAATTTTCTTCAAATTGATATGAGTCTTAAATTATTTTTTATTTCTATTTTTCTTTTTTCGTTATCTATTTTTTCGAATATAACTATTGAAATCAGCAGGGGAACAGAAGAGCCTCCAAGAATTGCCGTTGTTCCTTTTCTTTATGATGATCAATCAATATCAAATCTATTGACCAATCAAATATCAGATAATTTATCTTTGTTTGGAGAGTTTGAAATAATTGCCAACAGCGATCTGATAGCCTTTCCCTCATCTCCCGAAGATTTTTTTTACAACGATTGGAAGATTTTAGATATTGATTACGTTGTAGCAGGGTTCATAAGTCTTGAAGAAGATACATCAAAATATATTGTAAATTACTTTCTTTTTGACATAAGGCAAGGAAGAAATCTTCTCAATGGAACTGCGAGGTCATCAGCAGATTCTCTTGTGCTTTCATCCCATAAAATGAGTAATAGAATTTACAAACAGATAACTGGAGTAGACGGAATTTTTACAACAAAACTTATGTATATTCTTAATCCTGAGAAGGATAAGTATCAATTAAATATTTGTGATATTAACGGCGATAATGAAATTACCCTGTTTGATTCACCTGAGCCGATAATGTCACCAGATTGGTCTCCTGACGGAGAAAAAATAAGTTACGTATCTTTTGAGAACGGGAATTCCGAAATTTTTATCCAAGATTTATCCTCAGGGAAGAGAAATTCATTAAGAAGGTACCCCGGAATCAATAGTGCTCCTGTTTGGTCTCCAAATGGAAATTATTTAGCTTTTGTTTCGTCTAGGAGCGGCAATCCAGATGTTTATTTATTTGATTTAAAGACCGAAAAGATTTCCAGAATTACTGCGCATTATGGAATAGATACAGAACCCTCATTTTCTGCAAACGGAAGGAAACTTCTATTTACTTCAAATAGGTCAGGAACTCCTCAATTATATGAAGTTAGCCTAATTACAAGAAAAATTTCAAGAATTACTTTTGATGGAAATTACAATGCTAGAGGAAGATATTTCCCAGACGGGAAGAATATTGTTTTTGTCCATAGATCTGAAGGAAAGTTTCATATTTCAATAAAACGTCTTGGAAAAAGCGGTCTAAAGATGCTTACTGAGACAACATTAGATGAATCTCCAAGCGTTTCTCCTAATAATAACTTCATTATTTATGCCACGAAAGACGCTGAAAATGGCTATTTAGCAGGAATTTCGCTTGATGGGCTGGCAAAGTTCAAAATACCTAGTAAAATTGGCGCTATTCGAGAACCTGTTTGGTCACCTTTCTTGAACTAATTCAAGAATCTTGAGTCAAACATAATAGATCGTTTAACTAGATGAGGATAAAAATGGAACCAATAAGTATTTTTCTAATATCAATATTGGCATGTTTAGGTAGTGGCTGTGCTAATGATGTGGCTGACGATGTATCTGCATCTAGCTATGCTTCTGTCTCTGGTCAATCAGCTCAGATGGGACCAAAAATGGACGTAAATTTGCCGGATAAGGTTTATTTTGAATTCGATAACTTTGACCTTGGTGATGATGCTATGGATACCTTAGAGCAATACATTCGTTTTGCTAAAAGAGCAAAGGCAATCAGACTAGAAGGACATTGCGATGAGAGAGGAACAAGAGAATATAACCTTGCGTTAGGTGAAAAAAGAGCTCAATCCGTTAAAGAATTCTTAATAGTCAATGGCATCTCATCCTCAAAGATCGATGTTGTTTCTTACGGGGAAGAAAGACCAGACAGACTTGGCTCTTCAGAATCAGCATATAAAGCCAACAGGAGAGTTGAGATATCTCTTTACTAGCTTTAAGTGATTAAAAGATTTCTTTTACTTATATTTTTTTTAACATCTTCTTCGACTTGGGCACAGGATTCTGAGTCGGAAAGGTTGTTATTGAATAAAATCAATTCCCTTGAAAAAGAAATCCAAACTCTCCTAAGTCAGCTTGAAGAAATTAACTATAAATTAAATAGAATTGAAGATACACAACAGCTTCGATACGTAGATTTAGACAAAAGAATTCATGAGTTAGAAGGCATCTTATTGGTTCAAGAAGAAATAGAAGAAACAAATATAGATGAATTAGATCCCTTAGCTGGATTAATTGAAGAAGATGATGCTAGTAATGAATTTGACCTTTGGTCCGATTCACTTCAACTTATTGAAGATGGAAGATTTGCTGAGGCATCAGAAAAATTAAGATACTTGATTCTTTCATTTCCTGAGGGAAATTTTATTGGAGATGCTTTATTTTGGTTAGGTGAAATATATTTTCTTCAAGAAAATTACATCGATTCATCAGATTCTTTTAATGAATTAATTTCTACTTATGAAAAACATAACAGGATACCAGATGCAAACTTTAAACTAGGAATGATAAGTTTAAGGTCAGAAGATTCTAATAAGGCAAAAGAATATTTTAATTACTTAATTAACAATTATCCTGACTCTGGAGCTGGTATACTCGCTGCCGAAGAGCTTAAGAAATTTCAATAATACGTGGGTCGTTAGCTCAGTTGGTAGAGCAGTTGGCTTTTAATCAATTGGTCATAGGTTCGAATCCTATACGACCCACCAGTTTTTAATATGTCTATTTTAATGGTTGCTTTTGGTGGAGCTTTAGGAGCTTCTTTAAGGTTTTTGGTCTCTTCTTTTTTGAATAACTATTCAATTCTTAGCTTCACTTTTGGGACCTTGGTAGTGAATATCATAGGATGCTTCTTTATTGGTTTTTATATTTCAGAGACTTCAGAGGTGATTTCGGAAAATATAAAAAATTTCTTAATCATAGGATTTCTAGGATCATTTACAACATTTTCAGCTTTTACTAAAGAGTCTTTAGAACTCTATCAAACATTTGGCATGACAAATTCTATTTTTTATATTTTAGCAAGCGTACTATTGTGCTTGAGTGCTTCCTACTTGGGTTATAAGATTTCATAAATGTCAGAAGAAAAAACTATCTTTCAAAAGATAATAGAAAAAGAAATACCATCCATCACTCATTATGAGGATGATTTATGTATTGTTATTGAAGATATTAATCCCAAGGCCCCAATCCATTTACTTATTATTCCAAAAAAACCAATTCCAAAATTATCCGATGCTTCGGCTGAAGATGTATCAATTCTAGGACACTTGATGTTTGTTGTAGGAGAAATGTCTAGAAAATTTGAAACGGAAGAATCATTTAACGTTGTGGTAAATAATGGGGCCTCCGCTGGGCAGACTGTCTTTCACCTACATTTACATTTATTAGCTGGAAGAGATTTCTCTGATTTATTTCCTGCTTAATCAACCCATTCTCTTTAAGGCTTCAGTCGTCTGATAAATTTCTTCCATTCTAGTTCTGATACTTTCATTTACCTCGAAGAAGTTTACAGCTAGTTTTGATGCTTCTCTTAGCTGCATGATTGCTGCCTCAAATCGCCCCGTTAAAAAGAAGTATTCTGCTCTAGACCTATGCAATCCAATGAGGTTGTTTGAAAAACCTTGCACTTCTGCTAACTCATACCAAACGAAAGGATCAGAAGGTCTTTTTTTTGAAATTTCGTTTAAAATTTCTTCAGCTTCATCATATTTTTTATCTCTGAATAAAGCTTTAGACAATAGTAGAGAGATTGAATAATTATTAGGATGCAAGGAAATAAGATTTTTTCCCAAAGAAACACTTTCAAGGATATTTCCAGCCTTCATATGTGCTTCCATTAGGGATATCTGAAGATTGATATTGATAGGATCTAATTCTATGCATTCTCTTATCAGAGAAAAGGCTTTTGCATAATCTTTATTGTTTAAATGCGCAAGGTGAAGGGCATACTTTGAAATAGTCTCATCCTTTTTTGTTTTTGCTTTCCTTAGTTCACTTGAATATTTTCTTATTAAACCCCTAGGATTTTGTTCTATTCCGCTCTCAATTCTTTTTTTAATTAGATGAAAATCAACCGAGTCTCTATAAGATACAAATGAGTTTTTTTCTTCAAACTCAGTTTCCCTAATCCTAGCATCAGTAATTCGATCTTTTGGAAATGGATGAGTCCTTAAGTAACCAAACTGATCTTCTGAATTATTTCGTGAGAGATCTTGAAGTATTTTAAACATCCTACCTTGTCCTTTGGGGTCAAAACCTGATCTAACAAGATTATTGAAGCCTATTCGATCTGCTTCTTCCTCATTTGAACGAGTGAAATTTGTATTCAATTGTTGCATTAAAGCCGGTCCAGTTATTATTGCCTGAGGATTATTGGATGCAGCGGCTAAAGCAATGCTTCCTAGAATCATCAAAGCATTTGCCAAAGGCGATCCTCTATTTTGACTTCTTGCATAATGTCTCTGACTCAGATGGGCTAATTCATGAGTCATAACTGAAGAAAATTCAGATTCATCATTAGTATAAAAAAATAAACCTGTATTTATCCCAATTATTCCACCAGCAGCTGCAAAGGCATTTATAGATTTATCATCGATGATAATAAATTCAAATCTTCTATCTTTAACTTGTGAATTCTCAGCCAGCCTATAGACCAAATCCTCTATATATGACCTAACAACAGGATCAGAATGTTCTTTTGCTTGTGATCTAAAAAGAGATAGCCACAATCTGCCCATTCCGTATTCACCTGACAACGAAACAGAGGCTGATGATCTATCGCCTAAAATTGGTAAATCATCCTCAATATTTTGAGCATTAGAGAATGTAAGAGCCAATAGGGTTAAAAATAAAAAAAATCTCTTCACAATAACAGTATAATTACATTTGATTACTAGAAAACAAAATAGTTCAAAAATTTATGGCCTCATATTTTAAGAATCTTATTGATAAATATTTTCATACTGAAGATCAAATTTCTTTATCAATTTTATTAGTTTTTATTGGAATTATAGTAATTTTCTTTGGCTCAATACTTACACCACTTTTCATTAGCGCTCTTGTTGCTTATTTATTGAATAGCATTGTCACTGCTTCAGAAAGAAGGGGATTTTCAAGACCAATAGGTCTTAGTATTTCGATAACTCTGTTTTTTGGCCTTTACCTTTCATTATTTTTAATTTTTCCTTTGTTATCAAGACAAATAGTTGGCCTTGTAAACGAATTACCAAGAATTGTAGAAAATTTAGAAGATATTCTGATGAATTTTTTCAATGATTACCCAGAATTCTTTACCTCAGAGCAAATTGATAATTTAAGCGTTACAGTAACTTCTAGTCTGCCAAATATTCTTGAACAAACTCTATTACAACTTAATGCTGGCTTTTCAGCAGCAATGAGCGCACTTATTTATTTAGTTCTGATACCTTTTCTAGTATTTTTCTTTTTGAAAGATAAGAAGCAAATGCTTGAGTACGTAGGTTATTTTCTTCCCAGCGATAAAAGCTCTGCATCAAAAATCTGGATAGAGCTAGATTCTCAACTTTTTAAATATCTTCGTGGGAAAGTTCTTGAATTAATCATAGTAGGGATAGTCACCACAACGGCATTTTCTCTTCTAGGGGCCAATTATTCTCTTTTGCTTGGAATATTGGTTGGGCTGTCAGTATTGATCCCATTGTTTGGAGCTATTTTCGTAACGATACCTGTGGCTATTGTGGGTTATTTTCAATGGGGATTAGATATGAATTATCTAATTTTCCTTTCAACTTATCTAATTATCCAAGGGCTTGATGGAAATGTACTCTTTCCACTTTTAATCGGAAGAGAAGTAAACCTCCATCCAGTTTTAATAGTCTTAGCAATCCTTATTTTCGGTGGTATATGGGGTTTCTGGGGAGTCTTATTAGCCGTTCCTTTGGCCACTGCTATAAGGGCAGTCATAAAGTCTTGGCCTGTTGTAAATAATTAGTTTTTTAAGTGCTCTACAAGAGTCTCTAAAACTTCTTGGGCATGCCCAGGAACTTTGACGTTTCTCCATTCCTTGATCAATTTATTGCTTGAGTCGATAAGGAAAGTGCTTCTTTCTATGCCCATATATTTTTTTCCATACATACTTTTTTCCTTAATTACATCAAATAATTTACAAAGCTTTTCATCAGGATCACTTATAAGCTCAAAAGGGAATTTAAATTTTGCTTTGAAATTCTCATGAGATTTTAAACTTTCTCTGGAAACACCAAAAATTTCAGCGTTAGCATTTTTAAACTTTTTATATAAATCTCTAAAATTTTCTCCTTCTGTTGTGCACCCTGGAGTATTATCTTTTGGGTAGAAATATATTACTAAATTCTTCTTATTACTTTTCAAGTCAAAAGTAGAATCATTCGTAGCATCTGCTTTAAAATCAGGAATTTTTTTGCCGTTAGTTATTTTTCCCATCTATGTTTCCTCTCAAAAAAAGTAATTTATTTAAAGCAATAATATACAATTCAATTTGATAAAAAGAAATATGTTAGTTAAGGGAAGTATTGTTGCTATCGTAACTCCTATGAAGGCAAATGGAGATCTTGATCTTGATGCCCTAGATAAACTTGTAGATTTTCATATTAAATCAGGAACAAAAGGGATTATTGCTGTAGGCACAACAGGTGAATCTGCTACTTTGGAAGTTTCCGAACATATATCGGTTATAGAGAGGATCGTTAATAGATCAAAAAATAAGATTTTTATTTTTGCTGGAACAGGGGCAAATAGTACGAAGGAGGCAATTTATTTGAGTAAAGCAGCCAAAAGTGCTGGTGCCAATGCATCATTATCTGTAACTCCTTACTACAACAAGCCCACACAAGAAGGCTTATTTCAACACTATACACAAATTGCAGATCAAGTTGATTTTCCCCAAGTCCTTTATAATGTTCCAGGAAGAACTAGCTGTGATTTGCTGCCCGAAACAGTTGCTAAGTTGGCACCTCATGAGAATATTATGGGCATCAAGGAAGCAACAGGAGATTTATCAAGATTAGAGGAATTAAAAAAACTAATAAGAGATGAAACTTTTTTTCTTTACTCTGGTGACGATGCGACTGCAACAGACTTTATTTTAAACGGAGGTCATGGAAATATTTCAGTTACAGCCAATATAGTTCCTGAATTAATGTCTAAATTATGTGATTTAGCTCTTGAAAAATCTCCAGAAGCAAAAGTTATTGAAAATAAAATTTCAAATTTAAACACAATGCTTTTTTTAGAATCTAATCCAATACCTGTAAAATGGGTTTTAAATAGAATGGGCTTGATAGATATTGGAATTAGATTACCTCTGACAAACTTGTCTAAACAGTGCCAGCAAACCTTAGAAGAAGAACTAAAAAGATTAAAGCTAATTTGATATGAGATTTTTTGTATTACTCTTAATTTTATGCAGTTGCGTATCTGATCCTTCAAAACAATCAAGAAATGCTTACTTATTAGAAGAGGAAGACAGTACTTTATCTGAAGTAATTGATGACATTACAATTCTTTTAGATCTGTATCCAATAAACGGTGACATAGACAAGGAAAATTTAAGTTATGAGTTGCAAAGACCAAGTCAATATTTTTCTTCAGGAAGCAATAATGAAATAAGACTTCATAAACTTGGTCAAATTAGATGGCTATATCTCGAATCTTTACCGAGTTCCGTATGGCCCATTTTGAATCAATACATTGAAAATGAAGATAATTTATCTGTCAGGATTTCTGATCCAGATGAAGGAATCATTGAAACTGACATCTTCAACAGAAAAAATACAGAGGTAAAGTATCGTTTTAAAGTTGAGCATGGAATAAGACAGGCTAGCACAGAATTATTTTTCTCTGAGCTTGTTAAACAAGATGATAACTGGGCTATCTTAGATAATGATAATTCTGGGGCAGACGAGTTTTTGAGAAAATTATTAGACTATTTTTCTTCAGCCACGGTCTCTCAAGGTACTTCTTTAGTAGCTTTAAACTTAAACAAAGGCAGAAAGTCAGAGGTAATAAATACAAATGATGGAAAATCATTCATAAATCTAAATATAGGTTTTGCTCGAACTTGGGCAGCGCTAAACAGAGCTTTGAAAGAGGCTGCCATTAATGTAAAAGATCTAAATAGGGAAGAAGGGTATGTCTTGATTAATTATGGCTTGCCCGAAGAAGAAGGTATCCTTTCAAGACTCAGAAAAAGTGAACCTAAAGAGTATAAAATCATTGTAAAATCATCATCAGATAATTTAACTCAAATATTATTAGATTCTGAAGAATGGAACGATGAACTTGAGAGTCTTCTTTCTGAAATAAATCAATCTTTATCTTAATTATCAATATGAAAAAAATAGAACTCTTATCTAGCGGCAAGGCAAAATCTTTATTCACCACAGAGAATTCTGATCAACTAATTATGGAATATAGAGATGACACTTCAGCCTTCGATGGGAAAAAAATCGAAAAACTTGCAGGCAAAGGGACCGTAAACAACAGGTTTAATGCTCATGTTATGCGCCACATAGAAAACTCGGGAATACCAACTCATTTCATAGATTTGGTCTCGGATAATGAGAGCATTGTTAGGAAATTAGATATGGTTCCAATTGAATGCGTCGTAAGGAATATTACAGCTGGCAGCATTTGTAAAAGATTGGGACTCGAAGAAGGAGTGGAGCTCAATCCTCCAACATTTGAATTTTTCTATAAAGATGATGACCTTGGTGATCCAATGGTCAATGAATTCCATATAATTTCCTTTAATTGGGGAACCGAAGAAGATATTGAAGAAATGAGAGAACTAACCTTTAAAGTAAATGATGTTTTAAAAAAAATGTTTGCCGATGGCGGCTTGCTGCTTGTTGATTTCAAACTTGAGTTTGGCAGACAAGACGGAAAGATGTTTTTGGGAGATGAGATGACTCCAGACGGTTGCAGAGTTTGGGATGCTGAAACAAGAAAGAAACTTGATAAAGATAGATTTCGTCAAGGTCTGGGAGACGTCATCGAATCTTACCAAGAAATTGCCTCAAGAATAGGGGTTAGCTTAGAAAGCTAATTCAAACCCTCGTTGATTGTCTTCAATTTGTCTGAACCAGGGCAAAGTTCTTCTTCATTAAGAGTATTAAGAGGTACATCTACTGCATGAAGTGTCTCATAAAGATCAGGAGCTTTTGGATCTATGTACAGCAGTCCTGTAGCAACCTTGCCTTCATCATTCTTTTCTCTGACTGTATTTAAAGCGAGATTGGCATCCGTAGGATCATAACTTTTGTCTAACTTTTCTAAGGACATTTTTGAGCCATCATGAAGGTTCACATCAACAGTCTCTCCCTCTCTGTAATTTGCAGTAATTTCTCTTCCTAAGGGGACAAAATCTACTTTACCTAAAGCATCATTATGTTCTCTAATGTGATCGTAACTTTTGGTCGAGGCATCATGATTATTAAAAGTTACACATGGGCTAATAATGTCTAGCAGAGCAAATCCTTTATGTTGAAAAGCACCCATTATCAAGGGAACAAGCTGGTCTCTATCACCGGAAAAACTTCTTGCAACGTAACTTGCGCCTAATTGAATAGCCAAAGCAGCTAAATCAATTGGAGGGAAAGGATTTTCCTCCCCATACTTATTGGGAGATTCTTTATCGTTTGTTGCAGAAAATTGGCCTTTTGTTAAACCATAAGTTCCATTGTTTTCAACTATATAAGTCATATCTACTTGTCTTCGAATTGCGTGAACGAACTGCCCCATGCCAATTGAAGCACTATCTCCATCTCCAGATACCCCTATATATAAAAGGTCATCATTTGCACAACTAGCTCCTGTCGCGATTGATGGCATTCTTCCATGAACAGAATTAAAACCATGAGAATCATTTAAAAAATATGCCGGTGCTTTTGAAGAACATCCAATACCTGATAATTTTGCAACTTTATATGCCTCGATATTTAGCTCAAAGCATGCATCGATAATTGCTGCACTTATAGAGTCGTGTCCGCAACCAGCACAGAGGCTTGATACTGCTCCTTCATAATCTCTTCGAGTTAAACCAAGTTTATTTTTTTTTAAGTTTGGATGATGATTAACAGGTTTTTGTATATAAGTCATAACTAAATTTTTTCTGGTTCACGTTCTCTAATTTTCCTTGCAATGAAATTAGCTTCGATGGGTTGTCCATTAAACCAAACCAATGATCGAAGCTTTTCTGCAGATATCCCTCCCTCAGCCATTAGCAGGGTTCTCATTTGACTATCTCTATTTTGTTCAACTACGTAAACATAATCATGCTTCTCGATAAAATCCCAAACATCAAGATTAAAAGGAAAGGCTTTAACTCTCATCAGATCTAACTCAATACCTTCCTCTTTCAGCATATCTCTTGCTTCTATCATTGCAGCAGATGTACTACCGTAATAGATAACGCCGGAGCAATTTTTTTTATCTGATAGTATTATCTCAGGATCAGGGACTAGTTCAGATGCTGTTTTAAATTTTTGGACTAGCCTCCTCAAGTTGGTTGCATTTATTTCACCATCTTCAGAATATCTAGCATATTCGTCATGGGAGGTACCTCTTGTAAAATATGCTCCTTTACTCGGATGAGCTCCGGGATAAGTTCTGTAACAAATTCCATCACCATCCACATCATGATATCTTCCAAATTTTTCTTCCATTTTTTCCAAAGCCTCGTAGTCCAGAACCTTGCCTCGATCAAACTTTCTGGAATCATCCCATTCCAGTTCATCGACAACCCAATCGTTCATCCCCATATCAAGATCTGTAACAACAAATACAGGAGTCTGTAGTCTATCTGCTAGATCAAAAGCCATAGCAGAAAATTCAAAACATTCTTTTGGATCTTCTGGGAGAAGCATTACATGCTTAGTATCACCATGAGAAGCATAAGCACAAGCTAAGATATCTGATTGCTGAGTTTTTGTTGGCATACCAGTAGATGGACCTCCTCTTTGAACATCAAAAACTACGACAGGAACTTCAGCAAAATACGCCAGACCAAGAAATTCACTCATCAATGAAATTCCAGGACCGCTTGTTGCAGTGAATGATCTAGCTCCATTCCAGTTAGCTCCGATAGCCATGCCAATAGCAGACAATTCATCCTCTGCCTGAACGCTTGCATATAGATTTTTTCCAGTTTTTTCATCGACTCTAAATTTTTTAGCATATTTTTCAAAACCCTCTGCTAATGAAGTCGAAGGTGTTATAGGATACCAAGCACAAATTGTTGCTCCTCCATAAACAGCTCCTAATCCAGCTGCTTCATTCCCGCTAATAAGAATTTTTCCATCATTCTTGTCCATTCTTTCGAGCGTTAAACCAATTGGATAGGGCAAATTATTTAGAACATAATCCCTTCCAATATTAAGGGCTTTAAGGTTCGGCTCGATTAAGTTTTTTTTAGAAGCAAATTGCTCAGATACTAGTTCTTCAAAAATTTCATACTCCATATCAAGAAGCACAGACAAAGCTCCTACATAGGCAATATTTTTGAATAAGGCCCTTTGCTTTGCATTTGTAAAAGACTCAACACAAAGGCTGGTTAGTGGAATTTCAATCACATTGATATCATCTCTATAAAAATTTCTTTTCCAAGATGAATCATATAAAAGATACCCACCAGAGTTGAGCTCTTCAACATCTTGATTGTAGCTTTGAGGATTCATTGCAACTGAAAGGTCAACACTTCCCTTACTCCCAAGATACCCATTTTTATTGATTCTGATTTCAAACCAAGTTGGCAAGCCTTGAATATTTGAGGGAAAAATATTTTTAGGACTCACAGGAATACCCATTCTGAAAACGGCTTTAGCAAACATTTGGTTAGCACTCGCTGAACCGGAGCCATTCACATTTGCAAACTTAATTACAAAGTCATTTTTAGAAACTAAGGAATCAAAAGTTTGAAGTTTTTCCATTATGCAACTTCCTTGAATTTTTTGTTATCTTTCGAATTCAAGGTTTGAGCCTCGGTATATGAAAATTTTTGAATATCCCATGCTCCAGTAGGACATCTTTCTGCACACAGACCACAGTGAACACAAACATCTTCGTCTTTAACCATAACTCTTCCAGTTTTGAGTTTGTCAGAAACATATAAACTCTGATCTAAATTTACAGCTGGTATTCTAAGACTGCCTCTTACAAACTCTTCAGATCCGTTATCAGTAAAGTTAATACAATCAGTTGGGCAGATATCAACACAAGCATCGCACTCAATACAGAGATCTTCTTTAAATACTGTCTGCATATCACAGTTAAGGCATCTTTGAGCCTCATCTAGTGCAAGTTGTTCGTCGTAACCCAGTTCAACTTCTACTTTTAAACTCTTCAGCGCTTCGGAATGATCAGCATGAGGAACAATATTTCTATCTTCTTGAGAAATATCATTGTCATAAGCCCATTCATGAACTCCCATTTTCTGACTGACAAGATTTGTCAAAGGATCAGGTCTATCCAGTAGGTCAACTCCGTTACAATAGTTATCAATCGATATAGCAGCTTGATGGCCATGAGCTACTGCCCAAATAATATTTTCAGGCCCCCATGCTGCATCACCACCAAAAAAGACATTTGGTAAAGTTGATTGCATAGTAGTTTTATCAACAACGGGCATTTCCCATTCACCAAATTCCATTCCAATGTCTCTTTCAATCCAATCAAAGGCATTATCTTGTCCAATTGCTAATAAAACATCATCACACTCAATGACTATTTCCTCTCCAGTAGGAACCATCTTTCTTTTTCCATCATCAGAATATTGAGCTGCTACCTTTTCAAACTTAACTCCTTTCAGTTTTCCATTATCGTCCACGACAAATTCTTTTGGTGAAGTGTTTTCAAGAATAGGGATTCCTTCATCTATAGCTTCTTCAATCTCCCAATCTGAAGCCTTCATTTCCTCGAAAGGACTTCTTACAGTCACTTTCACATCTTCCGCTCCTAATCGAATGGCTGTTCTACAGCAATCCATTGCAGTATTTCCGCCACCAATAACAACTACTTTTTTTCCAATGGAAGATATGTGTTCAAAAGCAATACTAGTGAGCCAATCAATGCCAATATGAATGTTTTCAGATGCTTCATTTCTTCCTGGAATATTCAGATTTTTCCCTTTGGGCGCTCCTGTTCCCACAAAAACAGCATCAAATTTTTCATCGTCTATTAGAGACTTCATACTTTTTATCTCAGTATTGTTAACAAATTTCGCACCCATTTTGATAACTCTATAAACTTCCTCATCTAAAACTTCTTCGGGTAATCGAAAAGATGGAATATTGGTCCTCATCAACCCGCCAGGTTTAGGATCCTTTTCAAAAACTGTTACCTCATAACCTAGAGGTAATAGATCTCTAGCTACCGTCAAAGAAGCAGGACCTCCACCTATCAAAGCAATTTGTTTTCCATTTTTTTCAGAGGGAATTTCAGGAAGAAGATTATCAAAGTCTTCTTTATTATCTGCAGCCACTCTTTTTAATCTGCAAATTGCTACAGGTTCCTCATGTGTTCTAGTTCTCCTGCATGCTGGTTCGCAGGGCCTGTCACAGGTTCTTCCTAGAATCCCTGGAAAAACATTTGATTTCCAATTAAGCATGTATGCATCAGTGTATTTTTTTTGAGCAATCAATCTTATGTACTCAGGAACATTAGTATGGGCAGGGCAGGCCCACTGACAGTCAACAACTTTATGAAAATACTGAGGGTCAGATATATCTGTTTTGGGCATGTATTCGCTAGCAGGGACATCTGAATTATTAGAGACATCATTATATGTAATAGATTTCTTTAATAAGTTTTTCTCTGTATTGATAATATCTCGAAACTCTTGAACAATTTGATCTCTCTTAGAGATTGCTTCGTCAAGATCTGAAGTTCCGGTAGTTTGCCTCAGGTCATAACCTAATTTTTCTCGTAAAGTTTTTGGGACTGAAAGTTTTACCCACCAAGTATTGTGTCTTTTGTAAAGATACTTGTTTTTGCTCATGATTCTGTACCTATAATCATTTTTAATTTAAACAGAGTGTACCTTATTTTTTTTTAAAGGTACATATGTTGATTTAATAGAACTTTTTAGAAGCTTAAATTACTGCATTTGGTCTATTTTCCAGTTTCTTTATAATTAAAAGTTATAAACTACACTATTAATGTACCTTTTTTCTTTACTCTGTACCTGATTGAGCATAAAATACACTCAAATTGAGCGGTAGGTAATTTTGAAACAGATTTATTTAGATTATGCATCAACAACT
This sequence comes from uncultured SAR86 cluster bacterium, assembly GCA_902604535.1. GTDB lineage: Bacteria > Pseudomonadota > Gammaproteobacteria > Magnimaribacterales > AG-339-G14 > CACNYO01. The sequence goes on from CACKZK010000002.1 coordinate 94,891, forward strand.
CCTGTTGAGGAAGGCGTAGTTAAGAAGATGACTGATTTTATGTCTTTCGATGGGAATTTTGGAAATCCCGCTTCGAGATCTCACTCCTTTGGTTGGAAAGCAGATGAAGCAGTTGAAGAGGCCAGAAACAATCTAGCATCTTTGATAGGTTGTGATCCTAGAGAAATAATCTGGACTTCTGGTGCAACTGAATCTGATAATTTAGCAATAAAAGGCGCAGCAAGATTCTACAAAAACAAAGGTAATCATCTCGTAACTTCAAAAATTGAGCACAAAGCAGTTCTTGACCCTTTTAGACAACTCGAAGATGAAGGTTTTGAAGTCACCTATTTGGAACCAAATTCATTAGGTGAGATTACTGTTGAACAAGTGGCCGATGCAGTAAATGAAAAAACAATTTTAGTGTCACTTATGCACATGAACAATGAATTAGGAACAATAACAGATATAGACTCAATAGGTGAATTAACGAGAAATAGGGGAATCATCTTCCATGTTGATGCAGCTCAAAGTATTGGTAAGATTCCCATTAGTATGTCTTCTAATAAAATTGATCTCTTATCTATTTCAGCTCATAAATTTTATGGCCCCAAAGGTGTGGGTGCATTATTTGTTAGAAGAAAACCCAGAGTTAGACTAGAACCTTTATTTCATGGCGGCGGTCACGAAAGAGGTTTTAGGTCTGGCACTTTAGCTACACATCAGATTGTAGGTTTAGGGGAGGCAGCAAGAATAGCTCAACAACAAATGGATGAAGACCTGAGAAAGTTAGAGAATCTTAAAAGAATATTTTGGGAAGAAGTTAAAGGCATCGAGGAAATTTATGTCAACGGAGATTCAAAAAGTAAATTTCCTGGCATACTGAACATATCTTTTAATTTTGTTGAAGGAGAATCTCTCATAATGGCTCTTAAATCGATTGCAGTTTCCTCTGGATCTGCATGCACTTCTGCGAGCTTAGAACCTTCATATGTTTTGAGAGCACTTGGAAGAAAAGATGAGCTTGCACATAGTTCTATAAGATTTTCATTTGGTAGATATACAACTGAAAAAGATGTTAAGGAAACTGCTTTGATTGTTAAGTCCTCAGTAGAAAGGCTGAGAGAAATTTCTCCTCTATGGGAAATGTATCAAGATGGAGTAGATTTAGATAAAATAGAGTGGGCTTGATAGCTAAAGAGGTTAAAAATGGCATATTCACAAAAAGTAGTAGATAAATTTGAAGAAACTTTAAATAATCCTGAAAAGGCCAGTGTTGGTAGATGGAAGCCTGGCGATGAAGATTTTCATCGAGTAGGTACTGGTATCGTTGGTGCTCCAGCTTGTGGAGATGTCATGAAACTCCAAATAAAATGCCAGAATATTGATGGAGAAAACAGAATAGTTGATGCCAGATTCAAAACCTATGGTTGTGGTTCAGCTATTGCATCAAGCGGACAATTAATTGACATGCTTAAGGGCAAAACATTGGAAGAGGCTCAAGCGATCTCTAATCAGGAAATTGTTGATATTTTAGAATTACCTGCAATTAAAATTCACTGCAGTGTGCTCGCAGAAGAAGCTATTCATCGCGCAATAGATGATTTTAAAAGTTTAAGAAATAATGACTAATGCCCAAGATAACTTTATTGCCACATGCAGAGATATGTCCTGAAGGAGCAGTTGTAGAAGCTGAGCCCACTAAGTCAGTCTGCGAAAATTTACTCGATAATAATATTTTAGTAGAACATGCTTGTGAGATGTCATGTGCATGTACTACTTGTCACGTTATTGTTACTGAGGGATTTGATACCTTGGAAGATTCATCTGATGAAGAAGAAGATATGCTCGATAAGGCATGGGGTCTTGAGCAAAGGTCTAGACTGAGTTGTCAATTAAGAAATCTTTCAAATGATATTACAATCCAGTTTCCACGATATACTATTAATATGGTTTCAGAATTACACCCAAGTAAGCAAAATCTTGATATTCAGGATGAGAAGTCTCTTACTAAGGATGATTTTAGTGTCTCTAGCTCTGCAGTAAATCATCTTATTGAGATGATGAAGTCTAATCCAGGCTCAAATGGAATCAGGATATCTTTGAAAGATTCTGGATGCTCAGGATACGCTTATAATCTAGATTACGTAAAAGATGAAGATCCTAACGATTATCATGGAAATTTCTCTGGTGTTGACGTCTATATTAAAGACACAAGTTTAATTTTTCTTAAAGGTACGGAATTGGATTTTATTCAAGAAGGCGTGAATCATAATTTAGTTTTTAAAAACCCTAATGTTGAAAATGAATGTGGATGTGGGGAGAGTTTTACATTTTCTGACAAACCATTTGCGGAGCTCAAATAGTCTCTAATCTTTGACAAAATGCTTTGGACAGATATTTATGAAATTGTCGATGAGCTAATTGAAAATCACTCTGAAACTGATCCAGAAAAAATTCTGTTTGTTGATTTAAGAAAAATGGTCATAGATTTGGATGGTTTTTCCGATGATCCAGATAGATCAAATGAAAAGATATTAGAAGCAATTCAGGCAACTTGGATTGATGAAAAAGACTAATTCTTAAGGAGGAAATATGGAAAATACTTTATGCATAATTAAGCCTGATGCAGTTAACAATGGCTTCATTGAAGATATAAACAAAAAGATAAAAGAATCAGGAATAAAAATTATTAAATCTAAACGTCTTACTTTGGATAGAGAAATAGCAGAGGAATTTTATGCAGAGCATTCCGAGAGACCTTTTTATGGAGAACTTGTTGATTTCATGACATCCGGTGATTGTGTAATTCAGGTTTTAGAAGGAGATGACGTTGTTTCTAGGTATAGAGAATTGATGGGAGCAACTAACCCAGCTGAAGCAGATGAAGGAACACTAAGAAAATCATTTGCTACTTCTTTAGGAGAGAACGCTGTACATGGCTCTGATTCTTTGCAGTCAGCTGAAAGGGAGATTGCTATCATGAATAATCTTTTCTAGAGAGAGCTTTGGATTCTGACCTAGCAAAATTCCGAGCAGAAAAAGGAATTTCACTTCATGAAATTTCAACTAAATTAAATATTCCAGAAAAATTTCTTTTAGCCATAGAGGACTTGAGCTTTGATGAACTGCCAGCGCCTATTTTTGCAAAATCACAAATCAAGAAATATTGTTCATTTTTTGATATAAAACCTTCAATAATTCTAGAAAAATATGAAAATTTCTTAAAAGAAAAAAATATTTCTAATGAAAATGAAAACCAAGAATCATCGCAGAGCTTTTTTTCTAATTTCTTTCCTAATTTACTAGAAAGGAGAATTACTCTTCTTTCAATTATTATTTTTTCTTTGATAATTCTTTCCTACTTTATATTTAGAGGCGATGATCAGAAAAAAGATGTCAGTTACATTGAAAATATTTCAGATGATCAAGAAATTATCAATGGCGAGTTAATTGATGAAAACGCTTTAGAGAAAGACATAAACTTTCCATTTAATATTAATATTCTTGAAGACCAAATAGCTTTTGATCAAGATCCAGATGTTCCAACCATTGATATTGACTCTGAGAGGGATGATAAGAAAATTCTCTCAGATGATAATGTCAGTGAAATTGAAATAATAGTCCAAGGCGAAAGTTGGGTGGAGATTATTGATAATGAGCAAATTCTTTTGTTTGAACTTCTTCAAACAGGTCTTTATGAAGTAACTGGTTATGGCCCTTTCAAATTTAAAATAGGACACTCTCCATCGGTAAAGATATACTTGAACGGAAAAAATATAGATTTTTCAGAAACTGTGAGTCGATATACCGATTATGCTCACTTTTTATATGAGAACGGAGTAGTTGTTGAACTTTTTAAAGATTAAGAGACGATATTCTCTAAAAATTAAAGTCGGTGATGTAGAAATTGGTGGCGATGCCCCAATTAGTGTTCAAAGCATGACGAACACTAAAACAGAGGATGTCCAAGCGACAATAGATCAAGTAAAACAGCTTGAAGATGCTGGAGCAGATTTAGTTAGAATTTCTGTACCAAATGAAGAAGCAGCAACGGCTTTCAAGTTAATAAAAAAGGATTCCAATGTTCCTCTCATTGCAGATATACACTTTGATTATAAGATGGGTATTCTGGCTGCTAAAAACGGAGCCGATTGCTTAAGAATTAATCCTGGCAATATTGGCAACATAGATAGAGTTAAAGAGGTAGTCAAATGTGCAGAAGATAAAGATATTCCAATTAGAGTTGGAGTCAATGCTGGCTCTTTAGAGAAAAAACTACAAAAAAAATATGGTGAGCCCACACCAGAAGCCTTGGTTGAATCAGCCATGAATCATGTGGATATTTTGGAATCCCTTAATTTTCAAAATTTTAAGCTCAGCATCAAGGCATCTGATGTAGGCATGATGGTAGAAAGCTATAGGATTATTGCAAAAATGATAAAACAACCTTTACATCTTGGGCTTACTGAAGCAGGTGGGTTCAGATCTGGCACAGTTAAATCATCTATAGCTATGGGTGCATTATTAATGGATGGAATAGGGGATACAATCAGGGTATCACTTGCATCCGATCCCGTTGACGAGATAAAAGTAGGTTTTGATTTATTAAAAAGCTTAAAACTCAGATCAAAGGGAATTAATTTTATAGCTTGTCCAAGCTGCTCAAGACAAAATTTCAATGTAATTGAAACTATGAATCAATTAGAAGCAAGGTTAGAGGATATCAGGGAAAATATTGATGTTGCTGTAATTGGTTGTTATGTCAATGGGCCCGGGGAATCTAAAGCAGCTCATGTTGGCATAACTGGGGCAGATCCAAATAATTTGATTTACATTGATGGGGAGCCCGATCACAAAATAGGAAATGAAAATCTCGTAGAGCATTTGGAAAAACAAATCAGAGATAAAGTAAAATCTATTGAGATTGAGAATAAAAAAATAATTGCTAAAGGTTAGATTATGTTGAAAGTAACAAAGCCCAGAGGATTCAATGATCTGGATCCGAGTGAGTTTGAGCATAAATCCAATTTACTAGATGAAATAAAAAATATTTTAAATAGTTATTTTTTTAAAGAGATTGAAACCCCCATAGTAGAGAAGAAAGAACTCTTTATCAGATCCGTTGGAGAAGAAACAGACATAGTCAATAAGGAAATGTTTACTTTTCAAGATAGGAAGGGTGAGGATTTAGTTCTTAGACCAGAGGGCACGGCAGGTTGTCTTAGGCTTGCCATTGATTCAGGTTTGATTGATTTAGGTCCAATTAAACTATCTTATGCGGGTCCAATGTTTAGGTATGAGCGACCTCAAAAGGGTCGATCAAGGCAATTTTTTCAAGTAAGCGCAGAAACATATGGCGTCAGAGGGTTTGAAGCAGATCTTGAGTTACTAATGATGGCAAATGAAATTTTTCAAATATTTGGATTAGATAACGTTTCACTAAATATCAACTCTCTCGGTGATGAGGAATCTCAAAAAAAATATGCTTCAGAGTTAAAAAAGTATTTAAGTGATTTCTCTGAAGCTCTTGATGAGGATAGCTTGAATAGACTTGAAACTAATCCTCTGAGAATCTTAGATTCTAAAAATGAAGAAACTCAAAAAGTGATTAAAAATGCACCCAAAATATCCTCATATCTCAGTCAAAAATCAGCTGATAATTATGAATTGATTAAAGAAGGCCTTAATGATTTAGGTATATTCTATAAAGAAGAAGAGAAATTGGTCAGAGGTCTTGATTATTATAACGATCTAGTTTTTGAATGGACGTCTCCAGATCTCGGAAGTCAAAATACTTTTTGTGGAGGAGGAAGGTATGACAGATTATCTAAACAACTTGGTGGAAGAGATTGCCCGGCTGCTGGTTTTTCAATCGGTTTGGATAGACTTGCTTTGATTACTCAAAATAAAGAATCAACTTTTTCACCGTCTCTTCAAATAATACTTACAGATGAAAGTTATGTCACAAATGGACTAAAGCTTTCCCAAAAGTTGAGAAAAGATAATAAAGATTTAAGAGTTTTATTTTCTGGTTACCAATCTTCACTGAAAAATCAGCTGAAAAAAGCTGACAAGAATAATATTGATTTTGCAGTTATAATCGGCCCGGAAGAAGTGAGGTCTAACAACTTTTCACTAAAAAAATTAAAAGAAGATGAGGATCAACTTACTCTTGAATATGATCAATTAGTTAAAGAGCTCAAAAATGAATGAAGATCCGTTTAGTTCATCTGCAGAGACTAGATTATCTGGTTTTTTTGACTGGATAAGATCTAACGCAATATCAATAATTCTTGTTTTAGTCCTGTTAGCAGGTTCATTTTTTATTTATCTTTACTTTCAAAATAAAAACGAAGAGAAATTAGCTGAAGCTTTTGAAGCTTATCAAAATATAATTCAATCTTTTAATAATGAGGAATCAACACTAGAAAACCTTATGCAGCAAATGGATTCAGAACAGCTCAGTATTGAAAAAACAGTCTACGAGACTGCATCAGATCTCTTAATAGCAAAGAAAGCTTTTGACGAAGCCAATCTAGATTTAGCAAAAGGAAAACTAGTCAAGATAATCACAACCGCTGATAACTCCAATAATCCCTTGCATGATATTGCAGTGATAAGATTAGGATATATTTTGATTCAAGAAAGAAATTTTGATGAAGCCAAGAAAAGCTTAGGTTCAAAATTAGATTTTTATGAACCTAAGAGGCTTGAATTACTTGGAGACATTGCAAGTTTTGAGGAATCATACAACTCAGCAAACACATATTATGAAGAGGCTATAAAAGCTACAAGTGATCAAGGATTCATAGAGTTGATGAATATAAAATTGTCACTACTTCCATCGTCTTAAATTTTATGAAAAAAGAAAATTTAATAGTTTTATTGATTACTTTTTTTGTTTTGCTTGGATGTGAGTCTGATGGAGAGGAAATTAATCTACCCACTCCTTTAGAAGAAATAGAATCAGAGGTGATGAGTGAAATTCTTTGGAAAAAGAAGATTCTGAAGAGTTCTATTTTTGGAAGGTTTGATATTCACTTTGACGATAACTTTTACTATTACATAACTTCCGAAGGTTTTTTAGTTAAAGGAGATTTAGGAGGCGGTCAAGAAATTTGGAAAAAAGAAATTTCCAACAGTTTTTCAGCTGGTTTGGGCCATAGTTTCAGAACATTATTCGCTGCATCTTCGGATGGAGATGTTTTTGCTATAGATGATGAAAACGGTGAATTGAAATGGCAAGCTAGTGTTAATACTGAAGTTCTTTCCCCGCCGGTCGCAAATGGAAGGATTGTTGCTGTGCAATCTGTTGATGGAAGAATTACGGCATTAGATTTTAAAACAGGCGAATATAAATGGGAGTATTTAGCGGTAATCCCTCAATTGACTCTTCGAGGAACTTCAGAACCTTATTTCTCCAATAATATGCTATTTATAGGTTTTGCCAACGGAAACTTAGCAATGATTGATCCAGACTCAGGAGTAGTAAGATGGGAAATTCCTATGACTCTAAACGAAGCAAGTTCGGAATTTGAAAGAATTATAGATGTGGATGCTAAACCGCTAATAACCTCAGGATTAGCAATAGGAGCTGCTTATCAAGGAAGTATTTCTGCTATTGAAATTCAATCTAGTAGAACTGTTTGGCGACAAGATTCATCGATCTTTCAAGATTTTATCTCTTACAGAGGAGATATTTTCTTCGTTGATGAGTTTGATGAGATTTTTTCTCACAGGACTGTGAATGGCGATTTAGAGTGGAAAAATTCTGGACTAAAATATAGAGAGCTAACAAAGCCTATCAGATACAAAGATTATCTGGTTGTTGGCGATTTAGAAGGCTTTATTCATTTTGTTGACCTAAAAACTGGTTATTTGGTTGGCAGAACACAACCAACTAAAAATAAATTAGTTTCACTATTCTCTAAGGATAGCTTTTTATTTGGAGTTGATTCTAAGGGCGCTTCCTTTTTACTTTCTGTAAAATAAACCGAAAAGCAGTTATGAAACCAATTATTACAATATTGGGTAAACCAAATGTAGGGAAATCTTCCCTCTTTAATGCTTTATTAGGAAATAATGAATCTCTTGTTGCCAACATAGAAGGCCTTACAAGAGACAAACAATACGCAAATCTAATTATAAATAATAAAGGTTATGTACTCGTTGATACTGGAGGAATAGGCCTCACAGAAAATGAGATTGATTTTGCTGTAACAAAGTCATCGTTAAGTTCTTTTGAAGAATCTGATTTAATTATTGCTTTATTTGACTCATCTACCAATTTATCAAAAATAGACGCAGAGATCCTAAATTACATAAGAAAAGCATCTGTTCCCTTTATTCCAGTTCTAAATAAATGTGATCTAAAAGAAAGTGAATACAATAAAGATCTTTATTACAAGGAAGGATTTCAAAATATTATTGAAATCTCAGTCACAAAAAAACAAGGAATAAGATCTCTTGAGAAAAAAATAGAGGAAATTTTTCCTTCTGATGAGCAAGTAGATGAAGCCAGTCAAATTAATTTGAGAGTCGGAATAATTGGGAAGCCAAATGCCGGAAAATCAACTTTTTTTAACGAACTACTTCAAGCAGAAAGATCTTTAGTAGATAAATCCGCTGGCACAACAAGAGATTCAATCTCACATAAGTTAGACATAAATAAGGCTGAAATTATCCTTACCGACACAGCGGGAATTAAAAGAAAAAGTAAATTGAATGATCAAATAGATAATTTGATCACAAGGGAATCAATAACTACCTTGAAGAATGTTGACGGTGTTGTATTTCTTATAGACGTTCACAATTCCATATCAGATCAAGATCTTCAAATTATCTCCCTGTGTCTAACTTCAGGAAAGCCAATCGTCATAGGCTTAAATAAAAGTGAGAATCTTAGTAAAACAGATAAATTAATATTTAAAAAAGAAATTAACAGAAGACTGTCTTTTGCTAATCATTTAGAAAGTAAATTTATTTCTGCAAAAAAAAATATAGGAACAAAAGCCTTAGTTAGAGGCTTAATCAAGATAATAAAAAACTCCAGAAATAAAATATCAAAAAAAGAATTAAATAATATTCTAGAAAGAATTGTAGAAAAAAATCCGCCGCCAATTTCAGGTAGATTTAGACCAAACCTCAAATTTGTCCAGTTATTATCGAATAGACCTTTCACCATTTCAATTCATGGAAATAAACTTAAAGATATAAGTAATTCCTACACGAAATACATTGAAAAACAATTTAGAAAAGCTCTTGATTTAAAAGGTGTTCCAATCAAAATTTCCTATAAGACTGACGATAATCCTTTTAAAGAAAAAAAGAACAAGTTGACAGAAAGACAATTAAAAAAGAGGGCAAGAATAAGAAGGCGTTGATCGTTTTGTTTTAAGCATTATAATTCACCTGCCCTCCAATAAATAAAATGTTAAAACCGCCAGTTAATTTAAATTTATTCACCATTCAGTTTCCCATCACTGCCTTATCCTCTATTTCGCATCGAATCTCTGGAGTAATTTTATTTTTTTTAACTTTTCCTTTCATTTCGCTGGTATTAGTTGCAATTCAATCTCAAGACGGATTTGATTACGCATCAATTCTAATGTCTCACTTTGTAATGAAATCGGCATTGACTTTATACGTCGCTTCAATCGTTTATCACTTTTTCTCTGGGTTAAGGCATTTGACAATGGATTTTGGATATTGGGAGACACTTAAGGCCTCTAGATACAGTGCTATGGGCGTGTATATTTTATTTTTGGCTGTCACAATAATTTTTAGTCTTTTGATATGGTAACCAAATTAAGATCATTTAAGAGAACGGGCGTTTTTGAGTTTTTTGTCATAAGGCTCACGGCGGCTTTTCAGGCACTCTATTTTTTGGTTATATCCTTCTATTGGTTTCAGGTTGAACCTGTTAATTTTTTAGATTTAGCGGCATTATTTGAAAATATTTTTTTTAGGATTTGGACCTTTTTGATACTTGTATCAATTTCCTATCACGCAATGTCTGGAATGTTGAATATTGCACATGATTATTTAACTTCTAGACTTCTAGGAAGCGTATCAGGATTTATAAAGAACTCCTTTCTGGCTTTATGTTGGATGCAAGTTTTAGGTTTAATTACGGTAGGAATTTTATTAATAGTGAGTTAACTCTATGGCAATGAATGGTAAAGGTGAGGAATTAGACGCAAGTAAACTAAAAATATTAGAGTACGATGGCATTGTAGTTGGAGGCGGTGGATCTGGCCTAATGGCTTCCTTGCAATTGGCCCAATCTGGTTTTAAAACCGCTGTAGTTTCAAAAGTTTTTCCTACGAGATCTCATACTGTCTCTGCTCAAGGAGGTATAACTTGCGCAATACAAAGTGCTGATCCAGATGATGACTGGAGGTGGCATATGTATGACACTGTCAAGGGATCAGACTTCATTGGCGATCAAGATTCTATTGAGTACATGTGTCAAGAAGGCCCCAAAGCAGTTTTTGAGCTTGAGCACATGGGATTACCTTTTTCTAGAACAGAGGAGGGAAAAATTTATCAGAGAGCTTTTGGAGGCCAATCAAAAGATTATGGAAAAGGAGGTCAAGCTGAAAGGACTTGTGCAGCCGCAGATAGAACTGGCCATGCTCTATTGCATACTCTTTATCAAGCAAACCTCAAGGCAGGAACAAATTTTTTAAGTGAATGGTTTGCAGTGGATCTCGTTAAAAATGGCGATAATCAAGTAGTTGGAGTAATAGCTTTTGAAATTGAGACCGGAGAGCCTTACTTCCTAAAGTCTAAAGCCACAGTCCTAGCAACAGGCGGAGCAGGAAGAATTTATCAAACGACATCTAACGCGATGATTAACACTGGTGATGGCACAGGAATGGTTTTAAGAGCCGGCTTCCCAGTTCAAGATATGGAGATGTGGCAGTTTCATCCTACTGGAATTTATGGCCATGGTACTTTAGTTACAGAAGGATGCAGAGGTGAGGGCGGCTACCTAGTGAACAAAGATGGTGAACGTTTCATGGAAAGATATGCACCCAATTATAAAGATCTTGCTAGTAGAGACGTAGTTGCAAGATCAATGATGTTAGAAATTCTAGAAGGTAGAGGATGTGGACCTAATGCAGATCACGTATATCTTAAGTTAGACCACCTCGGACCTGAGATTGTTCATAAAAGACTCCCAGGTATAACAGAGCTTTCCAAAACATTTGCCCATGTTGATCCTGTAGAACACCCCATTCCCGTAGTGCCAACTTGCCACTATGCTATGGGAGGAATACCAACTAACGTTCACGGACAAGTATTAACTCAAGCAACAGATGGAACTGATAATGTAGTTCACGGTCTCTATGCAGCAGGAGAGGCAGCTTGCGTTTCTGTTCACGGCGGTAACAGATTGGGCGGTAATTCTCTCTTAGATCTTATTGTTTTTGGAAGATCTGCCGGACTTCATATCGAGAATTCGCTTAAGGATGGAATAACATTATCTAAAGCTACAAATGACGACATTGATCAGGCTTTAGTTAATCTTAATAGAGTAAACATCAGCTCAACAGGTGAGGATGTTGCAAGCATAAAATCTGAACTACAAAAGAATATGCAATTGAACTTTGGTGTATTCAGAACTGGTGACTTAATGGAGAAAGGATTGGTAGAGTTAGAAAACATCAGAGAAAAAACGCAAAATATTCATTTAACAGATAAATCGTCTAGATTTAATACTGCAAGAGTCGAGGCATTGGAGCTTCTTAATCTAATGGAAGTTGCTCAAGCTACTGCTGTTAGTGCTAATGAAAGAAAAGAAAGTAGAGGAGCTCATGCAAGGGATGACTTCCAGGACAGAGACGATGAAAATTGGTTAAAACATTCTATTTATTTTGCTGATACTAAAGAAGTGACAAAAAGAGACGTAAACTTCCGCCCTAAAACTGTTCAGGCCTTTCAACCAATTGTGAGAAGTTATTAAGATGGACGCAATTGCATCAAAATCTATTTCCTCAATAAAACTCTCTATTTATAGATATGATCCTGACAGTGGAAAAAAGCCCTTCATGCAAGATTTATCAATCGATATTCCTGAAGGTCAAGACATCATGGTTTTGGATCTCTTGAATATAGCTAAAGAACAAGATCCAAGCATATCTTTCAGAAGATCCTGTGGCGAAGGCGTGTGCGGTTCAGATGGAATGAATATCAATGGTAAGAATGGATTGGGCTGTATTACTCCACTATCAGAAGCTTTGAGAGGAAATAAAATTGTCCTCAGACCATTACCTGGACTACCTGTAATTAAAGATTTAATAGTTGATATGAAGCAGTTTGTAGATCAGTACAAAAAAATCAAACCATACTTGATCAATGATGAAGAGAAACCAGAAAAAGAAATTAAGCAATCAGTTGAAGAAAGAGAGAAACTTGACGGGCTCTATGAATGTATTATGTGTGGATGTTGTTCAACAGCTTGTCCTTCATTTTGGTGGAATCCTGATAAGTTTTTGGGTCCTGCAGCTCTTCTTCAGGCGCATAGATTCATTAGCGACAGTAGGGATACTGCTACCGAAGAAAGACTTGATCAACTCGAAGATGCTTTCAGCGTATTTAAATGTCACGGAATCATGAATTGCGTTTCCGTATGTCCAAAGGGCCTCAACCCCACAAAGGCAATCAACGAAATAAAGAAAAAATTAGTGAAAAGAGCTTTATAATAAAAGCTTGAATATTCACGAATATCAATCAAAACAGATTTTCAAAGAGTACGGACTTCCAGTACCTAATTTTTTAACTGCAAATACAACCGAAGAAGTATTAGCTTCTGCAAAGGAAATCTCAGATACAAATTGGGTCGTCAAAGCTCAAGTTCATGCTGGGGGAAGAGGAAAAGCAGGTGGAGTGAGAGTAACGGATAACTTGAAAGAAGTTGAAGAGTTTGCAGAAAAATGGATAAACAATAAGTTGGTAACTTATCAGACAGATGATCATGGTCAGCCAGTTTCTTGTATTTTAGTAGAGGAGTGTACTGAGATAAAAAAAGAATTTTATCTTGGAGCAGTAATAGATAGATCAACAAGATCCCTTGCAATTATGGCTTCTCCTGAGGGAGGCATTGATATTGAGAAAGTAGCAGAAGATCATCCCGAAAAAATATTTAAAGTCTTTCTTAAATCTCCATCAGTAGGAACTGAAGATCATTTACCTCTTGCAGAAGGTCTTGGACTATCGGAAGAACAAACAATAGAATTCAAAGATATTTTCAGCAACTTAGTAAAACTTTTTTTTGAAAAAGATTTGTCTTTGGTTGAGATAAACCCTCTAGTTCTAAATGTATCAGGTAATTTAGTATGCTTAGATGGAAAAATTAATATCGATTCTAATGCTCTGTTTAGACAAGATGAAATTCTAGAATTAAGAGATATTTCTCAAGAGGAAGAAAAGGAGTTAAGAGCTTCTGATTGGGATTTAAACTATGTATCTCTTGAAGGAAACATTGGTTGTTTAGTAAATGGAGCAGGTCTCGCAATGGCGACTATGGATATCATTAAATTAGCTGGAGGAGAGCCAGCAAATTTTTTAGATGTTGGCGGTGCAGTTGATGAGAAAAGAGTTGCCGAGGCATTTAAAATCATCTTAGAAGATGAGAACGTAAAAGCAATATTAGTAAATATATTTGGCGGCATTGTAAGGTGCGATGTGGTCGCTGAAGGAATAATTTCTGCTGTAGAGGGGGTGGGCGTAGATGTTCCGGTAGTCGTCAGGCTTAAGGGGAATAATTCTGAGATTGCAAAGGAAATGCTGGCTAAAACTAACTTAAATATTATAGCTGCAACTGAATTATCTGAAGCTGCAGCAAAAGCTGCAGAAATAGTTAAATGAGCATCCTCGTTAATAAAGACACCAAAGTAATTTGTCAGGGCTTCACTGGTTCTCAAGCCACTCTGCATTGTTCTCAAGCTATTGATTATGGGACATGCATCATCGGAGGAGTAACACCAGGAAAGGGTGGAGAAAGACATTTAGACCTTCCTGTATTTAATTCTGCAAAAGAGGCTCAGCAAGAGTTGGAAATAGATGCAACAATCATTTTTGTTCCCGCAAAGTTTTGTAAAGATTCTGTTCAAGAGGCTATAGATGCAGAAATTCCATTGATCATTTGTATTACTGAGGGAATACCTACCCTAGACATGATGAAGTTAAAACAAAATGCAGAATCTACAGGTTGCAGAATTATTGGTCCAAACTGTCCTGGTGTTATTACGCCAGATCAATGCAAACTTGGAATTATGCCTGGGTATATTCATAAGTCTGGGAAAATAGGAATTGTCTCAAGATCAGGAACTTTAACTTATGAAGCTGTTGATCAGACTACCCAAGCTGGTTTAGGTCAAAGCAGTTGTGTAGGAATTGGTGGAGATCCCATCCCAGGATCAAGTTTTATTGATATTTTGCAGCTTTTTGAAGAAGATTCTGAAACAGAAGGAATCGTAATGGTAGGTGAAATTGGAGGAACTGCTGAAGAAGAGGCTGCTGAGTTTATTCAGTCTAATGTTTCCAAACCTGTGGTTGCATACATTGCAGGAGTCAGTGCTCCTCCTGGAAAAAGAATGGGGCATGCTGGAGCAATAATTGCTGGCGGAAAAGGAACAGCAGAAGATAAATTCTTAGCTCTTGAAAAGGCTGGAGTTCATACAACTAGAAGCCCTGCCAAAATAGGAGAAGAAATAAGCAAACTAGTATGAAAAATTTCCATTGGTATTTTTTCATTTTCTTTTATTCAATTTTTTTTATCTGGTACTCAAATCTTTCAGGTCCATTGAATAATGAAGAGATTGACTCCTTTATGGAAGTCATTTCTGAAAGAAGCGGTAACGATGAACAAAGCATTCAATTTTTAAGAAAATTTATGGAAGAAGATGATGGAAAAGATTTCTTCATGGTTAACTTTTTAGACTACAACGAATCTCCAGAAACAATGCCAGCAACTGGCAAAGGAGCATCTTCCTCAAATCTAATGAATTACTACATGGAATACATGTATCCTGAAATGTTTAAAAGAGCATCTCATCCAGTTTTTTTCTCTGATGTTTTTTTTCCTGCTATGGATATTGTTTCTGCTGAAGGCATGGAGGATTGGGATAACGTTGCATTCGTAAGGTATAGAAGCAGAAAAGATATGCTAGAAATTGGACTTAACCCAATTTTTGATGAAAGGCATCTTTATAAGATAGAAGCTTTAGACAAAACAATAGCCATACCAGTAGAAACGCCTTTCTTAAACGATTTAAGATTTATTTTATTTTTTCTTTTACTGACTTTAGGCTTAGTAATCGACCGGATTCGAACTTGGTTTTATTTATGAGGTGTAACTAAATACTTTTCCCCAGTAGCCTGTTTTGCGTAAGTCAGAATTGAATCTGCATCCAACATCTCAGAAAGAGAAACTTCTTTAGTGTAGTTGCTAGCAAAAGTTGTCGTAATCTCATCAGCCACGCGCTGCCTCATCTTTTGGAAAATTTCATTTCCTGCTTTTGCAATAAAAGGAGTCAGAAGCCATCCGCCAAGACCCCAATTGAGTCCATAAGATCTATTTAAAACCGTTGGTGAAGGGTCTAAACCACCATAAATATAAACTTGTTTGTAAGTATCTGAGCCGTAACGGCTATATTCTTTCATATTTCTATTTGCAGCAGTTTCCATGGCAGATAATATTTGACCTGCTAATTTACCTTCATTACCTCCACCTGTTGCATCAAATCCGAGAGTGGCACTATTTTCAGCTATTGCATCAATGAGACTTTCCATAAAATTGTCATTTGTAAAGTTACAAACATGAGTAGCTCCCAGATCTTTGAGTAATTTTTCATGATCTTCTTTTCTAACAATGTTTACCAAAGGAATGCTATCTGCCAAGCAAATCTTAATTAGCATCTGACCTAAGTTTGAAGCAGCAGCTGTATGAACAAGAGAAGAGTGATTTTCCATTTTCATGGTTTCAATAAATCCTAGAGCAGTGAGAGGATTCACGAATGAAGAAGCAGCATCTTTAGATGATGTACCTTCATGCATCACAAGACAACTTTGTGCAGGTAAACATCTATATTGTGAGTACATTGCTCCGCCAGCGACACCAACAGTTTTGCCAATCATTTCCTTTGCATCTTTTCCTGCATCAATAACTTCTCCTGCACCTTCATTTCCAACTTGCATTGATTTATCTAATCTTGCCTGCATGGTCCTTAGTAGTTTTGGATGAACGTTCATAGTTGTTTTTTTGTCATCACCTTCGCCTTCAACTTTCAAGGATGTGACATCGGCAGCAAAACTTATTAATAATCCAAGATCTGAAGGATTTATTGGAGAAGCTTCAACCTTAATTAAAACCTCATGATCTTTAGGTTTTGGAATCTCCGAAGAGGAAATGGATAAAGTTAATAATCCATCCGAGTTGATTTCAGACCTAATTTCTTTTGACACTTCTCCCATTATTTTATCTCCCTTGATTTAAGAAAAAAGCTGGACTACAGCTAGAACCAACATTACAGATAAAGTCATGTAGATCATCGAGCTTAAGATGAGTTTTTTCATTTTTTTATCACCGTGAATTCAAATAGATTATCTGATTCCTTTATTTCTTTCAATTTATGCTCTAAATATTCACAGAATTTCTTAACATCTGGAACGCTCATAGGATCGGTAGAAATCAAATGAACTTCTTCACCGCTTCCAGCTTCATAAATTGCCTTATGCAAAAGCATAAGAGGTTCAGGACATTTGAGACCTTTTGCGTCAATTATTTTCATAAGACTGCTCCATTTCAAAGGAATTCTTAGATACTAAATCTAATCTCCAGAGGACCAAAATAGATAAAATGAACATTCCTACTGCCATTCCAATCCACATGCCAAGCGCTCCTATGGGCTCAATAATATTTTCTGTTAAGGATATGTTGTAACCAAGAGGCATGCCTACGACCCAATAAGCTAATATCATTATTAAAAGTGGGACTCTTGTGTCTTTATAACCTCTTAATGCCCCCATGCCGCTAAATGCAATACCATCGGTGATTTGAAAGATGGCGGCAACAATTAAAAGGGTAGATGCTAAAGAAATAATCAGGCTATTAGGATTAAAAAAACTTGCAAGGTATTCACCATATAGAATCAAAACAGCAGCATTAATAAAGGCAAGAGCTATTGAAAATCCTATTCCACAGAAAGCAGCAAATCTAGAATCCTTAGAAGCATTTGCGCCTACTAGATTTCCTACTCTAACGGAGGCTGCTAAGCCAATAGCTAGCGGTATCATGAATGTCACGGTTGAAACATGCATGGCAATAGAATGACTAGCTATTACGTCAGCCCCTAGTTGACCTAAAATTAGTCCAGAACCACTAAACATACTTATTTCGACAAAAAGGGTTCCTCCAATAGGAAGCCCTAAAACAACTATCTCTTTAATGATTTTAAAATTAGGAAAATCAAACTGATCAAAAAGCCCGCATTCTTTGTAGTTATCACTCATAAAAATATAGGCTGCTAAAATAATAAGAGATAGCCACGCTGATACTGCAAAAGAAATTCCACAGCCGGCACCACCTAACTCTGGTAAGCCAAATTTCCCAAATATGAATCCGTAATTAAGTATTGCATTCACAGCTACCATAAAAAGGTTTATGTAGGTTATAGGCAAAGGTTTTGTTATACCCTCGCTCATTGACCTCAAGGGTTGAAAAAAATATAAAGCAGGAAGCCCAACCATCAATCCATACATATATTTTCTGGTTATCTCTCTAACTTCTTCAGGAGTACCAAGTAGGTTAAAAGCCCAAGAAGATTGACTCATTGCCCAGATTCCTAAAATAATGAGAGGTATACTTACCCAAAAAGACTGCCGTATTATTTTCCCAACATTATCTAAAGTATTGGCTCCAAAATTTTGAGCTACCATTGCAGTTACTATGAATAGGGTTCCCATCAATCCCATAGAGATTGGGAAAAAAAACATATTTCCAGTAGCTACCGCCGCTTGATCTATAGTGCTGTAATTTCCTGTCATCAAAGCTGCAATTATTCCTGTTGCATGTCCTGCAAGCTGAGAAAAAAACATGGGTATGGCTAATTGCCTGAATTTTAAGAGCTCAAACGAAACCTTAGGTAGAATTTTGTTTGGTCCCTCGTAAATTAATCTAGCAGTATTTGACATAAAAGGACGCTATCATATCACTTCGCACCAAAGCAGGAGTTATAAAATTAGAAAAGATAATCGACCATTTTGGTTAAAAAGAGTTCATTGGTTTTTAGATAAACTTTATATTGAAAAAATTATCAGACCGCAATTTGACTACCTTGGAAAGGCTCCTATGATCATGGGTGTTAAGTATGTACAAATCTTTGGCACAGGAATAAAAATGGGAGATTTTGCGACTCTAATTACCTCACCAGATGCTCATATTCATCTTACTACTTGGATAAGCGGAGGGTATGAAGGAAAAATAACTATTGGAGATTTTTGTTTAATTAGTCCTGGAGTCAGAATTTCTGCTGCCACAAACATTGAGATAGGTAACTCGTGTATGTTTGCCAATAATGCATACATATCAGATTCAGATTGGCATGATATTTACGATAGAGCTCAGCCAGTTGGACAATCAGAACCTATTAAATTAGAAGAAAATGTATGGGTTGGAGATAGAGCTGTAATTTGCAAGGGAGTTACAATAGGAAAGAATAGTATTGTAGGTGCTGGAGCGATAGTCACGAAAGATGTGCCACCAAACGTTGTCGTAGCAGGTAATCCAGCAAAAATTGTAAAAGAGTTAGATCAAACAACAAAAATGAAATCCAGAAAAGATATGTTTTCTGACCCAGATGAAATGGATGATTTGTATTTAGCTTTAGATAGATATAATCTCAAAGGCAACACCTTTTTTGGATGGATTAAAAGTAAAATTTTGCCCTCAAGCAAAAATTGATAAAACTAATAATAGATAAAAATATCCCTATTTCAGAAGAATATTTTGAGGGTCAGAATATTGACTTCGATTTTTTGCCTTTCGATAGAATAAATTCTTCAACGATTAAAAATGCTGATGCTCTTTTCATTAGAACCACAACTAAGGTAAACAAGGGGCTTATCTCAAAATCTAACATTTCATTTATCGGATCTTTTGCTTCTGGGGAAAATCATATTTCTAATGATTTATTAGATGATAGTGAATGTTTAATACAAACTGCCAAAGGTTCAAATTCTCAAGCTGTTTTTGAATATGTACTCAGTTGTATATTAGAAAATGATTTTGAGGCATGTTCAGTTGGCATAGTGGGTCACGGCCACGTTGGGAAAAAAATCGATTCTATTTTAAGTAATCTTGGTTTTAAAGTAGAGATATATGATCCTTACTTATATGATCATTCAGAAGATGAGTTGAATAAAGTTTTATCGTGTGAGGTATTGAGCATCAATTGCTCATATTCAAAGGAAGGAAAATATCCCTCTCATAATCTAATCTCAAAAGAACAGAGACCGAAAAGTAAATTAGTAATTAATTCATCAAGAGGAGAGGTAGTTGATTATTTTGAAATAGCAAAATCTTCAGAAATATTCAATGATGTTTGGGTAAATGAACCAAAAATTTCCTCGACTGATATTTATTCTTTCATGAATCACTCAAATGCTTTTGGTACACCTCACATAGCGGGTTATACATTCTCATCTAAAGAAAGACAGATAGATTTAATTTTGGAAAAGTTTAATGATCTTTTTTCTAAATCCGTAGAGACAAAAGAAGTTAAAAAGTTTATTAAACTCTCAAGCTGTCTTTCAGACAAATTAATAAAATCAAAGAATTTAGATTTTAAATCCATGATTTTAGAAGTTTTTTCAACGAGAAAAATCGCCACAGAATTTAAGGCTCTCTTGAGTGAATACGACGAGATGGGTAAAACATTTGGACCAGAGGAATTTGAAAAGCTAAGAAAATCAAAAATGAGACAGGGCTTTGATGAAATTAATATAGATATACCTATGGGTAAAGATCTTTTACAAAGAATGGAGCTCTCTGGCTTTAAAAATCAAAAGAAAGAAAAATTTTCCTAAAAAACTCACTTAGTTATAATTAGCATATGAATGATTACAATTCTCTTCTAAGCGATCAAGAAATTGCAATTTTAAGAGAAAAAAAAGACTGGAAAACCACAATGACAATTATTTCAATGTGGGTTCAGGTTCTTTTTGCCTTTTCTTTATTCATTTATCTGCCTAATGTCCTAACTTTTATCATTTCTTCAGTGATCGTAGCTGCCAAGCAGTTCCAAATGACAGTTCTTATGCATGATGGTGCTCATGGTTTGATGTATAAAAATAGAAAATTAAATGACTTTGCATCGCAGTGGTTTTGCGCTTTTCCAGTGATGACTGATACTTTTCCTTATCGAAAAATACATTCTCAGCATCATAAATATACCGAAACAGATAATGATCCTGACATAGGTTTAACCAAAGCATTTCCGACATCCAGAGCAAGTCTCATCAGAAAATTTACAAGGGATCTAACTGGAGTCGCAGGGCTACGAAGATACTTTGGGGCGCTAAAGTCTGCCTGGGGATCAAACTTGAGCCTATCTGCTCACATTTCAAGATTTTTAAGCAAAATGCACGGATTTCTCATAACTAACTTGATTCTTTTTAGTATTCTTTATCTAAGCGGCAATCCTTGGCTTTACCTTTTTTTATGGTGGGTACCGATGATTACTCTATTCAGCTTTTTTTATAGAATAAGAAGTATCACTGAACACTCGGGCGTGGAAGGTGGCGATGATTTCAAAAACACTAGGACGACAAAAGTGCCATGGTATTTAAGATACTTTTTAGCTCCTCTCAATGTAAATTATCATGTTGAACATCACCTTTTTACATTTTGTCCTTGGTATAACTTACCAATGGCCCACAAAATGCTCAGAGCAAGGGGCCATACATCTAAAATGGAAATTGCTAATGGTTATGGAGAGGTTTTCAAAAAAGTATTAACGGCAAACTAATGGCAAAAGAAGATATAGATAAGAAGATTTCTGCAGAAGCCTATTTTGTTACTCAGCAACATGGAACCGAGCCAGCATTCTCTGGAGACTTAAATGATAATAAAGAGCCTGGAGATTATTTATGTGTCTGTTGCGGAGTAAAGCTTTTTGATCACAATTCAAAATATGATTCTGGTTCTGGTTGGCCAAGCTTTTGGGAACCGAACGATAAAGAGGCGGTTGCTTATAACGATGATTATGAAATTGGTTACTTAAGAAAAGAAGTTCATTGTTCTCAGTGTTCTGCTCATTTGGGGCATGTGTTTGACGATGGACCACAACCAACAGGTTTAAGGTATTGCATAAATTCAGTAGCTCTAGATTTTGTTCCTGAAGAAAAAGAATAATTTTGACTACACCTTCTAAATTGGAGAGCCCTCAAAAAGGTTTATTTTTTAAAACGGGCTTAGTTTCATTTTGGACTTTTCTTTCTAGAATTTTTGGTCTGATAAGAGACGTTGTTACAACCAGTCTTTTAGGATCATCTCTTGCACATGATGTTTTTGTGGTCATGTTAAAAATACCAAACGTTTTTCGAAGACTAGTTGCTGAAGGGGCTTTTAATCAAGCTTTTGTTCCCGTACTCACAGAGTATAAAAATTTAAATAGTTTTGAAGAGACAAAAGAGGTTATCAATAAATCATTTACTTTCATATTTTTAGCTTCAGGGATTTTGGTGGGCTTAGTTTTTATTTTTACGCCTGTATTCGTTTTTATTTTTGCTCCAGGTTTTTTTTACGATGAGTCTAAGCTTGCATTGTCTCAAGATATTCTAAGGATAACTTTTCCTTATTTATTTTTTATATCTTTGGTTGCCTTATCGGGCAGTATTTTGAATTCATTTGGTAAATTTTCAGTTCCTGCAGCTACTCCTATTTTTTTTAATTTGAGTATCATTCTCTGTGCCATTTATCTTAGAAACTTTTTTGAGAATCCAGTATTTGCACTGGCTTATGGTGTGATTATTGCTGGGATAATCCAATTATCCTTTCAAATAAAATTTTTGTTAGATTTAAAACTTCTGCCAAGACTTGATTTGAAAATTTTCAATAAAGGCACTAAAAAAATATTTAATTTAATGATCCCTGGTATTTTGGCTGGTGGAGTCATTCAGCTGAATATTTTAATTGATACTATTTTTGCTTCTCTTCTTGAAACAGGGAGTCCAACTTGGCTTTACCTCTCTGATAGATTGATACAACTTCCTCTTGGTATTTTTGGAATTGCTATTGCTACAGTAATTCTTCCCAAATTATCAAGCGAGTATGTCACTGAAAAATATCTTGAATTTAAAGAAAATTTAAAATGGGGAATAGAACTCATTTTAATTTTTGCAATCCCATCTTCTGTTGCACTTTTTTCTTTAGGATTACCAATTATCGAATTACTTTTTGTAAGAGGAAACTTTTATGAAAGTGATGCAATTATGACCTCAATGAGCTTGCAAGCTTTTTCGCTTGGCCTCTTTGCTTTTATGTTGATTAAAGTCTTATCAGCTAGTTTTTTTGCGAGACAAGATACTTTTACTCCTTTAATTATTACTATTCTTTCTTTTGTGATGAATGTTTTTCTGAATTACTTTTTGGCTTTTTATCTGGGATATGGGCATGTCGGACTTGCCTTAGGAAGCTCTATTGCTGCCATAGTTTCCGTAGTAATTTACTATGTGATCTTATCGAGAAATTCATTTATTGAAGTAACCATGCAAAGTTTAATTTCAATAATAAAAATACTAAGTGCAAATTTACTTTTCTATTTTGTTATTAATTTCTTTGCCAACAATATTTCTGCTATCAAAGATCAATGGCTTTCAAACCTAGTTCTTTTGTTTGGAATATTATTTCTAATAATATTTTATTTTTTAATCCTATATTTATTAGGATTCAGAGCATCTTTTTTTAGAAGATAATGTATTTGATTAGAGGTCAATCCAACATAGAGCTTTTTAGAGAAAAGCACCCTAAAGATTCATTCATTGCAACAATAGGAAATTTCGACGGCCTACATTTAGGCCATAAAGAAATTCTTAAAAATATGCTTTCAATCGCAAAAAGAAAAAAGCTTAAGAGGATGGTTATTTTTACCGAGCCCCATGCGAAAGAATTTTTTGCTGAAGAAATTTCATCTGTTGAAGCTCCACCAAGGATTTCACCTTGGAGAGATAAATATTTAAGTCTCAAAAAAAGTGGTGTGGACGTAGCTTTTTTTCTTAAATTCAACAGCAATTTAAAACGAATGACTCCTGAAATTTTTGCAGACGAGATTCTCGGAAATCTTCAGATTAGGTCTTTAATGATTGGCGATGATTTTAAATTTGGAAAGGACAGGAAGGGCGATTTTAATTTTCTAGTTAATTGGGGAAAGAATAAAGGCGTGGATGTCTTAAAAACTGAAACATTTGAAATTAATGATAAAAGAGTGAGCAGTACCCGAATTAGAGAAGCTTTGATAAATAATGATTTTGATGAGGCTAAAACACTTCTTGATAGGCCTTATACCTTTTCTGGAAAAGTAGTCCATGGAAATCAACTGGGTAGAACAATTGATGTTCCTACTGCTAATTTATGGCTGCCTAAGACAAATTTACCTATTAAAGGAGTTTACGGAGTAAAAATTCAATTAGAAAATAGAAAATTTTTAGGCATTGCTAACATGGGTCTGCGTCCAACAATTGGAGGAAAAATGCCAGTTTTAGAGGTCCATATATTTAATTTTTCAGAAGATATCTATGGCCAAAGAATTCAAGTAGAATTTTGTTTTAAAGTTAGGGATGAGAAGAAGTTTTCTGGATTAGACCAACTTAAAGAACAAATAAAAAAAGATATTTCCTACACGTTAAATACATTTGATTCGAATCTATGAAAGATACCCTAAATCTTCCAAAGACTAAATTTTCCATGAAAGCAAATTTGGCTCAAAAAGAGCCAGAGATTCTTAAATTTTGGGAGGAGATTAATTTGTATGACGCTCTTCAGGAACAAAATAAGGATAAACCTAAATTTACCTTCCACGACGGTCCTCCATATGCGAATGGCCCAATTCATTTGGGTACAAGTATCAACAAAATTTTAAAAGATATTGCCTGCAAATCTAGATTGTTATCGGGTTACAACGTCTCTTTTGTTCCTGGATGGGATTGTCATGGATTACCTATTGAGTTAAACGTGGAGCAAAAATCAGGTAAGCCAAATAAAGATATTCCTGCAAAGGACTTCAGGGCCAAATGTCGTGATTATGCTAACCAGCAAATAGCTATCCAAAAAAAGGATTTTAAAAGATTGGGTGTTTTGGCTGATTGGAACAATCCTTACAAGACAATGGATTACTCTTTCGAGGCAGGGATAGTCAGAGCTCTTTCAGAGATAGTCAAATCGGGTCATTTAGTGAAAGGGGATAAACCTGTCTATTGGTGCCCCAATTGCAACTCTGCACTTGCTGAGGCAGAAGTAGAATATAAAGATAAAACCTCTAGCTCAATAGATTTTCTTTTTGAGATGGAGACATCAAGAGTGAATGAAATTTTTAATACTTCAGTGGATGAAAACATTAAAACATCCTTTTTATCGTGGACAACAACTCCATGGACTATCCCAGGAAATGTAGCTTTATCAATCAACCCAAATCTTGATTATTCTCTGTTAGAGGTTAATAAAGATAACTCCATGCAATGCTTGATTATATGTAAGGATTTAATAGATAGCGTTCTTGAAAGATGTTCCATATCAAACTTTACAATCTTATCGACGAAACCTGGATCTATTTTAGAGTCTGTAGAAGCTAAACATCCTTATTTTGATAGAAAGTCTACAGTCATATTGGGAGATCATGTAACTACCGAAATGGGTACTGGAATTGTTCATACAGCCCCAGCTCATGGCTTAGAAGATTTTCATGCAAGCAATAAATATAAACTCGAGATAGTAAATCACGTTGGCTCGGATGGAAGATTTTTAGAAACAGCTTTTGATTTTTCTGGAATGAATTTAGAGGAGGCAAATAAAAAATCCATTGAAATGCTAGAAGGACAATCAAACCTTCTTTCTAAAGATTCATATCAACATAGTTTTCCGCACTGTTGGAGACACAAAACACCGCTATTTTTCAGAGCAACTCCTCAATGGTTTATATCTATGACGGCAGAAAATCTACTGGAGAATTCTATGAATTCAATTGATTCTGTTAACTGGATGCCAGATTGGGGTAAATCCAGGATTACAAGCATGATGGAAGAGAGGCCAGATTGGTGTATATCGAGACAAAGAACCTGGGGTGTTCCTATAGTTTTGTATTTAAATAAGAAAACCGGAGAGCTTCATCCAGATACCGTCTCTATCATGCAAAAAGTAGCAGATGAAATTGAAAAGTCAGGGACTGATGTTTGGTTTGAACAAAAATTAGAATCAGTGAATGTTGGTGATGAGTATGAGCCTGTTATGGATATTTTAGATGTATGGTTCGATTCTGGCGTTACACATTACTGTGTTCTGAATGAACAAAGAGGATTGTCTCAACCTGCAGATTTATATTTAGAAGGATCTGATCAGCACAGAGGTTGGTTTCAGTCATCTCTTCTTACAGGGATGACAATTAATAATCTACCACCGTTTAGAAATGTAGTAACGCATGGCTTTGTTGTTGATAGTGAAGGGAAGAAAATGTCTAAATCTTTAGGAAATGTTGTTTCTCCTCAATCTGTTTGGAATCAAAAAGGGGCGGATATTTTAAGAGCATGGGTTGCTTCAACAGAGTTTAGAAATGAGATGAATTTCTCAAATGAAATTTTGGATAGAACGACTGATTCCTACAGAAAAATAAGAAATACAATTAGATTTCTTATGAGTAATTTGTATGATTTTGATGAAAGTAATCAACTGCAAAAGATTAATGAACTCGTTGAGTTAGATCAGTTTATTGTTGCTAAGGCAATGGATGTCCAAAAGGACATAGTAGCCGATTACGAAAATTTTGATTTTCATTTGGCATTTCAAAAAATCCTAAATTTTTGTACGAATGAATTAGGTAGTTTCTACTTGGACATAATTAAGGATAGAGCCTATACATGTCATCAGGATGGACCTGCAAGAAAATCTTCTCAAACTGCAATGTTCCATTTACTCCAAATGTTTATTCGTTGGAGTAGTCCAATCATTAGCTTTACAGCAGAGGAAGCATGGAAAGAATTTTCAAAAGACGAAAGTTCAATTTTTGAGAAAGAATGGTATTCGCTGCTAGAACCACTCGAGTTAGACTTAGATGTTTGGAATGATTTAATTAATCTAAAAGACGAAGTAAATAAAAATATTGAAATCTTAAGAGAGGAAGGAAGTATTGGTTCTTCTCTCGATGCAGAAGTTCATATAACTTTTAGCGAGAATGATTTCCTAAAATTTTCAAGATTTGGAGAAGAACTTAAGTTTCTCTTTTTAGTATCTAACGTAAGTCTATCTGTTTCTGACAAAGATCCAGATGAGCCTAAAATTGATATCAAAGTTTCAATCGATGAAAAATGCGAGAGATGCTGGCATCATGTTGCTGATATATCTGATCATAAGGGCAATAAAATTTGTTCTCGTTGTATATCGAATTTATCTTTTCCTGGAGAAGAAAGACAGATGATATGAAGGCCTATGCGGGATTATTAATTTTGATACTATTTATATTTGATCAATATTCAAAATATCTTATAAGGATAAATTTTGACCTTTTCCAACATAAAAGTGTTTTTTATTTCCTTGATTTTGTATATATCCCTAATTACGGAGTAGCTTTTAATATTCTTAATAATGAAGCCCTAAATCTAGGATTTGTATTTAGCTTGCTTGTCTTTTTAATCTGCCTTTACTTAGCTTGGTTGATATTTATAAACCAAGAAAGGCCTAACAAAACTCAATTGATATCTTTGAGTCTGATTCTTGCAGGAGGATTTGGTAACTTGTTTGATAGAGTTTTTTTAGGGCACGTGGTTGATTTTATTGCTATTACATTCAATCCTTATGTATTCAATTTAGCTGATGTATTTATAACAATTGGAATAGTACTTTATCTGATAAATTATTTTAAAGTTAAGGAGCAAAATTCTTGAAAAGAGAGATTAAGTTAGCAAATCCAAGAGGATTCTGTGCTGGAGTAGATCGTGCCATTGAAATTGTAAATCAGGCATTATTGAAATTCGGTCCGCCAGTGTATGTCAGACATGAGGTAGTTCATAATCGAAATGTTGTAGAAGATCTAAAATCTAAAGGAGCAATTTTTGTCGAACAAATTGATGAAATACCAGAAGGTGCAATAACTATCTTTTCTGCTCATGGGGTTTCTAAAAAAGTTGTGGATGATGCTGAAACAAAGAATTTGAATTATTTTGATGCAACATGCCCTCTTGTCACAAAAGTTCATATGGAGGTCATCAGATATGCGAGGCAAGGTTTGGATATTATTTTAGTTGGGCATGATAATCATCCTGAAGTGGAAGGAACTCTGGGAAGATTTCCTCACGACTCAAAAGGTAAAATTTATTTAGTTGAGTCAGAAATCGAAGCAAAAAATATAGAAATAGATCAGCCTTCCAAACTTGCTATGGTTACTCAAACAACTTTATCTGTGGATGATACAAAATCGATTATAGATATTTTGAAAAAGCGTTTCCCTAAACTAATAAGCCCTTCTTCTGATGATATTTGCTACGCAACACAAAATAGACAAGATGCTGTTAAACAGCTCGCATTAGAAACAGAAATGATAATAATTGTGGGTTCTAACAACAGTTCTAACTCAAATAGACTAAAAGAATTGTCAGAAAATTGTGGTGTAAAATCCATATTAGTTGATGATCCTGATGAGATAGCTCTTGAACAACTAGATGGAATTTTCAAATTAGGAATATCCGCTGGGGCTTCTGCTCCCGAGTCTTTAGTTCAAAGTATTGTTTTAAAATGTCAAAAATTAGGATTTGAAATGTCTCAGGAACTGGACGGCTTGAAAGAATCGGTAAATTTTAAACTTCCAAAAGAATTAGTTTCATGAAAAGAATTGGTGTCATAGGTTCAGGTATAGCAGGAATTACAACTGCCTATTCATTGGCTAAAAGGGGTCATGAAGTTACGCTTATAGATGCTAGAAGATATCCTGCAATGGCCACCAGTTATGCAAATGGGGGTCAATTAAGTGCCAGTAATGCTGAAACTTGGAACACAACAAAAAATTTATTCAATGGAATAAAATGGATGTTCCAGAAGGATGCTCCTCTTCTCTTCAATCCAACCCCAAACATAAATAAGTACAAATGGATGCTTGGATTTCTTGCAGCAACTTTTTCCGGTAAGCACAAATCCAATACCCTAAAAACAATAGATATGGCAAAAAAAGCAAGAGAGCATTACTTCAAAATTGCTGATGATGAAAAAATTGAATTTAATTTATTAAAAAAGGGACTACTTCATATTTACGATAATGAAAATGAATTGCAAGCTGCTAGAGAAAAAAAGAATTGGATTGAGCAAGATGGAATGGAATGGGATTATTTAGATCTTGATGAGATTGAGGACTTGGAGCCAGCATTCAAAACAGACAAAAATACAAAAAAAATTGTCGGCGGTATTTATACAAAATCAGATGCAAGCGGAGATATCCATAAATTCTGCGTGAATCTTCATAAGGTGCTTGAAGATAAATACAAACTCACTTCTAAATTTAATTCTGAGGTAGAAACAATTTTTAAAGAGAAAGATTGTGTCATTGTTTCAATTTCTGATGGAAATATTATTGAAGGTTTGGAGTTTGATAAGGTGGCGATTTGTGCCGGTGTCGACACTCAAAAGTTTGCCAATGTATTAGGCGATAGAATGCAAGTCTATCCAGTAAAAGGTTACAGCGTAACCATCAATCTAAATGATCAAGTTTCCCAGGAAGCAGCCCCTAAAGTTTCCTTGATCGATGATCCAGTAAAAATTGTTTCAAGTAGATTAGGCAATAGGCTTCGGGTTGCAGGAACAGCAGAGTTAGCAGGATACAACAAAGATATAAGACAAGACAGGGTCAGACCATTATTAAACTGGGTAAAAAAATATTTTCCAGATGTGAGTACAGAGAGCTACACGCCTTGGGCAGGACTTAGGCCAATGACTCCAGATATGATGCCGCTTCTTTTTGAAAGCAATCTTGGAGGCATTTTTTATAACACTGGACATGGGCATCTTGGATGGACACTTAGTGCAGAAACTGCAGAAATATTAGCTAAAAAAATATTGAATGAGACTTGAAAAAGGCTGGTTGGATAAAGCTAATAGACGTCCATCTCCTAATTATGATGACAGGTCCAACGAAGAGATAGATTTAATTGTGATCCATTCTATAAGTCTTCCGCCGGGAATTTTTGGCAATAGCTTTGTAGAAGACTTTTTTCAAAATAAACTTGATTATTCAAAAGATAAATATTTTCAAGAAATAAAAGATTTGAAGGTATCAAGTCATTTTTTGATAAAAAGAGATGGAAAAATTACCCAATTTGTTTCAATTTTAGACAGAGCTTGGCATGCGGGGGTTTCAAGTTTTGAAGGAAGAGAAGATTGTAATGATTACTCAATTGGAATTGAGCTTGAAGGTACTGATGTTGATTCTTTTGAGGAGAATCAATACGAATCCCTGGCATCTCTTTCAAGCGTCTTAATGTCAGAGCTTCCAACAATTACACTCGATAGAATTGTTGGACATAGTGATATAGCTCCTGGAAGGAAATCTGATCCGGGAAAAGGGTTCGATTGGGATAAATTTAAAGATAGAATAATCAAATAATGCCTTCTTTTGATATCGAATCCAAAGTTGATCAACACGAGCTGACCAATGCCATAGATCAAGCTAATAGAGTTATTGGAAATAGATTTGATTTCAAAGGCACTGATTCTGAGATTCTTCAAAATGAAAATAAAATTACTTTGAAGTCTCAACAATCTTTTCAAATCGATCAAATGCTTCCGATACTAAAAGAATCTCTAGCTAAAAGGGGTATTGATATTAAATGTCTTTCTGAGGATGCAACAATTGAATCCAATAACCAAGCATCAAAGGAGATTATTGTTAATGAAGGCATCTCTCAAGATATTGGTCGGATGATAAATCAAGCTGTTAAATCCTCTAAAATCAAAGTTCAGTCTTCCATCCAAGGGGATACGGTTAGGATTTCTGGAAAGAAGAGGGATGACTTGCAATCAATTATGGCTGAAATTAAATCGCTTGATATTGAGCTGCCTTTGCAATTTAAAAATTTTAGAGATTAATGGCTTCATTTAGTCAATCTTTTCTGGCGTATTTTCAGAAGAAAAATCTACAAATTATATTATTGGGCTGTTTATCTGGGGTCCCTTTAGGATTACTGATAGATCCATTAAATTATTGGCTCGCAGAAGCTGGTATTGAAAAGAGCACTATCGGTCTTTTTAGTTTGATTCTTATCGTCTACACAATTAAAGCTTTATGGGCTCCATTAATTGATAGATTAAGTTTGCCGATTCTCAACGGTTTTGGGCAGAGAAGAAGTTGGCTTATTTTTTCTCAGATTGTAACAGGCTGCTTTGTGATCTCATTAGGGATGATTGATCCAAATTCAAATATCTTATTTTTTGCTTATATAGCTTTTTTCATAAGTATCTTTTCTGCAACCCAAGATATTTGTGTAGATGCACTAAGGATCGAACTTGTTCAAAAAAAAGAGCTTGGAGAAGCATCATCAGTTTATGTAATAGGTTATCGAATTGGAGCGGTCTTAATCTCTCAAGT
>CACKZK010000003.1:0-102955 GCA_902604535.1 uncultured SAR86 cluster bacterium
TTTAGCAGCTTTGCTATAAAGTTGATAGGTAAATTTTCTGGATGAAAATATTGAGAAACAATCAAAATTTTCATAAAGTTTTTAACTATTTAATTTTTTATTCCAAATAGTCCTATTCACATAGTCGGTATAGCTGTGAATAATGTTCACGACTTTTTTTGAAACTTTCCCTCCAAGATAATCTTGCACAGGTTTAGCTTTAATACCTTCGTTATAAGATGAGGTAACAATTTTAACTGCCTGACTAAGTTTTTCCGGGTCTAGATCGCTCATAATTAATAATCCTTCATCCATTCCTTCAGGCCTTTCATGAGCCTGGCGAATTGTTACTGCTGGTAATTTGAGTAAAGACGCCTCTTCAGAAATAGTTCCGCTATCGGAAATAATACAAAAAGCCTCAATTTGTAGCTTTATATAATCAACAAACCCCATTGCTTTCATGAATTTTATTTTAGGGTTTAAATTTTTGATCTTAAGATCTTCTAATCTTTTCATGGTCCTTGGGTGAACTGAGAAGATAATATCTTTATCATAATCTTCAATAAGTTTTTCTAAGCAAAGTATGAGTTTTTTTAGTCTATCTGGCGAATCAACATTTTCTTCTCTATGAGAACTTAATACGAAAAAAGAGTTTTTTTCTAATCCTAGTTTTGAGCAGATATCAGAAACGTCAATCTTATCTGAATAAAAATCTAAAACTTCTTCCATGCAAGATCCTGTTTTTATAATTGTTTCCGGATTAATCCCCTCTCTGAGCAAGTATCTTCTTGCATGTTCAGTAAGGGGCATATTTATATCACTTATATGATCAACAATTCTTCTATTAATTTCTTCAGGAATCCTTTCATCAAATGATCTATTGCCAGCCTCCATATGAAAAACTGGTATTTTATGCCTTTTCGCTGCAATGGCTGATAGGCAGCTATTTGTATCTCCATATATGAGTACTGCATCAGGGCTCTCTTTTTCAAGAACTGGATCGACCTTTGAAATAACCTGAGAGATTGTTTGGAGAGAATTCTCTTCAGCCGCATCAAGATAATAATCAGGTGGCCTTATTTCCAACTCATCAAAAAATATTTTGTTTAGCTCGTCTGCATAATTTTGTCCTGTATGAACCAATAGATGATTAGAGTTCTTATCTAATTCATTAATTATTCTAGATAATTTGATTAATTCTGGTCTAGTTCCAACAATAGTCATAATCTTCATTTTTTTCATGCTAGAAACTCCCCATCAACTTCTGGTGTAACCATGCCTGGTAGAAGATTATTTATTTTAAGTAATTTGTAAGTTCCATTTAAATCTAACACATTATTGCCAGAACTAAATTCGCCCATCAAAGCACTTTTAATTTTTTTATTCTTATTTATCTCTGGAAGCATGGACTTGATAGCGAAAAAATTTCCTTTTTTTACTGTGTAGTTTGATTCTTCATCTGAGATCATTATTTCATGTATCTTTTCTGCAGGTCTTATACCAGTTTCTTTTATTTTAACTGTTGTACCTCTAACCATTGCTTTTGCTAAATTAGAAATTGTCACCGAGGGAGCATTAGGTACAAAAATATCTCCAGATTCAGCCTCACTAAGAGCAGCAAAAATTGTATCAACAGCTTGGTTAAGTGTAAGTAAAAACCTTGTCATGTTAGAGACTGTTACGGTCAAAGGACCTCCTTGAGAAATTTGGTGATGAAATAAAGGAATTACAGATCCTCTGGATGCTAAAACATTTCCATAACGAACACATATAAATCTTGTTTTTGGATTCAAAACGTTTGCAGAAAGAAGGACCCTTTCTTGCAAAGCTTTTGTCATTCCCATTACGTTGATCGGTTTAGCTGCTTTATCAGTACTGATGCCTAAAACTGTATCAATATTAAAATCATTTTCTGCAATGGACCTCACAATATTAGTCGCACCAATACAATTAGTAAGAATAGCCTGTTCTGGAAAATATTCACTTGTTGGAACTTGCTTCATCGCTGCAGCATTAATCACAATATCTGTCCCTTTCATGGATGATGAAACATCTGCAAAACTTCTGACATCGCCAATTCTAAATTCTAAAGCCTGCTGAAAATTCTTATAAATAACCTCGTCGGTACTAGCTTTTTTGTCTAAATACGATAATCGCATGTCATGTTGCTTCCCCTCATCACGGGACATAACAATTATTTTTTTTGGTAGATTGTTCTTCGGTAAAGATAATAATCTTCCTACTAATACTTTTCCTAAAGATCCGGTTCCTCCTGTAACCAGAATAGTTTTATTTCTTAGTTTCATCTCTTTCTAATATTTTTTTTGATAGTTCTATAAGCATTCGCTCCCATGAGGGCGGATTGTAACCGGTTTTTTCAATAAATCTCGAAGAATTTAAACTTCTATCACAAAAAAAATCTTCAAAAGGTTTAATTTTTATCTCTCTTTTTAAAAGTATGCTTAGTTTCTTCAACAAGTCATAT
Source organism: uncultured SAR86 cluster bacterium (assembly GCA_902604535.1). Classification (GTDB taxonomy): domain Bacteria; phylum Pseudomonadota; class Gammaproteobacteria; order Magnimaribacterales; family AG-339-G14; genus CACNYO01. The sequence continues at coordinate 2,465 of CACKZK010000003.1, forward strand.
TTATTTATAGGATTAGAAGATACGTTATAAAGTCCATGAAGCTTTGGAAAATCTATCATTATCTTTTCTATAACTCTTGCTAATTCATAAGAGGTTAAACCTGAAAAAATTGCATTTTTGTAACCGTCAATTTCTTTCTGACCCAAAAACCATTCAATCAAACCATGATTGTTTTGTATTTCGAGCCCGATTGTTGATTTTCTTAAAGTTAAGCAACAATCAGAATCTTTTATTTCGCCTTTTATTTTTGAAATTCCATAGATATCATCAGCATCGCGATCGTCTTCTTCGGTATAATTACCTTTTTTTCCAGAAAAAACGCAATCTGTACTCAATTGAATTAATTTTGATTTTTTTTGCTTGCATAATTTTTCAATAATCCTTGGATATTCACCGTTTATAAAATGTATTATTTCCTTGTCTGATTCATTTGCAATCTGTTTAGTAATTCCAATGCAATTGATAACAAAATTTGGATTGCAATCAGCTATTATTTTTTCTAAAAAATTCTCTTTTAGGACATCAACGTTATCAAAGTAGTTGATTTTACTATTACCTAAATCCTCGTAAGTTTTTAGAGATTTTTTTAGTGTTCCGTGGAGTTGAAATTTATTCTGAAAATAATCGCAAAAAACATGACCCAACATTCCGCTAGATCCTAAAACAAGAACATTTAACATTTTCTTTCAGAGTAACTTAATTTTTTTTTTAAAACATATGCTGCAGATAACCAAAATAATATGCTTACTGATGGTTGGAAAACTGATCCCGCTGTTGGGATTGCAATTATAAGAAATATTAAATTTGATACAAAAAAAGTTGCGTCTAATGAACTATTTAAATTTTTGTAAAGACTCTTCTGTATAAAAAAATAAAAATAAAGAAAAATTAATAAATATACAGGACCTCCCATCACTAATAAATCTGCTAAGCCATTATGAGATGATATTCCTTCAAGGCCCATTACGCCTGCTCCCCCTTTTACTCCAATTCCAATAAACCAAATGAAATTGCCATAATATTCATACGCAAGTGAGGTAAACCCTATTAGTCTCATCCATATTTCATATGAACTTATTGTTGATGTACGTACATCCGTTACTTCTATCAATGAAGATGAGAAATTAGATAAATTCAATCCAGTGCTCGCAGTTAACAAAGTACTGACGTAATTTTGAAAAGTGGGATCAATTACAATTAAAACTGGCAAAAGAGATAAGATGGATATTCCCATTAGAAAATGATTCAACTTGATTCTTGGTCCATTGATCCATAAGTTAAAAATCATCAGAATGAAAAAAGAAATAAATAATATGAATACAGAAGTTTTTTGAAGAGATAAAGCCACTCCTAAAAGCAGAATCAAAAATAAAATGGAGCGAAGAACAAAACTTTTTATAATTTCTGAAGGAGAGAAAATAAGCAAAAACTGAAAACCAACTATAGTTCCAAACACAGTTAAAGATCCAAGAATTGATGAATATCTGACGAGTGATCCTCGAGTAGCAGAGCTTGCAAACCAAGATACCTCACCGAAAAAAAATTGGAAGGCTATGCTTGCAGAACCTAAAGTAAAACAAAACAGAATTACCTTAAGCATCAAAATGTAATCTGTCTTATCTTTTAAAAAATAAAGAAAAACAAATGCAATCATAGGCATTAGAAGTAATCTTGGTAGAGCAGTTAAAGGCTCCAGAGACATCAAATAAAAAAAGGACCAAACAGCTACAAATAAAGTGTAATAAATGAAAATATATAAAGGCAGGAAGTCCTTATTAAATTTAAAAAATTTCTCATTTTTAAGAATTGGAATCATATAAAAAGCAATTCCAGCTCCTAGTAATAAATAATATGCTGGACTTAAGTTCCTAAAAGCAGTTAGTAACGTCAAAGCCGTTAAGGCCATTAGTGGAAAAATCTTTGGTATCTTTATAGAAAACATTCTTTCTTATGAATAGAATCCGTCCTTCATTTCTTCAGCTGTTTTAAACCTTTCATTTCTTTGTTTTATACCATCTTGATATTCATAAGCCAGAATATATCTAAATAACAATTTTGAGTATAAAAAGGAAATAGAGTTTGTTTTTTTTAGATAATGAGCAAGCAGATTTGAAATATTTTTATTTAAAAGGAAACCTAAAAGAAACCTAATAAATTTATGGATTTTTTTTCTTTTAGGATAATTTGGTTCTAAGTACTTTGAATAATAAAATTCCCAAACAGCTTCGGGGTATTTTTCAAGAAAATGAGCAGTACCATTTTTTGCAGTACTATGAATTTTTTTTCTGTAAGTATCAAAATCATGCCAGTCATGATGAATTATTTCTGCTTTTGTCAAAAGTAATTTAAATCCTTTTTTCTGAGCTCTAAAACCAAATTCATTATCTTCCATCCCATATCCCATAAAGGAATCATCAAAAAATAAAGACTCCTTGATAAGCTCATCTTTCTTAAGTGACATATTCATTGTTACTATCTCTTTAAAATCTAACTCGTCGTTATCGTTATATGAATCAAAAAATCTGTGTCTTGAATCTCTATATCTAATGTAATTATTTGAAATAACCTGCCCCGCAGGAAACTTTACTGCTCCTGAAAAAATAGTTTTTATTGAGCCGTCTAGACTCAATAGATGTTTTTCGATGCAATCTTTTTTTGGTTCACAGTCATCATCAAAAAAAATCAAGTTATTGGTACTGGCAGTATTAATTCCTAAATTTCTTTTTTTTGAAATATTGTTTTCAGTATGTAAATGGTAGATGTTAGTTGATATGAATTTAGTTTTATAATTTTCAATAATTATTGGAGTCTCATCTTGGCTTCTACTATCACAAATAATGATCTCTTCTATCTGGTTGAGCGCTGTTTGTAATAGTAGGTTTTGCAATAGAGTCTTCAATGCTTTAGATCTATTGAAGGTTGGAATAATAATTGAACAATTTCTCATTATTTTAAAACTTTTTTCAGCAAAATTTTTGTTATGTAAAAAAGCGATTTTAATTTTGATTTTAAGGGACTTTGAAAACGTATGACTTCAAAAAAATGCTTCATAGACTTTTTATACTGACCTAAATTAAAAAAGGCTATTCCGCTCGTATAAGAGGGCCACCATGGATAGCCTCCAAATAAATCGGTGAATTCTGAGATTACAGATCTTTTCATGTTTTCAATATTTAGCAAAATTCTTTTGGGATCATCAAAATTGTCATCGCCAACCCAATAAGTTCCGAGCCTTTCATCTATTAAATAAAACTTTCCTTTATTCTTTGAAACTTTAATCCAGAGATCATAGTCTTCCCAACCTACTTTGTCTTCATCAGTTGAAAAAGAACCTGCATTTTTAAATATTCTTGTTCTAATTAAAACACTTGATGTAACGATTGTGTTTCCGTTTATCAATAAATCATTATAGATGGGATCTTTCAATTTTCTTGATCTAGTCCTTCCATTTTTTTTAATACCCTCTATGGAACAATCATGATATGTGATATCACTTTTTGTGTAAGTAATAGCTTCATAGGATTTTTTTAATTTATCTTTTTCCCACCAATCATCGGAGTCTAAGAAAGCTAGAAAGTTTCCTTTCGAAACCTCTGCGCCCATATTGCGGGAAGAGGCAATAATTCCATTATTTTTGTACTTTATATATTTAATCTTTTCATTTGAAAGAGACTCAATGAATGAATGGGTATCATCTTCTGAGTAATTATCTACAACAATAATTTCCCAATTTTCATAACTCTGATCTTGAACAGATTGAATGGCTCTTTTTAATAGTTCTTCTCTATTATAAGTAGGAATAATAACTGATATTAGCTCTTCAGCCATTTTTAAACCATTTAGAACAATTTAACAAAAGCCTATCAATTTCTTCTGAAATTTCCATTTTCGGTTTCAGATTTAGATCTAATAATTTTTTATTTGAGTATGAAAATTTTTCTCCAATTTCTTGAAATTCATTTTTAGAAATGAGGTCTATTTCCTTACTGAATAATTTTTTAAATCTTTTTTTTATCAATAAAGCAATTTCTAGAAGAGCTGTTTTTTGGTTGCTACATATATTAACTTTATTAAAGCTTGGATCTATTTTGCCAACAGAAGTAAAAAAATTTATAGCCTCTAATACAAGAGAAATTGGAATAAAATCTCTCGTTATTGATGGGCAAGATCTGATTTCAATTCTCTTAGTTTCTATTGCCGCTTTACACAAATCATTAGCAAAGAGATGCCAACAATTTGAATGTTGATTTATTGGAGTGCCAATACTGTTAGAAATTCTTAAATTAACTATTTCGAAGAAATTTAAAAATTCAAGAGTTGTATTTTCTGCTTCTAGATGAGTGTGTGCATATGTATTTTCTGGATTAGGAGCAGAGTCTTCATTAATTAATCCTAGTTTATTATTCCCATAGATCTGACAAGTTGAAAAGTTAATAAATCTTTTAATTTTTTTATTTTTTGAGACTTCTAGCAGCTTTTTTGTCCCTTCAACGTTTGTCTCATAGGCAAGTTTTTTATCAGCATCACAAGAGGCTTGATTAAGTGAGGCAAGATGAATAACTGTATCTACACTATCTGGAAAAATCTTATCAATATTAGATATATCAGAATTCAAATCTATTTCTATCGAATTAAAACCCTCCAAAAAACCAGGGCTATTGTTAGGTTTATCTGATTTTAAAAGTATTAATTCTCTTCCTTCTGAGGATAGTTCTTCAACTATTCTTCCGCCTAGATAACCGCTCGATCCGGTAATTAAAATCATAAGCCATTACCAAGTTTTCCATGGGGCTTTACCTGAATCCCATAATTCATTTAAATATGTCTTGTCTCTTAATGAATCCATGCATCCCCAAAAACCTGCATGTTTCTTTGCTATAAGCTGATTATCTTTAGCTAAATTCTCTAATGGACTTTGCTCAAATACTGTTGAATCAGAATCGATATAGTTAAGAATATCAGGCTCACAAACGAAAAATCCTCCATTTATCCACGAGCCATCACCTTTTGGTTTTTCTGTAAAACTAGTTACTAGGTGTTTATCATTAATTGAAAGTGAACCATATCTGCCATCTGGTTGAACGGCAGACATTGTTATCAATTTTTTATTTTTTTTATGGAAGTCAACTAATTGCTTAAAATCTATATCTGATAGTCCGTCGCCATAAGTAAGCATAAATGATTCATCTTTTATAAAGTCCCTAGCTCTTTTAATCCTCCCTCCGGTCATAGTATCGAGACCCGTATCTAATAATGTGACTCTCCATGACTCACTTTTATTTTCATGAACTTGCATCGAATTCTTAGATAAATCTATTGTCACATTGCTTTGATGAAGAAAATAATTGGAAAAATACTCTTTTATAAAATAACCCTTATATCCCAAAAGAATTACAAAATCATTGATTCCATAATTTGAATAATTTTTCATGATGTGCCATAAAATTGGCTTGCCTCCAATTTGTATCATTGGTTTTGGCCTTACATCAGTTTCCTCGCTTATTCGGGTTCCAAAACCACCTGCCAAAATTAATGCTTTCAATTTAATTCTCCCAATCAAAGATAATTTCTTCTACTGATGCTCTCTGTACCTCATCAGGATCATGCACCATATCTGAAACATTTAAAATAATTGAATTTTCCTCATTTAGTCCTTTGAACCCGAACCATACTTTCGGCGGTATTGTTAACCTCTTATAATTTTCCTTTGATAAACATATTTTAGCAAAGCTATGATTTTTTGGATCAATGTTTCTGTCATCAAAAATTACAAATTCTACTTTTCCATGAGGAACGAGCAAGTTACAGGTCATATTTCTATGTTTTTTCCAGGCTTTAATATAGTTATGCTCAATTATTGAAAAGTATGCTTCTCCAAAACATTTGAATGACTCCTCATCATTTTTTATTGCATGAAGAATGTCTCCACCCTCAACATTTATGATCTGTTGATTTGATACTTGGACTCCTTCAATTTGTTGAATTTGTTTTAAGCCCAAAATGCTCCTCTTTTTTTTCCTTTTTTTGAATATTCCTCAATTTGAGACAAGGTAAATTTATTAATATCTTTTTCAGAATAGTATTCCCTATACCAATTTATCGTCATTTCAATTGTCTCTTCGAAATTTAATATAGGTTCCCACTTTAAATGATCTTTCGCCTTCTGGCAGTTAAGTTTTAGAAGTTTAGCTTCATAGATTTTTTCTTTCCCTTTTGAAGAATCAATCCAATCTACAGATGCCCAATTTTTTTTCATTTCTTCGATTAAATCTCTTACCGAAAAATTATTATCTTCAGCAGGACCAAAGTTATAGGCTTCTCCATTTAATTTACTATCTTTGGAAAGTAAAGTTCCAAGTAGTAAATAACCTCCTAAAGGTTCCAAAACATGTTGCCAGGGTCTAGTAGCATCAGGATTTCTAATCTCAGGTTTCCTTTTTTTAGACCAGGCTCTGACACAATCAGGAACAATTCTATCTTTTGCCCAATCTCCTCCTCCGATTACATTACCTGCTCTTGTGATGCCAATTCTTATATTATTTTGTATTTCTTTAAAATAAGAATGAAAGTAAGTCTTTATTACTAACTCAGCCATGCCCTTGGAAGCACTATACGGATCTTTTCCTCCTAAAATATCTGTTTCTATGTAACCTCTTTTTAATTCTAAATTATCATATGCTTTATCACTTGTAATTGTCACTAAATTTACTTCATGTTCAATATCTCTCAAAGACTCTAAAATATTAGCTGTTCCTATGGCATTGATATTTATGGTTTTAAGCGGATTTAAATAGGATAACTTGACTAGTGCTTGAGCTCCTAAATGAAAAACATAATCGGGCTTTATTTTGTGAATTATTTTTTTTAATTCCTCTAAGTCTAATAGATTTACTCTGAAATCCTGGATACTATTTTGAAGATTTAAGGCTTTAAAATTTGAGGGATCAGTTGGTATTTCATCTGATATGCCATACACCTCTGATCCTAAATTTATCAACCAAGTTGAAAGCCAACTGCCCTTAAAACCAGTATGGCCAGTTATTAAAACTTTTTTTCCTTTATATTCGTCAAACATAATTTTTACAGTTTGTTCTATTAGCTATTCTGCTTTAAAAATAGTTTCCTCATCTTTTTTAAGTCGTCCATTGTATCTACACTAAAACCATCGTCATCGACAATACAAATTTTAATTTTCAAATCATTATCTAAAGCTCTTAGCTGCTCAATATTGTGGTTTTTTTCGCCATGCGAAGGTTTTAGAGAAACAAATTCATTTAAGAATCTTTTACTATACAAATATAATCCCAAACATCTGTAAAAATTATTATCATATTGAGACTTAATTGGTTTTCTTGAGTATGTTTGAACATATTCATTTTTAGAAAAAAGTACTTTTACAGTGTTGATATCTTCAACAAGAGATAAATCATCTATTAAGTTCACAGCTTGAATGAACTGGTGTCCTTTGTTATTTCTTTTTTCACTTATTAATTTATTTATAGCCATTGGGTTAATATTTGGCTCATCTCCTTGAACATTTACGAACCAAAAATCTTCATCGAAATCTTTGGAAATCTCAGCTACTCTTTCTGTTCCATTAGTGCAGTCAGATGAAGTCATTTTCACAGGAATATTATAAAAGTTGCATGTTTGATATATTTTTTTATCATCTGTAGCGACAATAAATTTTTTTAAATCTGATTTTTTAACTTGCTTTGCAACCCAATAAATCATTGGATGCCCTTTAATTTTCCTTAAAGGCTTTCCTGGTAGTCTTGACGAATTGTATCTGGCAGGAATAACGCCGATAATTTTGCTGTTACCATGCACTCCACCCTCCATCAACATTTAATGTTTCGCCCGTGACAAAACTTGACATATCTGATGCCAAAAAAAGGCATGCTTGCGCAATCTCAATGCTTTTTGCCCATCTATTCATGGGAGTTCTATCTAATGTGAATTTATAGAGTTCTTCTTGACCTTTGAAATTTTCGAAATATGAAGTTTCAGTAAATGCTGGTGCTATGGTGTTGATTCTTAAATTTTTTTTGGCAAATTCTATTGCTAATGATTTTGTTAGACCAACAATTGCGGATTTAGAGGAAACATAAGCAGATAGATCCTCAAGTCCTAATGTCCCAGCCACGGAGGACATATTTATTATCGAACCATAATTATTTTCAGCCATATGTGGAATTACTTCTTTACTCATTAGAAATACACTACCAAGGTTTGTATCAAGAACTTTCAAATATTCGTCATAACTTATATCCAGGAAGCTTTTTCTAAATCTCATGCCAGCATTATTAACAAGTACATCGATTTTCTTATATTTTTTTATAGCCTTGGAAACAAAATCTTGAACTGTATCTTGATCAGAGACATCTCCATGGTAAATAAAATGTTTTGAATTCGGGTTCAACTCATTCTCTAATATATCTATGTCTTCTCTACTTCTAGTTATGAGTAATAAGTTTGCACCATTTTTATTAAATAGGTTTGCAATCTCTTTTCCTATTCCTTTGCCAGCACCAGTAATAATGCAATTTTTTGAATCTAGAAACTTATTCATAATTTAGTCCTTTATAACCATTTCATATGATCTTCTAAGAATATTTTTATCTACATCTGAGCTTATTGACGCTCTACCGATATCATTCAGAAGAATAAATCTTAACTTATTTGATTTTCTTTTTTTATCTTTAAAAGTTAGACCAATACACTTTTCAATTAAATCCTCTCTTTTATAGCCCATTGCATTTGCAGATAAGTTTAAAGGTAGCTTCAAACATTTCATACATTCAAGTATTTCTTCAATTTTTTTTTGAGAAAGTTTGAATATTTCTTTGCTAGCATAAAGGGATGCAACTATACCCATTGCAACAGCTTCACCATGTCTGACTTTTTCTCCATATTCATCTTGAGTGGCAATTTCGATGGGATGCCCAAAAGTATGGCCATAATTTAATAAAAGTCTTTTACCACCTTCATAAATATCTTCCTTAACATGATCCAACTTAATTTGTATTGATTTCTTAATAATTTTTTCGTTAGTTTCGGGATTGCCTTTGTTAATATTTTTAGAATTTTTTCTAAGATAATTAAATAAAGATTTATCAGCTATAAGTGAACATTTTAAAACTTCTGCAATACCAGATATATAGTCTCTATTTGAAAGAGTTTTTAAGAAATTTAAGTCAATATGATTAAAAATAGGATGATAATAATTTCCAACTGCATTTATTGTGTTTCTATAATTTACTGCTACCTTGCCGCCAATACTGCTGTCGACCATAGCCATTAAAGTTGTGGGTATATGTATTAAATTCATTCCTCTATACCAAGTGCTTGCAATGAATCCTGCCATATCGCCTACTGTGCCGCCTCCAAGAGCTATAATGGATGAATCTCTGGCAAAATTATTTGTTTCTAAAATTCCATAAACCTTTAAAACTTCGCTGAATGTTTTATTAACTTTACCGGCGTCTGTTGAAAATATGAATACATTAAAATTTTCTTTTTTAAGATCTTTTTTTAAAAGAGAAATTTCTCGATCTAAAAAAAAAGAATCGGCAATTATTAAAATATCTTTATTTTTTGTTTTTTTTATTATTCTCTTCGGCAGAAATTCAAAATGGTTTTTTCCAATGTAAGCATTATGCTCATTGAAAGGAATATCTATTAAGATTTTTCTAATGTTGCTCATTAATATTCTTATCTAGACCCGCATTTATAATTAACTCTGCAATTTCCCTATCATCCTTTTTATCTACCTCGAATCCTTCAAAATCTCCAATCTCTTTTATAAAAGGATTTTTGCCAATTCTATTTTTAGTCTTTAAGAATTTTTCTTTCAAAATTACATATAAAGTTGAAGCTTCAACTTTAATAGGCTCTAATTTTTCTAGATGAGGAGTAGAATTGAATTTGATATCAAAATTTACAGGTTTATTTTTATACCAAGCTAATCTCCTGTAGTTATTTGCGATAAAAGATGAATCATATGATTTTTTTTTAACCTTAAGAATACACTCCTCAATTGTGCTTGATTTTAGAAAAGGTTTTCTTGGATGAAGTAAAACTAAAATATCCGTTTCAACTAATTTAAAAAAAGATTCAATTATTTCTTCAATAGATGTAGTAGGAGAATCTAAAGATTTATCCCTTTTTAGAAAAGTATATTTTTGAGATTTTGATAGAGATTTTTTTATGCTTTCATCTGACGAATAAACATAAATATCTTCAATAGATTTTGTCTTATTAAGCGCTTCAATTGATCTTTCAATAAGCGAAGATCCACCCAATAAAATTTTTGCTCTTTGAGAGACAGAATTTTTTTCAGATTTATAGTTTGGAGCAAATGGAATTAGGGCATTTATCTTCATTAATAGGTTATTTTTTTGGGCTATTATATGTGTTTAAATTATTTAAATTCAAAAAAAAATTTCTTGACATCCATTGAGGAAAATTCTTTGAAAAAATAATATTTTTTCTTTGGAATTCCTATTTTAATTTTTTTTTGAAAAATTAAAAAGTCCTCTTTTGAATAAAAAGTACACCAAATATCATTTTCTTTTGCTTCTCGGAGAGGGCTTTTTGTGAATCCATTACAATTGGCCAGTATTGCTACAGGGATTCCTACAGCTACCGCTTCCACACATAAAGAAGAAGCAGAAGATATTACCATTGAAGACCTACTCAAAATTTTATCTGAAGATTCAGATGAAAAAAAAAGTCTTTTATCGTTAGCTTCTGGTAAAAATTTAAAAAACTCATTTTTTGTAAATTTAGGATGGTGCTTAAAAACGATAGAATAATCTTTTAAGAAATTTTCTTTTCCCTGTTTTGTAAAATCTATTAACTGTTTGCATTGCCTTATGTCTATGGATAAAGGAACAAAGATTACTTTTTCATGAGATTTTTTCTGGCTTATCTTATTTATATATTCAAATCTAAGTCCCGGTGCTAGTTTCAAATTTAAGTCTTTGAAATGCTTAGATCGATCTTCTAATGCATCTTGAGAGATCACATGAATTTCATCTGGGATAGTTTTTCTTTTAATTTCTATCCTTGTTGGATTTTTATGTAAATCAAATTTAGGAAAAAAGTAGCTTTGGTAACCTTTTATCTTTATCCCAGGATAATATTTCTTAAAACCCATTACTAAAGCTCTATCTATTGTTTGATTTTCAAACCAATTAACTACGCCTTTTATATTGACTTTATTATTTGCTAATTTTTTTATTAAAATAAATTTGAAGAAAGATTTTTGATAGCTTGGTGCAAAAATATCTTTGTAAGATTCTTTTTTGATCAAAGTTGAAACATCTAAGTCTTTATATTTTGGTATTTTTTTAATCTTTCTAAATGAATTAAGAGAGCTATGCATGGCATGAAAGAAGTCTGCAAAAGATATAAAAGATTCTTCAAATAAAAAATTAAAATTTATTCTTTTAGAATATTTAAAAATTGTATAAAAATCTAATGGACTCTTGAGATCTACGAGCGTAGGAAAAAAAAATATTTTCTTAATTTCGGAAGTTGAAACATGCTTCTCTATTCCGGAATAATATCTATCTATAAATATACCTTTTTTATTTAAACTATCTTTCACCATAAAAGTATCTACATACACTATTTCCTCTGAAGGAATCTTTTTAATTCCTATTATTCTCGAGAAAATTAGGCCGTTTAAGAAAAGGTAGAGAGAAATAAAGATATTTTTGAATATTCTAAAAAAATAATAATTTTTTCTTTTACAAGTTATTTTAATATTTTGGACTGATTTTGATTCTAAAAAGTTTTGAATTATTTTTTTTAATTCTAAATTTGATGTGATGATTTCATTTGGTAACGAATTTTCGTTATACAAATGTTTAAACAATGTTAGTCTAGATAAATATTCAAAAATTTTATTAGCTGAAGTATCTCTAGAAGATATGGAAAGAAATAAGTCTGTTTCAATTAAATCATTTATTTCTATAAATTCCTCATTGAAGTTATTAAAATCATCAATACAAGTTTCAATTAAATTGTCTAGAAGCTTAGAATGCTCTAATGATAATTGCCCATCAAGCCTAAGATCTAAATTTTTATTTGAACTATCCATGCAGCATGTCAAATCCAGATTGGTAACTCTTTCTTACAATAGGTCTACAAAATATGATGTTTGAACTTACCTCAGCAAATACAGCATCTTGTGAATTGAAAGAAAAAATATGAGTCTGAAATTTTTTTAATTTTTTTATTTTGTTTTCAATAAGTTTCCATTCTTTATTAAAAATTTTTACTTCTACATCAACATTTTTAAATGTGGGATTATTTAAAATTAAAGAAAATTCAGATACATCTTCAAGTGATAGTTGTGGTATGTATTTATTTTTAAGAAAAGAGGTAGATACAAGGGAATGTATTTTACCCTTTTCTGTTTTATGGCATGCAATTCCATTCGCATGCATAAAATTCCATATTCCATTTTCTGCTTTATAAGCCACATAACCTCTTTCTGCTCCGTAAGCTTTCTGACTAATCAGTTCTTCGTAATTACTCAGATAATGGAATATAAAAAAAGATCCTTGTTTATTTTTAAGACCAAGTTCTTCAAAGTCTATTTCTAGAGTTTTTCTTTTCTCAATATCATATCTTCTATTGAGGATCTGATTTCCCTTTAAATCAAATACAACTAATTCAATATTTTCTTTGATGTCTTTATCAAAAAAAACCTGTGAACTAAAATTAGTGACAACAAATTTAGTATTTTTTTTGTTTTCGCAATCAAAGAAAAAAAAATCACTAACAAAACCATCATTTGATCTCGGCGGGAGAAATGTTACGGGTCTGATTTTGAAGAAATTTCTAAGCAATAATATAAATCTCAAAGATTTTAAAATTTTTAGTATTTTTTCGTAATTCATATTTTAAACCAATGAGCTTTTTTCTTTTTTTGAAAATAGAATCTATTACCCATGTAAATATGTTCAATAGGAGGGTGAGTATGCTCAAGGGATAAAAATTCTGAATTTTTATCTTTTGAAAAGTACAACGGAATACCTCCATATTCATCAGATGTAAAAATTATCATCTTCTCCTTCCTATCTAAGATTTTATTCAAATTAAATAGGTTTATGCTGTTGGTAAAACAATCTACTTCGCCAATTATTTCTTCTTTCAAATTAAAGATTTTAACTTTGAATTTAATTTTTTTAGGATTCCTTTGAATGTTCACTAGATAAAAAAAGTTTTCTACATCCTTATCCATCTGAAACATAGGAGAACAACTTACTAATGAAAGTTTAAGGTCTAAAAAAGAATTTGGAATTTCTCCTTGATATGAGGTCGACATTGAATTGCCTATTATTTTTATGTTGGATCTCCAAGGAGGGTAAGCTTCGAATGAAGAAATTTTATCTATTTCTACATCTCCTAAAGAAATTTTATTTTCATCAGATAGGCAAATAAAAACAGACTCATCTATAAAGTCTGAATTTAGATCTTTCTTTTTTATAGTATTTTGGGAATTTCGCTTGATAATGCCTAGATTATCTGAAATCCATTGATTTCCATCTGAGTAAAAAGCATGAATGAATAAATCTTTTGAAGCATGATTGGTTAATAAATTAGTAGAAGGGAAGCTAAATAAATCTACAGAAGAGTTTAGAGATTTATCTGAATGATCTAAGAAAAAATAGAAAGGAGACAAGTTGTACCGAGGACTGTTAATCAAAATTATTGTACATCTTCAAAAAAGTATCGTCTTTTATTAAGACGACTCCGTAAAACCCCTCAAAATCAAATTTTTTCCAAAGAAACTTAAAAATGAAAGAAAAAAAGTTTCTTGGATATTGAAAATAAATTTTTGATTTTTCTATTCTCCATCCTGAAAATTTAAAAATTTTATTCCAATCTTCAGGAGAAAGCTCAAATATGTGTGTTACCTCGGGATTAAATGGCACATCTAAAGACGGATTTTCTACCTTATCCAACCTTACGCTGCTTCTTGACAAGTATGGGACAGTAACAACAAATTTTTTTACATCAACAGACTCACTTAGTGACTTTAAAAATCCTATAGGATCAGATAAATGCTCTAAGACCTCATAACATGTCATTAAATCAATTGTTTCATTTAGATGGCCTTCGCTTTTTAAATTTTCTACTTTCGAATGTATGCTTGGTAGACCTTTTTTTTCAAGTTTATCTATGGCATTTTTATCAGAATTTACTGAATAAGTAGAAAGTCCATTTGTGAGATTTTTTAAGTAAATAATGTGATTTCCACTTGAGTCGCCCATATCTACCAAGATGCTATTTTCATTATTCTTTATCTCATCAAGAACCAGTTGAGTTTGGAAGGCATGTTGAGAATAAACTTTAGCGGTTAAATATCCTCCCGAAATATCTATAAAAGAATATTGATCAGAAATATCCGGAATAATTTCTTTCAGTTTTTTATATAAATCTGCATAACCTTGCTTTTCTCTAGCAAGATAAAGAGATATTGTTAGGATTTTATATAAAATGTTTTTGGCCAATTCCTTCATTTTAAAATTTCGTTTTCTTTTATTTAATGCGTAGTCTTGACAAGAGGTATAAATTCTAAATGATTTTACACTCCTTTGATCTTTTGAATACTGTTTTAACTAGAAATTATCGAAAGGGATGCCTTTCCAGCCTCTTTTGAGAGCGTAGAGTATTTTTTACAAAATAAATCTTTTGCATCTTGAACTTCCTTACTATTCCACCAATTATCTATGGAATTAATATTTTCTTTCAAAAAAATTTCCAAATCATCTATGTTGGAATGAAAAATATTTAAATCTTTTAATTTTTCAAAATCCTTTTTAGATTCTTCTCTGAAGGGATTAATTTCAGTATTCCAAAAACATATGGTTGGTACATTAGCTAGAAATGATTGTAAAAAAGTTGTTGAATTTTGAGTGACTAATATTAATTTGGAGTTTTCTATTGAATTAGAAATATTCTTAAAATTATCAAAATTTATATTTTTTTCCTCAGTTAAAGTATTTTTCAAATCTAATCCATGACGATTTTGAGATGGATGAACTCTAAATACAATCTCATGATTATTTATACTAAATCTTGAAATTTTTTTTAAGGAATTAACGTAATCAATATTCCATTTATCTGAATCCCAAGGATCTCCTTTTGAATATCTTTTTACTCTAGTAGTAACAACAAGTATTCTATTATTTTCTTCACTTTTTTCTTGATGCTTTATGAATTTTTTCAAATGAAAAAAGGCAAAGAAAGGCAAGATCTTACTGCTTTTACTATTCCATCCCCAAGTCAAGAAATAATCGTAAATTTTCGTCTCTAAAGATTCTTGATGAGTTAAATATTTGGTCGTCCCATAAGTTCCTCCGTGCTGCCAGATGACTATTTTCAAGTGCTCATTTTTAACTTTTTGTATTAACAACCAACTTTTAAAAAGATCATTATTCCATTGGTCGGTAGAAGAATAGACAATATCGAATTTTCTTTTTGGTGTTTTTGAAACTAAATAATCTCGCACAAAAGTAAAATCCTCCAAATAGGTCCTTGGAATAGAAGCACATAAGAAAGCTTCTAATATTTGACTCATTAAAAAAGTTTCATCCACCGTTTCACTATCATATTTTCCAAGACTTTTTATTTTGATGACATTTCTTAATCTGAAACCGTAGCTAATTTTTTTTATTGATCTTTTATTGGATTGTTTTAAGTCTAAAATATATGGAAACTCTTTTCGATTAATGAAAAGAAACAAAGAAAATTTTAAATAATCTGGTATTCCGGAAATAAGAACTCTTTTGCATTTTTTTGAAAAAAGAGAATTCAAATTAAGAAAAAAGTGGAAAATATTTAAAATTTTAATTGAAGCATTCCTTAAATTAATTTTTTTTGAGGAAGATCTAATCGGTAAACTTGCTGAAGACGAGCTACTTTCTCTTGGTTTGCTTTTGTACGAAGGTAGCACTGACACATTAATTGAAAAAAATTCAGCTATGAAGGAGTAAATTAGAGAGTTACATTCATCATCATAAAATAGTTCATGAAAGTCATTGAAATCCTTCGGAATAGATTTTTCAAAACTTTTTTTATACGTCACTATTTCAATATCATCTTTCAAGATATATATTTTCTTAACAGTCTCCCACCGGTCAAAAAAACTAAATATAGATATCCTTAACCAAGGGCCTACAAGGATTTCCCATGTTTCTGGAGGAAAAGATTTATGATGGAACTTATTCAATTTAAGAGAAATTTTGTAAAGCAGTTCTTCATAGATTGTTTCTAATTTTTTTCTTGCTTTCCCTGAAAAAAAATCTTCTTTTGATAAATTTAAAAAATCAGAAGATCTTCCTTTAGGGCTTCCCTCATTAAAATTCCACTTATGAAATTCGTAGATCTTGTCATATTTGTTCAAATTAAATGAATCCATATCGGAAAAGATAATTGCTTTCATTAGTTTAAAAATTCTTAAAAATTAGTCTGTTTAAAAAATAAGGAATTAAAATAAATTTTAATAAAAATGTTAAGAAATTTTTTCATTTTAAAAAATCCACACCATGCTTAAGTTAATTTCAAATGAAAAAACTTTTTTAGTGATGCAACTATCGTTGAACTGTATAGCAAATACAAAATAAAGTTAATTAAAGGTCTCGCAAAAATCGTATTTGAATACTCCCATTCCCCGACAAGGTTATGTAACTCTCCCCCGCTACCTTTTTTGAAGTTTGTGTCTCCAAAGTTCGTTTTGGATAATGGCAATATGAACAACTCAACGCCCTTTCTAGCACATTCTTTGGTAAGTTCATCAAGTAACCCAAATCCAACACTCAGTTTTCTGCCTTCTTCTGTTGTTGCAGCATAGAATTCCCATGCCCGATTGCCCCTAATTAAAGCACTTCTGAACCCCAAGATTCTTTTTTGTCTATCTAAGCAGTAGACTATAAGAATATCTTCATCAAAAAATTCAATTATATTAGAAATATTTATTGGATCGTCTCTAAGATAGACATTTTTGTATTTCTGCATATCAGCAGAGGCCTTCTTTATTTGATTTATAGTAATTTTTCTATCTACATGAATCTTTACTTCATTTTTTTTGAATTTCTTAATATTTTTTTTCCAATTTTTAGAGTTTAATCCAACAAAATTTTTTTCTTTAGAGTTAAGTTTTATATAAAGGGTTTTTGCTGAATTTAGATTGTAAATAGGTCTATGCCAATTATCAGAAATAAAGTTTCTTTGGACTTCATCTGAATTTTCATAATTGCTATCAAGCCTTAGATAAAAAGGAAAGTTTTCAGAAAGTTGTTCTCGTATACCCCTGATTTCCTCAAAGCCTCCTTGAGTTCCTGATGCTCCTCCTGGTAAATAATAAAAACTAAAGCCAAAAAATTTTTTTTGCAATATTTGCAGTGAAGATAAGGTTTTATTATTTTCAACACATATGAATCGTTTTACTGTCCATCCTTTGTTTTCTTGTAGAAGCCCCCAATTGTATAGCTGCCTATAATTTCCCTTGTTTTTAATAACAAAATGATCCCATTCTTCATCGTTTCCCTTGAACCTTTCCCAAACCTTCATAGTCATGAATTGTAATATTTTTTCTTTAGCCTATGAAAATATAGTATAAAGATGACCTAAAGATAGTGATCTGAAAAAGAGACAATACTTTGAATAGAAAAAAAAATAAACCTATGAAAACTCCTGTCAATCAGGAAGATCTTAACAGCCAAGAAGAGTATTTTCATCATCTTAATATTACTTCGTGGAAGGGAAGATTATATAGGAAATACTTTTTATATCCTTTGTTAAATTTTCATCTAAAAGGCAAGGTTCTTGATATTGGTTGTGGGCTTGGTTCTTATTTAAAATCTAGAAAAAATGCTATTGGTATTGATGTGAATCCATTTAATATAGATTATTGTAATTCCGTAGGTCAAGAAGCTTATTTATTCAAAAATAATTTTCCTTTTGAAGATGAGGAGTTTGATTCAGTAATAATGGACAATGTGCTAGAACATATACAAGACCCTGAAGATACTATTCTAGAAATTAAAAGAGTCCTCAAGAAAAATGGCTTGTTTATGATAGGTGTCCCTTCAATTAAGGGTTATGAAAGTCAGGCTGATCATAAAATTTTTTACGATGAGAAAAAACTTTTATGCATTACAAAAAAATATGGCTTTAAACTTCAGAAAATTTTTTATACGCCTTTCAAATCAAAATATTTAGAAAAAAATATGAATGCACATTGTCTATATGGCATTTTTGTAAAGTAAAATTTTTTCATTAAAAAATTATCTCGATCAATTTTGAGTCCTCTTTATTTAATATATTTTTTGAGAATTACACTGATAAATTGCTTAAAAATATCTCTTTCTATTATTAATAAGGATGCAATAAAAAGGATAAGGCTAAAAATTGAGGAAAATAAAATTATTATAAAGTCATTATCTTCAATTGAAGTAATTGAAGAGATTTCTTTACATCCAAAAAAAATAACTACTGATAGTCCAAGGTATTTAATCGCCAACAAGAGATTCAAATTATCATAAGAAAAAAAATTCTTTTTCTTATGCTCTGATAGGAGCAAATAAAATAAAGCATAAAAAGAAACTGACAAAGCTATTGGAATTCCAAGAAAACCAATGAATTCATAAAGGATAAGCATCAGAATTAGATTGATGAGGTTTGAATAAGTAGTGACTTTTAAATAAATACGTGGAGTTTCTATTGCAAAAAAATATGGTGTAAGTATTTTTACAAGAGTAGCAGCTGGGAGACCAAGCAAAAAAGCTGTTAAAACCATAGAAGTATTCTTGGTTGATTCCGCTGTAAATTCACCTCGTTCAAATAAGAAGGAAACAATCTCGGTACTCAAACCAAGAAGGAACGCAGTTAAAGGTAATATTGTAATCAATGCATATTTATTAGCTCTATTCATATATTCTATCGCCAAATCATTTTCATTCTCTCGAATTAAATTTGATAAATTTGGAACAAGAACCACGCCTATCGCGATGCCAATTAAAGTCAATGGAAAGTAAAAAAGTCTTTCTGAATAATAAATATACGATACTGCCCCTTCTTCTAGTGAGCATAAAAAAATACCTATAATCAAGTTAATCTGAAAAAATGATGAGTAGACTAAAGTAGGCCAATACATACTATAGAATTCTTTTAAGCTTGTTCGATATCTTTTTAGAGATATTAATACTGTCCAAAAATTCCTGTCCACAACAGTAAATAAAACTAAAGCCTGAAAGAAGCCTCCAATAATTACTGTATATGAAAGATATAGAAGTTTATTTACTTCATAAAAGTTTGTTAAAACAATAGCTCCGACAATTGTTAAATTAAGGACGGAAGCTATTGCGCCAGTAACCCCGAACTTATTATTAGCATTTAAATTTGCCATTAACACTGAAGTCAAAACTATAAAAATTACATAAGGAAAGATTATTCTTGAACTTGTAATTAATAATTCTTGTAGAAGAGGATCTGAAAAACCGTAAGAAAAAATTTGTAATATTTCTTCCATAAAAATTTCTGTGATTACAGTTAATAAGACTGCAAAAAAGAGAAAAACTAAAAAAACTTTTCTTGTAAATTCATACTTTTTATTTAAGTTGCTAGAGGCGGAGGATTTTCCATAAATTGGGATAAAAGCAGGATTCAGAGATTCCTCTGAAACAGCTCTCTTAAATGAATAAGGTAATCTAAAAGCTATTAAAAATATGTCAGATAAAACTGAGGTTCCAACAAAAGATGCTAAAAAAAGATCTCTTAAATAACCTGAAATCTTACTTATGAAAGATGCAAAAGAATAAAAAAATACTGGAATAGCGAGTTTTGATTTTTGAGAGGAACTTTTCATTATAATCTTAAATCAGGGAACTATTTACTATATCTTTTATATCTATATACGAAATTTCTTCATAAAAGTTCTTTGCTCTTTCGGGTGAATACATTGAATCAACAAGGGAAAGTATCTGTTTGTTATTTATGTAAGAGTTTAAGTGCTTATTTATATTAAGATTTTCCAGCATTTCTTTGACTTCTTCTATTAGAGCTTTATCTAGAAATCTAAAATCTCTCTCTTCTAAGAAATCTATGATTGATGCAAGTGTAAAGCTGCAAGCAATTCCGTGCGGAACGTTAAATTTACTAGTAAGCGGGTAAGAGATTGAGTGAGCAATTGCTGTTTTCGTTCTGCTTATAGCAATTCCTGCCAAAAAACTTGCTTCCTGCATCATTGATCTACAGTGGGAATTTTGAAGGTCATTCATTAAATGAGGTAAAGAATTTACAATCAATCTCAGTGAATTCTCTGCAATCTCTATTGTTTTATTATTAGTGTTTCTGTTCCAGATAGCTTCCAAAGCATGTGAAGTTGCATCTAAACCAGGAAAAAGAGTTTGGTTAAAAGGAAGTGTAGAAGTAACTTCAGGATTGAGGAAAACTAAGTCTGGATAAAGTAACTTACTTTCTAGAGAGTATTTTTTTGCATATTTAAAGTCCCAGATAGTAGAAAACGGTGTTGCTTCAGATCCTGTTCCCGAAGTTGTAGGAACAGCAGCGAAATAAAATTCTTTTTTTAATTTTAAGATTTTTCCTTCTCTAAAGTGAACTGAAAGTGGATTTTTAACTTGGAGATTTAGGAAGGACATAATTGCTTTTGCGCTATCCATGACACTTCCGCCTCCAATGGCAATAATGGAATTAAATTTACCTTTATTTAAGCTATTGATTGCTATATCTAATTTTTCCAAGTCAGGATTTGGCTCTACGTCAGTATAAAATTCACATTTTTTGCCATCTAATTTATCAATCAGCGTTTTTACTTTATCTCTCTCAAGTGAACTCTTTGTAGTTATAACTAAGATGTTTCCTTTAGGAATCTCAGAACAGAATTCTTTTACTTTTGAGCTGCCCTGAATTACTTTGGAATTAAAAAAATCTTCAAAGGTTTCTAATTTAATTTGATTCTTCACTAGTAGTATTTAAGAAGTTCATAAAACCTTTTTTATTTTCTATGGGAGTAGTCGCCGGTCTTCCAAGATTCTCTCTTGAATATTTTTTTACATTTATTAGAAGAAAAGAGGGACCTTTGGCGGCATAAACATCATTCCATAAATTTTCTAATTCACTCAAATGAGAAAATTCAAAAAAATTTTCATACCCAATAGATTTTGTTAATAAGGAAAAATCTATATTGTCCGAGACTGTTGGTTGTCCACCGACAGATTCATGTGCACGATTATTTAGAAGGACATGAATAAAATTTTCAGGTTTTATTGAAGCAATTATGGGTAAGGCACCTAGGTGCATTAGCATCGCACCATCACCGTCAAGACATATGATTTTTCTATTCCTTTCAACAATTGAAATCCCAAGAGCAATTGATGAAGAGTGTCCCATTGATCCAACGGTTAAGAAATCTTTTTGACCCATTCCTAAACCATCTCTTATTTCATATAGTTCTCTAGATGTTTTTCCAGTTGTTGATATGAAAATATCATCTTCTGAAGATAATTTAAGTAATTTCTTGATCACTTCTTCCCTTGTTAAGAGAGCTGAAGACTTATGATTTTTTTTTAAATTATATTTTGAAAAAGTATTTTTTTTGACAAGTATTGCGACAGGTGAATTATGTTTAGTAGCTTTTTCAATAGACAAATTTATGGTTTCTTCTAAGTTTGAATTTGAATCAAGAATTAAATAATCTATATCCAACGATTCAAGCTGACTCTCAGTTACTTGACCTTGCTTTTGATGCTGAGGCTCATCTTTGACTCCGGGCTCTCCTCTCCAGCCAATCATAAGCAACATAGGAATAGAATAAACTTCTCTACTCGCAAGAGAAATTAATGGATTATAGGCATTTCCTAATCCAGAATTCTGCATATAAACAATAGGGATTTTACCAGTTGCCAAGTGGTAACCAGCAGCTATTGCCACTGAATTTCCTTCATTTGCAGATATGACATGCTGATTAACTCTTGAATGATCATCAATATAGGCACAAATATCCTTAAGAAGAGAGTCTGGCACGCCAGAGAAAAAGTCGATATTTTTTTTAATTAGATAATCATAAAATTTTTTGGGACTAATCATTTTCCACCGGGAATAAGCTCAAGAATATCTTTAATGGACATCATCCCTGAACTTGATTCTAGAGCCCTTTGATTTTGCAGAATGGATTCAGCTGTTTTAATCATAGCGGGGTAAGCACTTCTTAAAAGTTGATTTGCGTAAATAATTATATTTACACCTCTTTCTGAGAGTTCATGCTCATATATTGAATCAAAGCTTGAAGGTACTACAACAAGTGGTTTTCGTTCTTCGAATTTATTATATTCATCACAAAACTCTAATATTTCACTTGGATCCTTTTTTCTACTGTGTATCATAATCCCATCTGCACCAGCTTTTATATAGCTTCTAGCTCTCTTTAGTGCATCCTTCATGCCCTTCTCTAGAATAAGACTCTCTATTCTAGCAATAATCA
The DNA here is from genome assembly GCA_902604535.1 of uncultured SAR86 cluster bacterium. Lineage (GTDB taxonomy): Bacteria > Pseudomonadota > Gammaproteobacteria > Magnimaribacterales > AG-339-G14 > CACNYO01. Next base: position 24,987 of record CACKZK010000003.1, read on the forward strand.
TAAAATCATCCGTTACCTGTGCTACTTTTCCAGCTTTGATTTTTTCATTAAAGTTTTCAATACTATCTTGAGTCTGTTCAACTTCATTTCCAAATAGAGAATTTTTTTTCAACCCGATCTTATCTTCAATGATTACTGCTGATATTCCTAGTCTCTCTAAATTTCTTACCGTAAATTGAAAGTGCTCTTTGATTCCGCCCGTATCTCCATCATAGATAATAGGTTTTGTAGAGACTTCTAAGATATTATCTAACGTAGATATTCTGGAGCTTACATCAACTGCTTCGATATCAGGCTTTCCCTTTGCAGTTGAATCAGTAAGGCTACTTGCCCACATTCCATCAAATTCTCTTGTTTGACCATCTACATTAACATTTAGATTTTCAATGATTAAAGCAGATAAACCATTGTGAATATCTAGAAAAGTTAAATACTTCTTTGCATTTAAAAGCCTTTTTAGGGCCTTCAGCCTTATATCTGGAGTAGTACCAATTTCTCTTTTGGCTTTATTAAGTTGAGTAGAAGATATACCTCCTGTATATGGCAATTCAATTAATTCACCGTTCCATAACTTCAAGGTGTTGATAACTTTTTCTCTAGTGGACTTTTGAACTCCTTCTTTCCAGTCATCGCCATGGACCACATAATTTGGTTTTATAGATAAAAGATTTTTTTCATAATCTAAAGTATCTTGAGGTATTACCTTCACTACTCCCTTAATATTGTCGATAATTTCTTTTCTTTGTTCATAAGACATCATCGGCACTCTCTTATAGCTTGCTATAGCTTCATCCGTAAGTAATCCCACAACCACTTCTCCTAAAGAAGCAGCTTTTTTGAGGATATTCATATGTCCGTGATGGACAAGATCAGCGCTCATTCCAACATAGACTATTTTATTTTTTTTCATCCCTAATATTCCTTACTTGAAAGTTCGATAGTATATATGCTTAGGATATTAAATATTAATTAAAGTTGAGAAATAAAATATATTTAAGCCTTCTCTATTTAAAAAAAAATTCAACCTGATGAATTTTCAAGTATATCTAGATATACTTTAGTAAATTAAAAAAAAAGTGACAAAAAAAATAGCTTTATTTCTATACAAATTTTTACTCTTATCGGATAGCTTTTTTTTCTTTTTGACGAAAAAAAGATATTTATTTTGGTTAAAGGACTTTTTTCATGAAGATTCATATACAAAGATTAAAGTGCTCGACAAAGATGTTAATTTTTTTGTGCCTAACTCCGTTACAAATAATAGAGTAGATACTTTCTATACTAAAGAACCAGAGACCTTGGCTTGGATAGATGATTTTTTAGAAGATAAAAATATCATTTTTTGGGATATTGGTTCTAATATTGGTCAGTATTCAATTTATGCCGCCTTAAAACATGAAAAATGTCATGTCGTGTCATTTGAACCATCAACTAGCAACTTAAGAGTATTAAGTAGAAATGTCTCTATAAATGGCTTAGAAGAGAGAATTGACATTTTTACAATGCCCCTTATTGACAAAGGTCATAATTTCCTAATGATGAACGAAAAAAATTTTGAAGAAGGCAGGGCACAGAATTCATTTGGAGATGAGCTTGATCACCTCGGAAATAAATTTTCGCCTAAGTCTAAATATCAATTGCTAGGTATCTCTATCAATCAATTGCTGGATACAAATGTCTTGGAGATTCCAGATTATATAAAAATTGATGTTGATGGAATTGAGTTATTGATTCTTCAAGGAAGCGAAAAATATCTTAAGAATCAAAAAATAAAAAGTATTTCAATAGAATTAAATGAAGGGAGGGAAGAAGAGTTCAAACAAACATTGGAATTAATGGAAGAAAGTGGTTTTAAGATTAAGAGCAAAAAACGTGACGATAATGCATACAAAGATCATAGTAAATTTATAAATCAGTATAACTATGTTTTTGGCAGAGAAAACATTTAGATTTCGCCTGAAAGGCTTTTGCTTTGATTAGTTTTACTCTTTCTTTTATCGTCAAAATATCTCTTATAATTATCCCCTTCTGATAGTTTGTTGTAGGTATAGTAAATAGTTCTTCTATCTAAATTGCTATTATTTTTAGAAGATTTATGAGGGCATGTAGAATTGAAGAATACTATATCTCCAGGCTCTAAGTTAATTTCCTCAAAACAAAGGGAGGCTTCAATATCTTGAGTAAGATCAGGAGTTCCATTATTTTTTGTTTTTTTCAGTAGATTTTCAAATGAGTCTTTATGAACTTTAGAAACTTGTAAAGGTCCATTGTCCGAGTTCATCTGATCAATTGAGACTAAAACATTTATATACTCTTTAGCATACTCATGCCAACCTTTTTTTAAATTCCCTTCAGAATCTTCCCATAAAAAAATTCCATCGTAGTGAGCATAGAAACCCTCACCTCCTGGAGGTTTAGCATTATATTTATCCTTAAATATTATGAAGTTTTCATGAAAGATTAAATTTAAGATTTCTAAAATATCTTCATTAAGTTTTTTTAAATGTTTTCCTTTATCATAAATCTCTTCTATTCGTCTGATTTTTTTATTTCTATCGAGGTATTTAATAGTTTCACTTGAAGAAATAATTTCATCGAAAACCGATTCCATAAATTTTTTTGAAAATATATCTTTGAGTACAAAAAAGCCTTTTTGACGATATTCCGCAAATATTTTTATTGAAAATTCCTTATCAATTAACATCTAGTCATTCCTTTTTGATCTAAATGAAAAGAATTTTTCTACTATCAGATCTACAAGGAGATCTGGAGTTTCTCCTCTTTTAAATACTATTTCTAAATCTGGGCTTTCAGGAAAATCCACTTCAATATCAAGTCCAGCAACATCTTTTATCTCTCCTTTATCAAATTTTTCATATAACTTTTTAGGATCTCTCTCTTTCAAGACATCCAATGGGGTATTAAGAAAAACCTCAAAATATCCATCTATGTTTTCTTTGTTCCACTTATGTATTTCCTTGAAGAGAGCAATTGCACCAACAATAACAATTAGGTTCTGTTCAGATAACATTCTCGCCAGTTTAGAGTAAGTAAATGCTCTATTTTTTCTATCATCACGCCTATTTGAATCTTTAGCATTAAAACAATCTCTTAAATTGTCTCCATCCAAAATTATTGTGGGATATCCCTTATTTAAAAGTGATTTCTTTACTCCATTTGCAAGAGTAGTTTTACCTGCAGCAGAAAGTCCAGTTATCCAAATTACGTTTTGCATATATTATCTTTTTTATTTATCTTTTTTTATGATGAACCATCTTTCAAAATCTTCTTCTAGACTTTTCTTATTTAGAGAAGCATCAGATTTATCATTTAAAAATTCTAAAGTTGCTCTTCTTGCACCTGGAAATTTAAGAGAATAATACTCATCAAGATGAACAAAGCCACCAGGTACGAGTTTTTCCCATACAAAATCTAAACTTACAAGATAGCTTTCATATAAATCACAATCTATGACAGCAGCCATAATACACTTTATTTCTTGAGAGGCCGTCATCGTTTCTGAAAACTCTCCTTGTATAAGTTCAATATTATCTAATTCTAAGTATTTAATTTTGTTTTTTAACAGCCTTAAGTTATTTTTTTCAAATTCGCCCGAGGAAGAGATATTTTTTGTATTTTGGTCAAAATTTTTATTTGAAAACCTTTCTAATAACATTTTATTAAGTTGTACAGACTCGAAATGTTCTTTTGATATTAATCCTTCTTGATGCATCTTCAGGAACTCAGGAAGGTTATCCTTCTCGTGATAAACAGGAGGAAAACCAGTAAAAGTATCAAAACCATAAACTTTTTTATCGGAACCGAGGTCCTTGAGTAATTTTGCAATTGCAATAAGTGAGTGTCCTCTATAGACTCCAGCCTCCACTATGTCACCCTCTAATTTAGAGTGGTTATTCTTAATAAAAGAAATAAGGTTCGAAAAAGAACCCTCTTTATTATAGTTGTATACGCCAAGCATATTAAAATGCCAGTCTTTATTTAAGCTTTTCATTTTCGGCGCTATTCTATCTCATAGAAATTTTTGTACCAGTTTACGAAATTTTTTACACCTTCTTTTATGCTAACTTTTGGAGTAAAACCAGTCAGATCCTTTAAAAGATTGGTATCGGCATAGGTCTCAGGCACATCTCCAATTTGAAGAGGAAGATAGTTTTTTATAGCCTTTTTACCTAAGTTTTTTTCTATTTCTTTAATAAAATCTTCAAGTTTAATAGGATTGTTGTTTCCAATATTAAGGACTCTGTAGGGTGCTGAGCTTGAGGAGGAATTTCCATTAACGCTGTCCCAGTTTAAATCTTCCTTAGGAGGAGAATCAAGAACTCTTAAAATTCCTTCAACAATATCGTCAATGTAAGTAAAATCTCTAAGGTGATTTCCTTGATTAAAAATATCAATTGGTTTCCCTTCAATTATATTTTTAGTGAATAGGAATAATGCCATGTCAGGCCTCCCCCAGGGACCATATACTGTAAAAAATCTTAAACCAGTTGTCGGTAATTTATATAGATTGCTATAGCTGTGAGCCATTAATTCATTAGCCTTTTTTGTAGCGGCATAAAATTGCAATGGATTGCTTGCTTCATTAACTTCTTTGAAAGGCATGTTGGTGCTAGCTCCATAAACACTACTAGTGCTAGCATAAATCAAATGTTGGATATCTGAGTATCTGCAAGCCTCTAAAATATTAGTAAAACCTACCAAGTTACTTTGGACATATGCATGAGGATTTTTAATGCTGTGCCTTACTCCAGCCTGTGCAGCAAGATTTATAACACACTCAAAATTTTTTTCATCAAAACAATCTGAGAGCTCATTTAGATTACATAAATCTATCTTTTTAAATTCAAAACTTTCTTTTGAAGATTTATTTTTTGAGGAAGTTAGAATTTCTAATCTTTTTTTCTTTAGTTTCGTATCATAATAATCATTAATATTATCAATTCCAAAAACATTATTTCCCTGTTTCATTAATGCTTTACACAAATGAAAGCCTATAAATCCAGCAGCACCAGTTACTAGTATTTTTTTCATTATAAAATTGTAAATATTCTTGAGGCTTGCAGTGGCAAATATAGGATTAATATTCTTCTAATGAAGTTTCTCATTACTTTGATTGGAAGGAGATATTTTTCCTTTTCTAAAGGATTAATTAGCATTGTAAAAAGAAATTTATAAAGTGCTGTGAAAGTATTCTTAAAATCATTCAGCGTATCTCTAGAATAACCAAAGACGTGAAAAGAATACTTAAATAGATATTCAATCATTATTATTTCATTTTCATTTAATCTTTTTCTCCATCGTTTCTCTACATTTTCTTCCGTATAAAAATCTATGGGAGGCCTTTCGGAGAGTTCATCTATTCCTAGATAAGAGCTTTCACCTAACCATTCTTTGCCTAAAAAAGTTTCTTCTAGACAAGAATCTAAGAAATCTAATTTCAGCCAAGAACATAAGTCTTGCATTTCTTTTTTTAGGTTTTGATGCATTTTTTCATTTACCATTATGCGAGCTTTTTCATCAATATATTTCTTATGCTTTTTACAAAAATGCTCTAAATAAGTTCCAGCTAAAATACCTTTATCAAAATCGTAAGGATTTATTGAAAGATAGCCTGCATTTTCAACTTGTCTTTTCCAGCCCCCAGCCAAACCTGCTCTTGGGTCTCTCATCATAAAGATAAAATTTGCATTAAATATATTTTTATACTTTTCAGTGTGCCAAGAAACATGTTCTTGTGAAATTATTGTCTTTATATTTGAAATATTTATATTGAAAACTTTACAGTAAGAGAAATTAATGCCAAAAAAAAGAGCCTTTAAATTACTCTCTTCTTCTGTTCTTTGAAGGTATTCATTTAGATAAAATTCAAATGTTTTAGCATTTTTCTCGCTAAATAAAAACTTTCTTCTTACGACCTGATAAGAGGGATTATTGAATACATATTCTGTAAATTCTTTTGAAATAGATCTTCTTTTTTGATTCTCAATTAAATTTTTACCTTTTTCTTTTTCATAAAAATCTAGAGTTCTAAAAAAACTATATGCTGGCATCAAAACTATTTCATCATGCCCATCAAGCAGACTATGAATCCAGTCTAGGCCATTATGTCCAAAACTACTCAAGATGGTAACTGGCAATAAACTAAAGTTCTTTATCTCTGAATCCTTCATTTTCTTGAAGATAAATAATACAGCCTAATCCAATGCAATGATTACTAATTGCATAAACAGTTAATTTTTTTCTGTAAATGGATGAGTTTTTGAAATCTCTCTCCCAATATCAACTAGCTCTCTAAATTCGTCAGGTGTAATGCTTAAAGTATGATCTCTTATAGATTGAGATGCCTTATTTAGAGTCAGATGTTTCTCTATAAATTTTGCTCCTCTTGATATTGCGACATAAGATGCAGAATTGCCTAAAAAATGATCGCTGTAACCAAAATAAGATTTTTCAGAAAAGTTAGGTGGCATTTTTCTTAAATCCTCAGGAGTATTTGGATAGTTTGACACGCAATGAATATATCTCAGCTTTGAATTTGGAGCCCCAAAGGGGAATTCAACTCCCTCCCAAAACCCCAATGAACAAAATACCTCTTTACCAGAAGAGATAATCTCTTCACATAATTTAGGATGATCAACTACTGTTCTTGATGCAATTTTGTATCTATTAAAGTTTAGTTTTTGAGCGAGCTCAAATGCGCTTGGTGTGATAATGGATGCCATGAACTCAATATCAACGAAATCGCAGAATTCTTTTAACTTCAGAGCAGTGTCAAGATCAATATGATTAATTTCATTTTTTCCATCTCGCCAGCCTAATTGAAATTTTGCTATATCGGCACCAGATTTTTTAGCTTGCCGAATAATCTCAAGGGCTAGATCAAAATTTCCTTCATGATTCAATCCTATTTCAGCTACGAATATCATATTTTAATTTTTAGATTCCAAATTATAACAATTTAATGGAGAGGTTATTCTTTAAAATCCTCTGATAATTTATGGTCGAATTTCTTCAATAATTTCGACTGTTTCGTTCTGTTATTTGCATGATCTCTATACTTATAAAGAGGAAGTTCTAAGTGGCCCAAAGAGAATTTTTTAAGAAATCTTTTTCGTAGTTCATGACCTTCTCTCATAGAATAGTTTTCATTATATAAACCTATGTCAAATAGACATTCTCTTCTAAACATAACACCGCAAGCTATCTCATCTTCTAAACCATTTTTTCTGGCTATTATCTCTTCATTTTCATCTACTTTGTAATAATCAACACAGACTGCTTGATAGAATCTATTAAAATCAAGAAAAAATTTCATGTGAAAAAGAAATGTTCTCTGAACGTAATCATCTGAATCAACTCTAACAATATATCTCCCAACAGACTCCTGCATTGCTTTATTAATAGATGATGGCAAACCCATATTCTGTTCATTGAAGATAATTTTTAAATTTTTCTCATTTGAAAATTTTTCTAAAATTGAAGATGTTGAATCTTCACTGCAATCATCAACTAATATCACTTCAAAATCATTTTCGTTTATAAAGTCTTGATTCAAAAGACTTCTTAAGCATCTCTCGATCCACTTAGCATGATTATAAGTACAAACAATTACTGAGATAGATTTGGCTTTCACAATTAGGGCCTTAAATTTCTAAATAACATTTTGATAGCAAATTCTGCTGCCTTCAGTTCTGAATCAATAGTCAGACCTGCAATATGAGGAGTAATGATTAATTTTTCATTGTTTCTAGCGTAATCTATTACTTTACTTCTTTTTATATCATTTGAAATTTCATTTCTTATAACATCAAGCCCTGCTGATTTGATTTTTCCAGAACTAAGGGCCTTGATCAAATCTTTTTCTACAACAATTTCTCCTCTGGAGATGTTGATAAAGTAAACACCGTCTTTCATTGAATCAAACCATTTTTTATCAACCATATCTTTAGTTTTACTATCTAAATGAACGGCGATAAGAACAATATCTGAGAGATTTAAAAGTTGCTTTATTGACTTGTATTGTTTTACCTTACCTTTGATAACTTTTTGAGGGTCATATGCAACGACATTCATGCCCATTGCGATAGCATACTTAGCAACATTAGATCCTATTCTTCCAAACCCAACTATTCCAAGATTTTTACCTCTCAGTTCAACTCCTCTGAAGTTATCTTCAACTTCTCTCCATTTATAAGCTAAAGAACTTCTTGATGCTTGAGGTAGATTTCTTACGACAGATAAAATTAAAGAAAAAGCGTACTCAGATGAGGCATAGATTTCCTTTACAAAGCTTGTATCTTTCAAACTAGAAACAGTAATCCTCCTTTTTTTGCAATATTCTTTATCTATATGATTGGAACCTGTTGATGGGGTAATAATAAGTTTTATATTTTTTGAATTATTAAGAATTTTTTTATCAATTTTGTACTTCGGACTTGGGCTGCATATCCAAGCTTCTACTTTTTCAGATTTAAGTAAATCAATAATATCTTTTTCTTTGGCTTCTGCTGCAAAAATGCATGAGTATTTTTCTTTTAATTTTTCTTTAATTTTAGGAATAAAATGTAAAGGAGTTGTTACCAATAAAATTTTCTTATCTTTATTTCTAAAGAATTCAATTTTGTTTTGCTTTACTTCCCAAGGATTATTGTTGCACTCCCCATTGTTAATTTTAAAATCTGCTATTGTTAAATCTTCAACAGTATCTATATTCACGGACTTATTCTCATCCATTACAAAGGCAAGGCTATCAGACCCATGTCTAGAGAATTCTTCAATAAGCACTTCTCTTTTCATAGCATAAATTGCACCATTTCTTATATATGAGGGCGGAAAAAGATCTTGCCTTCTTGAATTCTGACCTGGCTCTGGAAACTCTACAGTCATATCACGAATTCTCCCTTTAATTATTTTTTTTAATCTAACTGGATGTTTTTCACCCGTTCCAACAACACTAATTACTGAATCAGAACCTTTTTCGATTAGCATACTCAACGCACCATCAATATCATGACTATCTCTTAATGGAGCAACACAAGGTAACTCAATAATAAAATCATATTTTTTTTTATAAATTTTTTCAGTTTCAAGAACCGCATGATGAAGGGAGTCAACAGAAAAAACTTTATCTCCAGCCAATTTCTTTGGTCTTTTAAAAGGTACATCTGCTCCATAAGATCTACTTACTTCTGCTATTTCTTCTGAATCAGTTGAGACTACAAGATCTGTGATAAATTTTGATTTTTTTGCGGCTGCAATAGTGTAAGAAATCAGCGGATATCCTCCTATAGGATAAATATTTTTCTTCGGAATTCCTTTCGAACCACCTCGTGCTTGAATTACTGCCAAAATATTTATCTTCATGAAGCCATCTCTTTAAATTGAGCATTTTTGCTGATCAATTGACTAAAATTTCCATAATCCTTTATTTTTCCATCTTCCAAAAAATAGATCATGTCACAATTTTCGATAGTTGATATTCTATGCGCCACTGTAATTAAAGTTAATTTATTTGACAGGGATTCTATGGCTTCCATTACGTAGTTTTCAGTAATTCCATCAAGAGCGCTTGTAGCCTCATCTAAAACTAATACTTCTGGTTCATTATATAAAGCCCTAGCAATTCCAATTCTTTGTCTCTGACCTCCACTAAGTTTCACACCATTCTCTCCGACCAAAGTATTATATTTTTCAGGTAAGTCACTCACAAAACTATCCAAATTGGCTAGTTTAGCTGCTTTTACCACTTTATCCTGATCAATGTCGTTGGGTTCAATTCCAAAAGCTATGTTTGATCTTATAGATTCATCTATCAAAAAAATCATTTGAGGCACGAAAGAAATCTTATTTTGCCAAGACAATAGATTATTATTGTCAATGGCAATATCATCGATCATAATTTTGCCATTTATAGGATTTAGCAAACCTAAGATAATATCAATCAAAGTTGTTTTTCCTGAGCCTGTGGATCCTGCAAACCCAACGGATGTATTTTTCTTTATTGATAATGAAACGCCATCAATGACATTTTTTTTAGATTTAGGGTATTTGAAAAGGATATTATCTAAAGTAATTTTTTTATCAAATATGATCTTTTGATCTTCTTTATTTGATTGCTTATTCTTTCCTGCGTCTTCAATTTCTTTTAAATCATTGATGATTATCATCAAAGCTGGGAGGTTATATTTGATCATTGATTGAGCAGAGTAAATATTTTGCACAGCGGGCAGTAGCCTGTATCCAGCTACAGCATAAAGCGATAAAATAGGAATAATTTCTGAAATGAGAACATCGTTGGAGAGTAAAATCAAAGTGATGGATATAATCCCCCCAAAGGCAACTGTTTCAAGGAGATACCTTGGCAAAATTGCTATTACAAGCCCTTGAGCTGAAAATCTTGCATTATCAATTGAAGGCTGTCTAAATCTGCCAATAAAATTTCTTTCTAAAGATTTAAGCTTTATATCTTTTATGCCCATCATTGCTTCATCGACTGTCCTGAATCTATTGAAAAGAGCTATGGATTGTTTTTCTCCAATTCTTGATAAGTAGGATCTAGTAATGATGTAAAAAAATAAATAAGCTCCTCCTATGCTCGAAATGGTCATGATGGCAATAACGGGATTTATGTATATCAAAAATGTAAAAACTACTATTGTTAAAATTGCTTTAGAAATAGCTTGTAAAGCCTGCAAGACAACACCTTTGACTACCCTATCAATTTCAGAAAGAATATTCTTTCCTAAATCAGATGAATTTCTTTCAATAAAAAATAAATAATTATTTGAAAGGTAATGTTTGAGTAATCTCATAGAGATAATGTGTCCTTGCATCTTAGAAAAATAGGTAATGGCCCAGTACATGAAAGCACTAAAAAAATTTGAAAAAGCCAAAAGGACTAAGACAGCTACTCCAGAGTAAAATAGGAAAGTGTCAACATTATCAAAATTAAAAAAATTAAAAAGAAAGCTTAATATTTGGTTAGATGAAATTTGATCGGGATCAAGAACCATACTCATGAATGGCAAAATAGAGGCAACTCCGACCACCTCAAAAAAGGCCATGATTATGGAACCAATCAACAACAGAGAAATTTGAAATTTTTCTTTCTTTTTAAAAAGATACTTTAAATCGGCATACATAAGAAAAAATTAATGGTTCCTAGCTTTTAAAAAATCTATGCCTTATAAAAATATAAAAAATTCCTAGAAATAATCCGATTATGCTTCCAACAAAAAACATTTGAAGAAGTTTAGGTTTAGACGGATTCCCTGCAGGAGTGGCTTTATCAAGAATTTTAAAGATATAGTCGTCCTTCACATTTGAAAGCATATTACTTTTTATTTGTTCTTCCATGACTTGAAAGAAAACATTATCTATTGTTTTGACATCGTTAATCTTAAGTTGATTTTTTAAATAAGAAATTGTTTTTTGTCCTTCTTCTATGTCTTGAGTCCTTAGATGATTATTTAATTCAGAAATTATTAGGTTTGACCAACTTGAGGTTTGTAAAGAATCCGTCCACTCAAATTCCAATTCATAAATATCATACTGGGACCCAGAAACACTGAATAAATCTCTCAATTTAGAGCCGATTGAATCTCCAGCCGGTTTTTCAGTTTTCCATTTTCTATTTTTTTTATCCCAGGCTTCCGGAAAAAGATACCTAGTGATGTCATTCTTATCTGCAAATTCTTCAAGAAAAATATTAGATTTTAATACCGCTAGAGCTATCGACTTTTTTGTTGGTCCTTCGCTTACAGTCACCCCAACCAAACCAGCGATTCCCGATAGCGCGCCTGATGAAGCGCTTGCAGAATTTGTATCAGTTGGAATAAAAGTAACTTTAGAAACATACTCTTTGGGCAAAGTTAGGCCGTAAATAAAGGAAATTACCCCAATAAAAATTGAAGAGATAATAAGAAGTTTTCTAAACTCATTCAGAAACTTAATTTCATCGATCAAGTTTATGATTGTTTCATTTGAATCAATATTGTCATTCATAGTTTAGTACTTTGGTACCCGGGGCCGGACTTGAACCGGCACGAAGTCGCCTTCGAGGGATTTTAAGTCCCTTGTGTCTACCAATTCCACCACCCGGGCAGATAATTAATCATCTTCTATGGCTCTCCCTTTTAAATTTTCCCAATCTTTTTCAGGCCTTACTTCTAAGTTTGTTTTCCAAGAACCTCTTAAAACGTGAGGCTCAATGCCTATCGACTCACTAAATTTAATCATTGCTTGTATGTCCTTCGGAAAACAACTACCTCCAAAACCCATTTTTCCATCTGGTCCTGGAACTTGTGTATGAGAATGACCTACTCGGCCATCGCGGAGGAAGCCTTCCACCACATGGTCCCAATTTGCATCTATTCTATCTGAAATTAGTTTCATCTCGTTCAAAAAAGAAACCTTAGTAGCAAAATAATTATTACAGACATATTTTATTAACTCTGCAGATTCAAAATCTGTTTTAATTACTGCTATTTCTCTTCCAAAACGATGTTTATAAAGGGTTTCAACTTTCTCAACATTGTCTGTTTCTCCTCCGAGAACAAATCTAGTTTGACTGAGGAAATCAAAATATGCAGATCTTTCTGTCAGAAATTCTGGATTGAAAACAATTTTTAGATGAGGAAATCTTTTCTGCATTTCTGATGATGTTCCAGGAATTATTGTTGACCTGAGAAGGATAATTGGAGATGAATTTGCTTTCTCAGCAATAGAAGAAATATCACTTAAGCAGCCTTTTAGAGTTTTTAAACTGATAGAACCATCGCTTTTTGATGGAGTTGGGACAGAAATAAAAATGAAATCAGATTCTTGAATGACCTCCTCGAGGGAATTTTGAGATTTAGATGGATCTTTGTCATGGATCCTAATCTCAGCTTTATAGCCTACGCTTTCAGAAAATCCATGAGCTACAGCTGACCCAACAAAACCTTTTCCTACTATTCCAATTTTATACATCTTGCTTACTAATCTCTCTAATTAATTGGAGGCTGAGGTCGGAATCGAACCGGCGTACACGGATTTGCAGTCCGCTGCATAACCACTCTGCCACTCAGCCATTTATTTCGGAAATGATTGTATAGCATTAGCTATGTATTCTGAATCTTTTATATTTAAATGCGGACCGATGGGAAGACTTAAAATTCTATTACTTGCTATTTCGGAGTTTTTTGAATGAACTTTTCTGCTCGAAACAATATTGCTAAAGGCTTTCATTTTACTTAAAGGCTTTGGATAATAAATTCCACAATTGATGCCTTTTTTTCTTAAGAAAGCCATTAAAGATTTTCTGTCTCTAGATAGAATTGGAAATTGATGAAATACAGACGACTGACCTAATGTTAATTTAGTAGTTTTAATGTTTGACGATTTGATTGCCTTGATTAAATAAGAAGCCTGTTCAATTCTTAATTCATTTTGTTTATTCAAGTTTTTAATTTTAAAATTTAACACCGAAGCTTGAATTGAATCTAGTCTTGAATTTCTACCTGGAAGCACATGATCATAAGTTGCTACTCTTCCATGATTAGCTATTTTCTGAACTTTTTCATAAAGACTTTTTTTATTTGTAACTATTGCCCCGGAGTCTCCAAATGCTCCTAAATTTTTTGTAGGGTAAAAGCTGAATGTTCCAATATCTCCAAAATTACCTACGATTTTTCCATTGAACTTTGCACCATGAGCCTGGGAGCAGTCTTCAATAATTTTAATACCATACTTATCAGTAATTTTTCTGATTTCAGTCATATCGCATGGGTTTCCAAACAAATGTACTACTATCAAAGCACTTGTTTTTTTTGTTACAAGCTTCTTGAGAGATTCTATTGAAACTGTGAAATCATCTAAATTTATATCAGCTAAGACCAATTTATAACCTCCTCTCACAACAGCCTCTGCAGGAGATAAAAAGGTAAAATTTGGAACTATGACTTCAGAGTTTTTGGGAATATCTAAGCTCTCTAAAGCAATTTCTAAGGCATCTGTTCCGTTAGCTACCCCAACACAATATTTACTTTCATTGAACTTCGAAAAATTTTCTTGAAAATTTTCAACTTCTTTGCCGCCAATAAAATTTTTATCTTTGATAAGTTTAGAAATATTACTAATTGTTTTGTCTAAGTCAGTTTTTTTGAGACTAAGATCTATGAAAGGAATATTTCTAGCTTTTGGCATATGAATAATTAAAAAGAGAAAGCCAAGACAAGACAGCTGTGATAACAACAAAGACCTCAACAATTTGATCAAGATTAGAATCCAAGAAGATCATTGCAAGCCCAATGGTGAAAATTTGAAAAAAAGTTTTAAACTTCCCTAAAAAATTAACTTTGGCTTTATTTTCTTTATTTATCTCTAAAGAGTACTGTCGAATAATTCCAATAGAGATTTCTCTGGCAATGATCAATATTGTCATGATTAAGAAGATAAGATTATCAAAATGAAAGGAAATGAAAATTAATAAACTGCTAACGAAAATTTTGTCTGCCAGAAGATCTAAGTTTGCACCTAAAACAGATTCCTGTTTGAGATATCTCGCAACATATCCATCCAAAAAGTCAGTTAAACCCGCCATTAGAAAGAATAAAAAAGCTAAGGGAACATCATTAATTAATATACAGAAGATGATAGGAAATATAAGGAATATCCTTGAAAGTGAGATTAAATTTGGAATCATGAGAATTCCTTATCAATTATGAAGCAGATTTCATGGCCTAAGATGGTATGTAATTCCTGAATTATTGCAGTCTCGCTTGAAGGCGCTTTGAAGGTAAAAAAAGACTTTTCAGATACGGTTGATTCTTTTATTCCTGTAAAAGAGATTGTTTTTATATTCATAGAATTTGCGTAATCAATAGCATTAATAATATTTTTACTTTCACCTGAAGTTGAATATGAAACGAAACAATCATTTTCTTTTGCCAGCGCTTGTAATTGTCTTCTGAAAATATCTTCGTATCCATGATCATTTGACCAAGCAGTTATAAAAGAAGTATCAACCGATAAGGCGATAGAAGGGATTGGATTTCTTTTGTTGGATGTTACCAATGTTCCAACATACTCAGCTGACATATGTTGAGCCTCGGCTGCGCTTCCTCCATTGCCAGCAAAAATTAGTTTCCCTCCTTTATTTATAACCTCTATAAAAACTTTTGAAATAGTTCTTACAGAATCAATTAGGTAATCTTGGTTATCTTCAAGTATTTTTGATCTCTTCAAAAAAGTATTTTCCTTCATTTTTCATTCAGGTATTCATAAATTAGTTTGGCTCTAATAGAACCAATACCATCGATAGATTTTATCTGATCTATGCTTGCTTTCCTAAGAGATTCTAAGCCGCCAAAATGCCTGAGAAGAATTTTTTTATTTTTGCTTCCAATCCCTTTAATCCCATCAAGAGTTGATTTAGTAATATTTTTTCTCCTCTTTTTGCTCTTAGATAAAGCAAATCTATGGGATTCGTCTCTCACAAATTGAAGAAGGCGTTTGCCTTCTTGTTCAAGATCCATTCTTATAATCTTTCCATCACAAAAATATAGAACATCATCATATTTAGAATTTCTATCTGGACCTTTAACCAGTGAAAGTATTATGGTGTTGCAGTCTTCATACTTTTCAATTTCCTTAATTGCTGAAGTAAGTTGTCCTTTACCACCATCTATAACGACCAAATCTGGGAAATTATTTCCTCCTTTTTCAAGTCTTTTGAATCTCCTTGATAAAACCTCTTTCATTGCGAGGTAATCATCATTTTTATTAATTTTTATGTTGAAAGTTCGATACAGTTTTTTTTGTGGTCCTTCTTTATCAAATACCACGCATGAGGCAGTAACGTTATCGCCTGACAAATGGCTAACATCAAAGCCTTCAATCCTATTTATTTTTGATCGAGTTTTATCTTCAATTAAAGAAAGTCCTTCAGTTATCCAAGGATAATTATATTGGCGTTGAAGTCCATCATCTGATTGTATCGAAGCCAACTCAAAAATTTTTTTATTTTTACGATTCTTTTTCTCTAAATTTATTTTTTTATTTTTGAGCTGCGAACTTAAATTACTAAACCTAAAATCTGATAACAAAGTTAAATTCTTTAAGTTTTTTTCTATCAAAATCTTTGAAAGAAAGCTTTCCATAAGCTCCTCTTCTGAGACGTGCTTATCTTTTTTTGAAAAATAGTTCTCTGCGTTTGAAAGCCAACCATCTTTTATTTCTAAAATAGAAATACAATTAACATATTCATTAGATTTCTTAGTTATCGCAACCGCGTTATCATATATGGTAAAGACGGATTGATCTTTTTGGATATCCCTATAGGCTTTGATCTTATCTCTATAAAGGGCTGCTCGTTCAAACTCTTTTAGAGATGAGTATTCATCCATTTTTGAATAAAGGATGTTGAGAAAGGATTTATCTTTTCCTTCAATAAATTTGATGGCTGCATCAACTTCTTCGAGATAGTTTTTTTGTGATATTTTTTCCACGCAAGGTGCTGAACATTTACCAATTTGATGTTGTATACATGGTCTTGTACGGTTTTGGAAAACCATATCAGAACAATTTCTCAAACCAAATAATGTCCTCGTCAGGTCAATTGATTGTCTTGCTGCAGTTACATTTGCATAAGGACCAAGTTTTATACCTTTAAGTTTTTTATTTCTAGTTAAATAAATTCCCGGAAAATCATGACCAGAAGAAAAATAAATAGCTGGAAACGATTTATCATCTCTAAATTGAACATTAAAAGGTGGCTTAAGTTTTCTAATTAAGTTTTGTTCTAAAAGCAAAGCATCGCTTTCAGTTTTTGTAATGAATATTTCAAGAAACTTAATCTTGTCAATTAGTTCATTTTTTTTTCTATCTTTAGATGAAGAAAGATATGACTTGAGCCTGTTTGATAAGCTCTTTGCTTTGCCAATGTAAAGAATTTTATTATTTTCATCATAAAATTTATAGACTCCCGGAAGTTTTGGTAATTCTTTTTCTTTGGAGAAAATTTCTTTTGTCTTAGTGTACTGATATTGCTTTGCCATCTGGTCTTCTTAAGTCAGCAAAACCTTCATATCTATCTTTATGAAAAAGTATAGAATGTGTTTCACCAATTCTTTCCCTATAAATAGTATCAAATCCTAATTCATCAATATCTTTTAAGTATTTTTCATTCTCGATAAATAAAATTTCAGGCTTCCATTGATGATGAATACGTTTAGCTTTAGATGCCTCATGAATTTCCATATCAAAAATTAAAACATTTAATATAAGCTGAAGCACGGTAGATATAATAGTAGATCCTCCAGGAGAGCCAGTAATTAAAAAGGGTTTTCCATCTTGAAGAACAATTGTTGGTGTCATTGATGAAAGCGGCGCTTTTTTGGATTGAACCTTATTTGCTTCTGATCCCACTAATCCAAAAAAATTTGGAAAGCCTGGTTTGATTGAAAAATCATCCATCTCATTATTCATTAGGATTCCAGTTCCTTTTGCAATAATACCCGAACCATATGCTGTATTTAATGTATATGTATTCGAAACAGCATTTCCATTTGAATCTATTATTGAAAAATGAGTTGTTTCTTCACTTTCAGTAAAATACTTTCCAGGAGAATCGATAGCAATTTTTCTTTTAGATCCTTTAATTATTGTTGATAGAGCCTTTGCATATTTTTTAGAAGTTATCTTACTAATATCAAAATTATTGAAATCTTTGTCTCCTAAAAATTCTGACCTATCTGCAAATGAGAATCTCATTGCCTCAGTTAAAATTCTATTGTACTCAAGAGAATTATGGTCATAAGAAGTTAAATCGAAATTTTCTAGAATATTAAGTGATTGTGATAGAACAATACCTCCTGAGCTTGGAAGAGCCATTGAACATACATCATAGTCTTTGAAAGTTGAACAAAGAGATGGCTTAAATGTTGACTGGTAATTTAAGAAATCATTTTCAGTAAAAATACCTCCATTTTTTTGAAAGTAATTTACAATCTTTCTAGCTGTTTCCCCTGAGTAAAACTCATCTCTTCCAAACGCAGATATTCTTTTGAGAGTTTTTGCTAAGTCCTCCTGCTTAAAAAGATCTCCTCTCTTCCATAAGTTTTCTTTTACAAAAATTTTTTTTGTTTCAGCATTTTTTGAAAATTTATCTCTATTTCTATTAAAGTATTCTGCTTGAAAATTAGATAATACAAATCCTTTTTCAGCTAATTCTATTGCAGGCGAGATTAGTTTATTCATGGGAAATGATCCATATTTCTCATGAATCTTGAACATGCCATCTACCGTCCCAGGAATACCAGAAGCTAAAAAAGATGATGTGCTTAATCCTTTTATGACATTTCCATTTTCATCGAGAAACATATCTTCTTTAGCTTCAATTGGAGCTCTTTCTCTGTAGTCTATTGATTCAATGTTTTTCTTATTTACATCGTAAAGTAAAGCAAATCCTCCGCCACCAATATTTCCAGCAGATGGATTTACAACCGCTAAAGCAAATGCTACTGAAATAGCTGCATCAAATGCATTACCGCCATCCATGAGTACTTTTGAACCAACTTCTGTTGCTAAGTGGTGTCTCGTAACTACCACAGCATTATGTTTTGAAAAAGATGAACTTGAAAAACAGATAGAAGAAATTAGAACAAGAAAAATTAATAAATTTCTTTTAAATGAAGTAAGAATCAATTTCATTAATTACTTTTAGAGGATTTGAAGATGAAATTATTTCTCTTGCTACTACAAGGTAGTCTGCGCCCATATTAATTGCTTGACTAATAGATGCCGTTCTTTTTTGACCTCCACTCTCTTCTCTAACCCTTATTCCTGGACAAACAGTTATAAGAGAATCCATATCTTCCTTCTTGAAAAAAGCAAGATCATTAGGAGAGCAAACAATTCCATCTATACCTACCTTTTTTCCTAAATTAAAAAGAGAGAAAATTTGATCTTTTAGATCTTTGCTTACTCCAACATCAAACAAATCATTTTGGTCAAGGCTTGTGAGAACTGTAACTCCTACTAAAAGAATTTCTGGTGAAATTGAATTCTTAGCATTAACTGCAGACTCAATCATATTCTGTCCTCCAGAAAGATGAATATTCAACATCCATACATCCTTTTTGCAAGCTTCAACAACTGCTTTCTCTACTGTATTCGGTGTATCGTGGTACTTTAAATCTAAAAAAATGTCAAAGCCTTGCGCTTTAAGATCTTCTAACACTCTTGGTCCACAAGCAGTAAAAAGTTGATTTCCAACCTTTAACTTATAATTTTCAGGATTAAGGAGCTTAGTTATTTCAAAAGCGCTTTGAGAATTATCGAAATCTAATCCAACTATTATTTGTCCCTTTTTGATGAATTTTTCCATTTACGAACTATTTGGAAAATTATATCAATAATAAGGTTTATTTATTTATTCTATTTTTAAGCAGCTTTGAAGGTCTAAAATAGAGTAAAGATCTTTTATCTAATTCAATTGCTTTTCCCGATTTGGGATTTCTTCCTCTGATCGGATTTCTTTCTCTTACTGAAAATGCGCCAAATCCTCTTATTTCAACTCTTTGCTTTTCTGAAAATAGATTTGATAATTGATTAATCAGTTCATCTAAGGCGATTTTTGAATCTAAAGGGGAAAAGGTTGGATTTTGAGCAGTTATTTTATCAAGAAGATCTGTTTTTTGCATAAATCACTTATCTTCAAGCTCTTCTTTGATCAAGTCACCAATTGAAGATTTAGAGCTCTCTTCGATTTCTTTATTCTTCATTTGATTTTCTTTCAAAATTTCTTTTTCCATGCTTTTTTCAAGAGCTTTCATGGAGCCCCAAATTTTTCTCTCTTTTCTATCGATATTTGAAATTGAGAAGTTTATGCTATTTCCCTCTTCAAGAGAGGAACTTTCATCTTCTATAAAGTCTCTTTTTCTCATCAAAACTGGAATATTGTCATCTACTATTAGTTTTATGATTTCTTCATCAATATTTGAAATTTTTCCTGCAATTGAGATTCCTTTTGGATGATCTTTTATGAAATTTTCAAGTGGATCCTCTGAAAGTTGTTTGATTCCAAGAGAGATTCTCTCTTTCAATGGATCCATAGCTAAAATCAAAGCTTGAACATCTTGACCTTTTTGGAAGTTTTGAGCTGCATTTTCTTCTGAATCGATCCAAGATAGATCTGAAAGATGGACAAGTCCATCTATATCGCCATCAAGGCCGACAAACATCCCAAAATCGGTTATAGATTTAACGGAGCCTTGAACAGTATCGCCAACTGAATTATTTTCAGAGAAGATTAACCAAGGATTCTCTTGACATTGTTTCATTCCCAAAGAAATTCTTCTTTTATCCAAATCAAGCTCTAAGACCATAACATCAATCTCATCTCCTGTAGATACCACTTTCGATGGATGTATATTTTTATTGGTCCAGTCAATTTCAGAAACATGAACTAAACCTTCCGTATCTTTATCAAGCTCAGCAAAAAAACCATAATCTGTCAGAGTTGAAACTTTTGCTTTATGTACTGAGTTTACTGGATAAAGCGTTTCAATAGTTTCCCAAGGATCTGAGTACATTTGCTTTAATCCTAAAGATATCCTTGATTTTTCTTTATCAAAATTAGTCACCTTTAGACTTAGCTTATCTCCAATATTGAGAGCTTCTGATGGATGATTAATTCTTTTCCATGTAATGTCTGTTATGTGAAGCAATCCATCAATACCCCCGAGATCAATAAAGGCTCCATAATCAGTTAGATTTTTTACTACACCCTCAATAATAGAACCTTCTTCTATGGTCGCAAAAAGCTTCTCTCTTTCTTCCGAATTAATATCCTCCTGAACAGCCTTTCTAGATATGACAACATTAGACTTGTCTTTATCTAGTTTTATGACTTTAAAATCTTGAAAGGTTTTTTCTAAATGGTCAAAGCTTTCAAGTTGTTTTGAATCCACAAGGGAACCTGGCAGGAAGGCTCTAACTCCTGCTACGTCGACTGTCATTCCACCTCTGACTTTGCCTGTTATGTAACCTTTAACTATTGAGCCTGTTTTAAGTGATTCTTCCAAGTTGAGCCAACTTTCATCATGCATTGCTCTTAATCTTGAAACCCTAGTCTCACCATAACCATCTTCAACGGCCTCAAGGGTAACTTTTACTTCATCGCCGATCTCTAGCTCTTTGTCAGATTCATCTGCTAAAAATTCGTTTCTAGCCAAAACAGGTTCTGATTTTAAGCCTACATGGACAGTAACCCAGTCTGGTTTTAGGTCAACTATCACTCCAGTAATAATCGTTCCTATTTGGAAATCTAATGTTGAAAGACTTTCGTCAAGCAGTTTTGCGAAATTAGCTTGTTCCATAATTTAAATTAAATCCATTACTATATTTACTACCTCATCAGTTGAAAGATTTGTTGAATCAATAACTTTTGCTCCTTCTGGAATCAAAAGAGGTGATACTTTTCTATTTTTGTCTTTCAAATCTCTTTCTTCTAAGCTTGAAATAAGGTTGGGCATGTTAACCTTCAATCCCTTTTCTTTCAACTGAATTTGACGTCTTTTTGCTCTTTCTTCGATTGATGCATCCAAATAAATCTTTATCCCGGCAGCAGGAAAAACAACCGATCCCATATCTCTCCCGTCGGCTATAAGTCCTTTATTTGGATCATAAAAGGCCCTCTGAGTAGTTTTAATTAGGTTTCGAATTTGTTGATTATGTGCCAAGTCTGAGGCCTTTGTACCAATTTCTTCTCTTCTTATATGGTCAGATACATCTTTACCATTGAAAATAAGGTGATATTGTTCGTCTATAAGCTCAAAGATGATTTTGCTATCTTTCAGTTCTAATCCAATTTTATCTGGATCAGTATTTTTGATATTTTCTGAAATTAGAGCTATTAATCTATACAAGGCTCCGCTATCTAAAATATTCCATCCTAATTTTGCAGCTAATAGTTTGGATATAGTCCCTTTGCCAGATCCGCCTGGTCCATCAATAGTTATCAAATTATCCATTTTTTAAATTAAATCCCAATATTTTTGCTTGATCGACAAATTCAGGAAAAGAAGTATTGATGCAATCTATATTCTTCACTATCACTCCTTTTGGAGACCTCAGGCCTGCAACTAACATTGTCATCGCGATTCTATGATCCCCATGCGAATCAAATACTCCATCAGGAAAAATTCTATCGTTTTTACCAACTATTTTTAGACTATCCTCATTGAAATGAACTTCAACATCTAGTTCTTTAAGGTTATTGATCATGATTGAAAGTCTGTCGCTCTCTTTGTGCTTCAATTCTGATAAACCGAAAAATTCTGACTCTCCTTCTATTAAGCTAGCAATCAAGAAAAATAAGGGGAGCTCATCAATTAAATTAGGAACGATATCTTCCATAATTTTTGTGGGTAATAAGTCCGATGACTTTATTAATAAATCAGCCACTTCTTCGTTTCCAAATTGTCTGATATTTATAACGTCTATGTTTGCTCTCATATCTAAAAGACAGTCAAGAAAAGCTTTTCTAGTCTCATTTATTCCAACATTTTTGATTTTTATTTCTGAATTACCTGA
This sequence comes from uncultured SAR86 cluster bacterium, assembly GCA_902604535.1. GTDB lineage: Bacteria > Pseudomonadota > Gammaproteobacteria > Magnimaribacterales > AG-339-G14 > CACNYO01. Next base: position 47,583 of record CACKZK010000003.1, read on the forward strand.
AATAAGACAAGCACTAATAAAAAAGGCAGCAGATGAAAAATCTCCAGGAACTTCAATCTGTCCTGGAGTTTTTAAATCACTTTTTTCAATTTCAATAATCCCGTTAGAAGATGAAATATTAGCTTCAAAAGTTTTCATCATCCTTTCTGTATGATCTCTGGTTGCATATTTTTCTTGTATCAGAGTTTTACCTTCCGCATTTAATCCTGCCAATAAAATTGAGGATTTTACTTGTGCGCTTGCAATTGGCATTTTATAAGTAATACCTTTTAAACCAGAAGAAGGACTAATCTTAAGAGGAGGATTTTCTTTATAAGAGGCAGAAATTTTTGCTCCCATTTTCTTTAAAGGGTCAATAATTCTCATCATTGGCCTATTTGAAAGAGATGCATCTCCTGTCAATTTGGATGAAAAGTTTAATGAACTTAAGAAGCCTGCAAAAAGTCTAATACCTGTTCCGGAGTTACCAAAATAAAGATCGTTTGTTGGAGCAGACAATCCTTCTATACCAGGAGAATCAAGAAAAATAATAGAGCTCTTAACTTTGGTTTCAATTCCTAGCAACCTAGCAACGTTGAGCGAATTAAGAACATCTTCGCTGTTTTGCGAGCCATGAATTTGAGTTTTTCCTTTACTTAAAAGTCCAAATAAGATTGCTCTGTGTGAGATAGATTTATCTCCCGGAATAACAATCTCTCCCGAAAGGTTATTTTTCTTTGATGACTTTAATGATGCAGTCATTCAATCAATTATTTTTTTTCTTGCCTTGTTGGATTCAGCAATTAATGTTTTAGTTTTAGATCGACCTTTTAAGATATTTTTTTCCATTACCTCTAATTCTTTCTTGAAACCTTTTATTGAATTTAAAATTTCCTTTTTATTCAGATCAAAAATATCACTCCACATTTCTGGGTCACTTGAAGAAATTCTAGTGAAGTCTTTTAGTCCACCTCCCATAAGAACTTTATTCTTTATATTTGAGGATTTTTTGATATATCTCATTAAGCTAAAACTAATGACATGAGGTAAGTGACTTGTAGCTGCTAATATTTTATCGTGAGAATTTAAATCCATTTTTATGCAATTAGAGCCTAAAGATTCCCATAATTTTTGGGCCTTTGTAATTGAATTTTTTGACGTCTTTTTCAACGGAGAAAGAATACAAATTTTGTTTTCAAAAAGTTTTATGTCAGATGCATCTATCCCGCTTCCTTCGTTACCCGCAATTGGATGTGAAAGAATAGCATTTTCAATTTTGTTGATAAAAGCATTCTTTTTTATTTTATTTTTAGAGCTGGATGTCTCAGTAAATAGAACAGCATTTTTAATGAGATCTTTATTTTCGTTGACTAATTTATCGGTAACTATTGGGGGAGTTGAGAAAATAACTGAATAAGGTTTTGACAGATCTAAATCTGAGAATTTTCCTTTAATAATTTTATTTTTTATTGCATGTGTGATTGTTTTTTTACTTGAATCCTCTGCATAGACTCTAATTCCCTGTTTGCAAAGAGATTTGGCTATAGATCCTCCAATATGACCTAAGCCGAATATTAGTATTTGTCCTTTCAATTGATTGAACCTTTAATCTTTTTTGTAGCTTCAATAAAAGCATCGTTTTCAAATTCCTGACCAATGCTTACTCTTACATATCTATCCATATTGTAAGATTTGAGAGATCTCAAAATGATTCCTTCATTTAAAAAAGCTTCAAAGGTTTCATCAGAATCTGTACCTAAACTAAAAGAAAAGAAATTACCCTGAGTGGGCAGATATTCAATATTTTCATTATTAAAGAACTGCATTAATTTATTTTTTTCTTTTTGATTTAAATCGATAGATTTTCTTAAATGCTCCTTATCATTTAAAGATGCAATACCCGCCTCAAGAGCAAAAGAGCTCACATTGAATGGCTGTCTGACACGATTTAAATAATCTGCAATTTTTTGAGAAGAGATGCTGTAGCCAAGTCTATAAGCCGCAAGACCGTGCGCCTTTGAAAAACTCCTAGAAATTATCAAATTTTGATACTTATCGATCAAATCAAAAGGTAGTTTGTAATATTCATCTTCAATATACTCAAAATAAGCCTGATCAAGAAAGACAATTAAATCATTCGGTAAATCATTCAGCATTGCTTCAATTTCTGAAAATGTATTCGCTGATCCTGTGGGATTATTTGGCGATGCTATAAAAAGTACTTTAGATTTTTCATCAATAAAATTGATGACCGAAGTTAAGTCTTGATGATAATTTTCAGTTACAGGCAATTCTCTTAAATCTGCTCCTGTAGCTAGGATTGCAAGAGGATATATTGCAAATCCATGTTTGAAATATAGTGCATTATCTCCATTCGTTAAAAAAGCTCTAGCTGAAAACTCAATCAAATCATTGGATCCGTTTCCTAATGTAATGCAATCTAGTGGAACTTTTTCTAACTTTGAGATTTCTTGTTTTAGTTTTGTTCCATTTCCATCAGGATATCTATGCGCCTCTTCAACAATATGACTAATTGCTTTGGTAGCTAACTTACTAGGACCTATAGGATTTTCGTTGCTTGCAAGCTTTATCAGCTTTTCTTTGCTTATGTTAAGGCTATCGGATGATTTACCAGGCTGATAAGGAGTTATCTTATTTACGCCAAGATTTACTCTATCTTCGGGAAAAGTCTTTTTCATTAAATTCCTTTGGGGTAGGATCCCAAAACTTTTAAATTTAGTGAAAGTCTTGATATTTTTTTTAGGGCAATGTCTACATTCTTATCAGTCTTGTGGCCATCTAATTCTATAAAAAACATATACTCCCAGTTGTTTTTTTTGGTTGGCCTCGATTGAATGTTTGTAAGATTGATTTTTTGTTGTTTAAACTTTTCTAAGATATCTGAAAGTGCTCCAAACTTATTTTTTGTTATTATGCTAACACTAGTTTTATCCTCTTTTGTAGCTGAGACATCATGATTTCCGACAATGATAAATCTTGTTTTATTATTTTTATAATCTTGAATATTTCGCTTTAAAACTTTCATATCGTACTTTTTTGAAGCCTCAATAGAAGCTATAGAAGCGGAATAATTTGTTCTTTTTGACTGCAACACTCCTTGAGAATTACTTGTCACATCTTTTTTTATAACTTTGGGTAAATTTTTACTCAACCAAGATTGGGACTGTGCAAAAGCCTGACTGTGCGCGAAGATAGTTTTAATACTTGAAAGAGCAATATTTTTCTTTGATAAAAGGCTTAAATTAATTGGAATGCTTATCTCGCTGCAAATCTTAAGATTACTTTCAATTATTTCATCTAAAGTAGAGTTAACAAGGCCTTCAGTTGAATTTTCAATTGGCAAAACTCCGTAATATTCTGAATTGTCTTCAACTGAATCTATAATTTCTCGGATAGATCTGCAGGAAACAAAATTTGTAGAGGATCCGAAATGTTTTTTTGCAGCTTTTTCTGAAAATGAACCTTCAGGTCCCAAGTATGCAACCTTAATTTCAAATGCTGTTGAAAAACAGGCCGATATAATATCCTGAAAAATTACTCGAATTTTATTATCCTCTAGTGCAGAGTTATTCAAAGATTGTAAACGCTTTATAATTTCTTTCTCTCTATCTGGACGATAAAAAGGGCCTTTCGATGTATTTTTTTTTAAATTCTCAGCATCAATAACTAAAGAGACTCTTTCTTCAAGTAAAGAGAGCATCTGGTCATCAATTAAATCAATTTTCTTACGAATTAAACCTAATGATTTTTCTAATTTTGAGTTAGCCATACTTATTTGCAAATACATCCATAAAAGAAACTAGAGCATCTATAGCTTCTTCTGGCACAGCATTGTATATGCTAGCTCTCATCCCTCCAACTGATCTATGACCAGCAAGATTAAGTAAACCCTCTTTTTCGCTTTCTTTGAGAAATGAATCATTTAAGGAATCATCGTTCAATAAGAATGGAACATTCATGATAGACCTACTTTCGATAGATACATCGTTGTAGTAAAAATCACTGTTATCTATGTAATCATATAGTTTTTTTGCTTTTCTCAGATTAATTTCTTCAATTGATTTAAGGCCACCATTCCTTTTAAGCCAAGAAAAAACTTTTCCTGAAAGATACCAAGCAAATGTAGGAGGCGTGTTGTACATTGATTCTGAATCTGCATATGTCTGATAACTCATTAAAGCGGGAAGATCATCTCTTTTTTGAATTAAGTCTTTTCGAATAATTACAATTGCTAACCCAGCTGGGCCAATATTTTTTTGAGCACCTGCATAAATGAGCCCAAACTTTTTTACATCTAGAGGCTCAGAGAGTATGTTGGAAGAACAGTCCGAAACTACTACTTTTTCTGGTAAATCATCCAACGACCTGCATGCAACTCCTTCAATTGTCTCATTCATCACCATATGTATGTAGGAGGAATCTTCTGAAATATTCCAGTCATTTATTGAAGGATATTTTTTGAATGAAATATCTTTTGAAGATGCGGCTATATTAACGTCATGAAATTTCTTAGCTTCAGCTATAGCTTTTTTAGACCATGATCCGACCTCTAAATAATCTAGCTTTTGGCTCTTATTTCCGAGATTCATTGGAATCATTGAAAATTGTAAACTAGCACCCCCTTGAATAAATAAAACATCGTACTCATCGGGTATGGATAATAAATCAATGAAATCCTGTTTTGCTTGCTCCGCTATGGATACAAACTCTTTGCTTCTATGGCTCATTTCCATAACCGCTAAACCATGATTTTTATAATCTAAAGTTTCTTCTTGTAACTCCTTCAAGACTTCCTCAGGAAACGCAGCTGGACCTGCACAAAAATTAAATGCCCTAGTCATCTGTATCTTCAATTATAGAAGCCAGCCCCACAAGCTTTTCTGAGACTTTAAGTTTTATGACAGTTACTCCTTGAGTATTTCTTCCAATAACATTAATTTGATCAACTTTAGTTCTTACCAAGGTACCTTTGTTACTTATTAACATTATTTCTTGATCTTCGATGACCTGGTTTGCGCCAATAAGTAATCCATTCCTATCGGAGGTTTGCATTGCGATAACACCTTTGGCTCCTCTCCTAGTTTTTCTGAAGTCATCGACGTTTGTTCTTTTCCCATAACCGTTTTCAGAAACAGTGAAGATTGTATTTTCTTTCTCGGGAACAAGAAGAGATATGACCTGATCATCTTTCCCCAAATTGATTCCTTTAACTCCCCTAGCAGCCCTTCCCATTGATCTAGCTTCCTTTTCATCAAAAAAAACTGCTTTACCAGATTGAGAAACTAGCATAATGAATTTTTCTCCATCGGTTAAAGTTGAGCCTACTAATTCATCATCAGGATCGAGTTTTATAGCTTTTTTTCCAACTTTCCATTGTCTTTTAAATTCATCTAAAGAAGTTTTCTTTACCACGCCTTTTTTCGTTGCCATAAAAACAAATCCTGGCTCTTCAAATGATTCAACATTCAATAAACTCGTTATCCTTTCTCCTTCATCTAAATTTATTAAGTTTATTAGCGGCCTACCTTTGGCAACTCTTGATGCTGCTGGGATTTGATAAACCTTAAGCCAATATACTTTGCCTAAATTAGAAAAACATAAAAGCGTTGAATGAGTATTTGCAACTATAAGCTGCTCTACAAAATCCTCATCTTTTACTGATGCAGCAGTTTTACCTACACCGCCTCTTCGTTGAGATCTGTAAACTTCAAGAGACTGAGTTTTTGCATAACCTAGGTGGGAGATAGTCACAACCATATCTTCCTGCTTAATTAAATCCTCATCAGTCAGATCCAACTTATCCTCGATAGGAGTCTTTCTAGCATCTCCATATTCTTCTTTAATCTCATTTAGTTCTTCTTTGATAACGCTTATGAGCTTATTTTTATCCGAAAGAATTTCTTGTAATTTTTTTATCTGATCTAATATTTCAGCATACTCTTCTTTTAATGATTCTTGTTCAAGTCCAGTAAGTCTCTGAAGTCTGAGATCCAATATTGCCTGTGCCTGATGCTCTGATAATTGGTATTTATTTCCGGACAATCCAAAATCATTTTTTTTACTTCCAGATACATCAGAGCCAGATGCTTTGAGAAGCTTGACCACATTAGAGGCTTTCCATGATTTTGATAACAATTTTTTCTTTGCTTCTTGTCCATCCTTTGATTTTTTAATCAGATCTATAACAGGATCTATATTTTCTAAAGCTACGGTAAGTCCCTCGAGAAGATGAGATCTATTTTTTGCTTTTTCTAGATCAAATTTGGTTCTTCTCGTTACTACCTCTTTCCTATGATCAATAAATACTTCAAGAATTTGTTTTAAATTTAAAAGTTTTGGGACGTTGTTTATTAATGCTACGTTATTGATCCCGTAAACATTTTCCAAAGGAGTCAATGCATATAAGTTATTAAGAATAACTTCTGGAGATTGACCAGATCTAATTTCAATTACTATTCTGACGCCATCTTTATTAGACTCGTCTCTTATTTCAGAAATTCCCTCAATTCTTTTTTCTTTGGAAAGTTCAGCAATTTTTTCTACCAACCTTGATTTATCTACTTGATATGGAATTTCAGAAACTATGATTTTGTTACGGTCTTTTTTGTCTGTTTCTATGTCCGCTTTTGCTCTGAGATAGACTCTGCCCTTTCCATTTTTTGCTGCTTCTATCAGGCCAGCTCTTCCGTTAATGAACCCGCCGGTTGGAAAATCTGGACCAGGAATAATCTCTAAAAGGGAATCAATATCAGCATCCGGATTATCAATAAGCAACAAGCATGCTTCTATAGACTCAGTTAAATTATGAGGAAGCATGTTTGTAGCCATGCCTACTGCAATTCCAGAAGAGCCGTTTACAAGAAGATTTGGGATTTTTGTTGGAAGAACTTCGGGCATTAACTCAGTGCCGTCATAATTTTCCACAAAATTAACTGTATCTTTATTTAAATCTGCAAGTAGTTCATGAGCAATTTTTGAAAGTCTGACTTCGGTATATCTCATTGCTGCTGGAGGATCTCCATCCATAGATCCAAAATTTCCTTGACCATCAACTAAGGTATAACGAAGAGCAAAGTCTTGCGCCATTCTAACAAGCGTGTGATAAACGGCAGCGTCTCCGTGAGGATGATATTTACCTATGACGTTACCAACTATTCTTGCTGATTTTTTATAAGCTCTATTCCAATCATTGCCTTCTACATTCATAGCAAATAATGTTCTTCTATGAACTGGCTTAAGCCCATCTCTGGCATCAGGCAAAGCTCTTCCTACAATTACGCTCATTGCATAATCCATATAGGAAGATTTGAGCTCTTCCTCAATACTTATAGTGGAATCTTTATCGTCAAAAATGTCTGTCATTCAATGAAATGATACTGAGAAAAATCGATAGAAAATAAGCTCAAAATACTAGACAAATTATAGCATTTCTAACTTATTCTTAGGAGTTTATTTTATGACTTAAACTCAGAAACTAAGCCACTTACAGACTCTTTTGCATCACCAAAAAGCATGCGAGTATTTTGTTTAAAAAATAAACTATTTTGTATTCCTGCGAAACCAGAAGCCATGGATCTTTTTAAGACAAAGACTGTTTTAGCTCTATCAACCTCTATGACGGGCATTCCATATATAGGACTTGATTCGTCCTCTCTAGCATCAGGATTCACAACATCATTAGCACCAATGACAATGCATACATCTATGGTATCCATAATAGGATTTACATCTTGAGGCTCAACAAGAACATCGTATGAAACATTTGCTTCTGCTAAAAGAACATTCATATGTCCTGGCATCCTGCCAGCAACTGGATGAATTGCATATTTAACCTCGCAACCATTATCTTGAAGCAACTCCCCTAACTCCCTTACAGAGTGTTGTGCTTGAGAAACAGCCATCCCATAACCAGGAACGATAAGAACTGTTGAAGCAGCCTCTAATATGAGATAAGAATCTGCAATGTTGATAGGCTTTACATCACCTTGAACCTTTCCTTCACCCGAAGACGAGGAGGAATCATTCGCACCAAAACCTCCAAAAAGAACGTTAAGCAATGATCTGTTCATTGCCTTGCACATTATATTTGTAAGGATCAATCCGCTCGCCCCTACTAATGAACCAGCGACAATCAATACATTGTTCCCAATTACAAATCCTGCTGCACATGCAGCAAGACCAGAGTAACTGTTAAGAAGAGCAATGATTACCGGCATATCAGCACCACCGATAGGTATGGCTAATAAAATTCCTAGTAAAAGAGATAATGATATTAGAAGAATTAATGCATATTGCTCGTTAATCCAATCAAAGCCAAAAAGAATTTCAGCAAAGAAAATACCTGAACAAAACTGAAAAAGTAATAGAAGAAGTAGTAAAATTACTAATCCAGTGAGGATTTTTTGACCGATAAATAAATAAGGTTTACTGGGCATAATTTCTGAAAGTTTACCAAATGCAATTAAGCTTCCTGAGAAAGTTACCCCACCAATGATAGTTGCGATTCCTATTGCAATCATTGCCACTAGATTAGAAGTTGTTAAAGCAAATAATTCTGCAGAGGCAACCAGAAGGCTTGATGCTCCTCCGAAGCCATTCAATAAAGCAACTAATTCAGGCATTGATGTCATTTTTATTCTTAATGCAGCAATTGCTCCAACTGCTCCGCCTCCAATAAGACCTATCAAGATAAATTGAAATGAAACTATTTCTTTGCTTAATAAAGTTACAACAACAGCAAGAAGCATTCCTAGAGAAGATACAAAATTTCCTCTTTGAGCTGTATCGGGTGAGCTCAACATTTTCAAACCAAATATAAATAAAACCGAAGCTAAGATATAACTTAGGTTGATAAAAGTATTGTTCTGTAAGGCTTCTAAAATCATTTTTTCTTAAACATTCTAAGCATTCTATTTGTGACTAAATATCCGCCAACAACATTAAGACTTGCCAAGAAAACAGCTACTGTTCCTAAGGCAATAGTAATACTTGAAGAGTCGCCCCCCGAAGATAAAATTGCTCCAACAAGGGTTATTCCAGAAATCGCATTAGCACCTGACATCAAAGGAGTGTGAAGAGTAGATGGAACCTTATTTATAAGCTCAAAACCTAAAAATATTGAAAGGACAAGGACAAACAGTAGCAGCATCATTTCCATTAAATTAACTCCTTAGAATTTCTGATATGTAATTACCATCTTTTGTAACTATGCAGCTTTTTAAAATTTCATCTGATTCATCTAATTCGAGTTTTTTAGAATCTTTATCCCAAAACTCTTCAATTAAATTATAAATATTGCTTGCATATACTTGAGTGGAATGTTCCGGAACATACCCTGGAAGATTTTCATGCCCTATTATTTTCACCCCATTTTTTAAGACAGTCTCACCCAATACAGAACCTTCTACATTTCCACCTGTAGTGACAGCCATATCAACAATGACACTTCCCGGCTGCATGCTGGAAATCATATCTTCAGATAAAATTCTAGGAGCTGGCTTACCAAAAACTTGTGCCGTAGTTATTACAATATCTGAATATCCACAAACCTTTTTCATTCCTTCTCTTTGCAACTCTAATTGTTTCTCTGTTAATTCTTTTGCATAGCCTTGATCAGTTTCTTCAGTTTCACCGATATCTATTTTTATAAATCTTGCACCTAAAGACTTCACTTGTTCTTCAACTGCTGGTCTAGTATCGAATGCTTCAACGCGAGCTCCAAGTCTTTTTGCTGTTGCCATAGCTTGAAGTCCTGCAACTCCGACACCAATTACAAAAACTCTTGCTGGAGAAATTGTTCCTGCAGCTGTCATCATCATTGGCATTGCTTTATTCATTTCAGATGAGGCTAACATTACTGCTGAATACCCTGCTAAATTTGCTTGAGATGATAATGCATCCATTTTTTGAGCTCTTGTAATTCTTGGAATTAATTCCATGCTAATAGAAGTAATCTTTTTTTGTTTTAGCTTCTCTAAAAATTCTTTTTCATTAAATACATCAAGGAAACTTATAGTTAGTGTCTTTTCAGAAACTGAATCCAAGTCTGGTAAAGGCAAATGATTTACTGAGGAAATAATTTCTGAATTAGACAAACCCTCTGATCTAGATTTATTTTTACATCCTATATCTTCTAAATCTTGATCTGCGATGTCTATCTTTTGAGTGACTCCTGATTCAAACGAAACTTCTATTCCGAGATCGATCAACCTCTGGGCAGAAGCAAGATCCAGAGCAGATCTTGTTTCTTTTTCAGATTCCTTTGGAAAGAATATTTTCATTTCAAGTTTTAAGCAAAAAATTAAGAATTAATTTTAAACAAAGTATTAAGCTTAATATAAATGAAGCTTTAACTTTTTTTTACAATGTAATTCAATATACTGATCTCAGATTGTCAGAAATATGAATATCGATCAAGCAGAAAAAGATAAGTTTAATAAAATAGCAGAAGAGTGGTGGGATCCTTCTGGAAAATTTGCACCTCTTCACAAAATTAATCCTTTACGTTCGAATTATATTAATGACAAAAAAACCGTAAATAATTTAGAGGTTCTTGATGTTGCTTGTGGTGGTGGATTATTAGCAGAAGCTTTGTACGATTTTGGAGCTCAAGTCACAGGAGTAGATATATCAGAAGTTGCAATAGAAACAGCGAAACTTCATGCTTCAAAAAACAACAAGGACATAAGCTACATTCTTGGGGAAGCTGAAAGCTTGCTTCTTGATAAAAAAGCTTTTGATGTCGTTTCTTGTCTTGAAGCTATAGAACATGTTCCCGATCCTGAATTGCTCGTGAAGACTTGCTCAGATTTATGTAAACCGGGAGGTGAAGTGTTTTTTTCAACTATCAATAGAAATCCAAAATCCTTTCTGTTTGCAATTATTGGTGCTGAGTACATTCTTAACTTATTACCCAAAGGCACCCATGATTTTAATAAGTTCATAAAACCATCAGAACTTCATGGCTTTATGACAAATTCAGGGTTAGAAGTTAAAGAAATCATTGGAATGAGCTATAACCCACTATCAGGCAACTATTGGTTAGGTGATGATGTTACAGTTAACTATTTAGTTCATGCTCATAAACCACAGTGATATAGACCTGTACCTCTTTGATTTGGATGGCACCATTCTTGATACCGCTAAAGAATTTCATGTGTCTCTTAATTTTTTACTTCAGCAAAAGAAGTTAATTGAAAAAGAATTTTCATCTGTAAGACAAATTGTTTCTGAGGGTGCTGGAGCTTTGATTTCACTTGGATTCTCAATTTCAGATAATCATGCTAATTTCGAAAGCCTAAGGAAAGAGCTTATTGAGGAGTACGAAAAAATATGCACTGACTCCATAACATTTGGAGGCTTTGAAGAACTCATAAAATTCATCAAAGATAATAATAAAAAGTGGGGGATAGTTACAAATAAACCTAAATTCCTCACTGATAAAATCTCAAATTCTTATAAATGGAATGAAATGGCAGATATAGTTATCTCTCCAGAAGATATTGAGAACAGACGAAAACCCGATCCAAGCGGTATAAATTTAGCTATGAAGAACTTAAATTGTTCACCTGAAAATACTCTCTTTTTTGGAGATCATTTCAAAGATTTCGAAGCATCAAAACGTGCGAAAACCTCATTTATATTTGCAGAATATGGCTATCATAATAACTCCATTAAAGATGAGGATTTAAATGATGTTGTTAAAATTAAATCCCTAAGAGAGATTCTTAATTAAGTTATCAATTTCTTTTTGGCTCAGTTCTCTATAATTACCCTGCTTTAACGTTGAGGGTAAAAAAATATTTGCGTATCTTACTCTCTTGAGGCGACTTACTTCGTAGCCTAATGCATTCCATAGCTTTCTGACTTCTCTATTTTTTCCCTCTTGTATAACAAGAGCAAACCAAGAGTGAGATTTGGTTACCCTGCCTTCAACTAAATCATTGAATTTCATTCTATTTCCATCAATTTGAATACCTTTTTTTAATTTATCTATATCAGCTGGTTCAACTTCCCCCCTTATACGAGCAATGTATTCTCTATCAAGCATTGATGAGGGATGCATTAGTTGATTGGCAACTTGGCCATTGTTTGTTAGCAAAAGAAGGCCTGAAGTGTTTAAGTCCAATCTACCTACTGATATCCATCTGAAGTTTTTTTCAGGTGGCAACAAATCAAATATTTTTTTCTTAGGGCTTTTTTCTGATCTAGTGCATTCAAACCCTTCAGGTTTATTTAAAGCTAATATTCTTAACTTATTATTAACATTTAGAGTAATTTTTTTTCCATCAAGGAAAATTTGATCTTCTTTTGAAATTTTCTCTCCAAGTTTGGCGAGTCTGTCACCAACAAAGATTCTTTTTTCTTGAATGAATTTTTCTATTTGCCGTCGAGATGCAAGGCCTGAATCAGAAAGAACCTTTTGGATTCTTTCTTTCACTGGATTATCTCATTTTCCTCAATGGAATTTTGATCTGGATCCTCCAAAGGTAATGGCATGGAAGATTCTGAAGAAATATTTATTTCAGGTAAAGAAGGCAAATCCGATAGTTTCTTGAGCCCTAAGTCATCAAGAAACTCTTTTGTTGTCCCTAGCAAGCTTGGTTTTCCAGGAACATCTCTAATACCGACAACTTTAATCCATCCCTTTTCAAATAAATTCTTAATTAAATTACTGCTTACTGAAACTCCTCTAACTTCCTCTATCTCGCTTCTTGTTATGGGCTGCTTATAGGCTATCAAAGTTATCGTCTCCATTAATGCTCTGGAATATCTTTGATTTTTCTCTTGCCAAATTTTAGCAATGTAAGGGGCATAAGCTTGATCAACCTGGAGTCTAAATCCACTTGCAACCCTTGATAAAGTAAAAGAATTATTTTGAGAATTTTGCTCAATCAAATCTAAAGCATCTTTAAATTCTGAATGAGATGGTTTTTCATCTTCGTTAAATAGGTTTGTGATCTCTTTTTCGCTTAAAGGTCTGCCAGATGATAGAAGTATCGCCTCAATAATTTTTGAAAGTGTGATCGTATTCATTTAGTGGATGCCTGAAATTTTTTTTGAAAGATGGATTTTTCCGAAAGGTTCGTTTTGAATACCCTTAACTAGTGAATCTTTAAGCAACTCCATAATTGCCAACAAGACAACTGCAACGCCCATTTTTCCTTCTGACTTCTTTATCAAATCATTGAAAGCTATCAAGTCACTTTGTTGGAGTAATTCAAGAATTTCGGTCATCCTTTCTCTTGTAGAAAGTTCCTCAAAATCAATAACATGACTTTTATTAAGACTTATTCTTTCTTTAAGCTCGTTAAAAATAAGTACTAAGTCTTCTCCAGTAATTTTTGGTTTTTCTTTAGATGCTTCAAATTCAGGTTTTGCTGCACTAGCGAGATAAAAATCTCTATTTACCATTGGAATGTCATTTAAGCTTTCGGATGCTTTTTTATATCTCTCGTATTCTTGAAGTCTTCTAATTAATTCTGATCTCGGATCATCCTCCATCTCATCATCTTCAGATAGCGAAGGTAGCAAAATCCTTGATTTTATCTCTGCCAGATAAGCAGACATGACTAGGTATTCGCCAGCCAAATCAAACTGAAGTTCGTCCATGAGGTTTATGTATGAAATGTATTGATCAGTTATCAAAGAAACATCTATGTTGGCAATATCAAGGTTTTGTTTTTGTATGAAATACAATAGAAGGTCCAACGGGCCTTCAAATGAATCTAAAAATATTCTTAGAGAATTAGGCGGGATGTATAAATCTTCGGGAAGGTCAGATATATTCTCGCCTTGCAATTTTAGAGGCAATTCTTGTTGTTCAGCTTTATTGATGTCTTTTATTGTGTCCACAGCTGTTTGAGCGAATTATAGCTCAATTGCCTTCAAAAGCACAAAATGTAGTGATTTTTTCTAACGATAACCCTATATATTGGGTTTCCATGAATTGGTAATGGGATATCTTCTACCCTTGTCAAAATTTCTATCGGATATTTTTACTCCCAATGGAGCCTGTCGTCTTTTGTACTCATTGAAATCAATAAGTCCGATTATTTTTTCTACAGTCTTTTTATCAAAACCTTCTTGAATTATTTCTTTTACGGAAAAATCCTTTTCTGCGTAAAGTTCTATTATTGGATCCAATATTTCATAATCTGGAAGGGAATCAGAATCTTTCTGATCTGGAGCTAGTTCAGCACTTGGAGGTCTTGTAATGATTCTTTCTGGAATTACTTCATTTAATCCATTCCTATATTTTGATAGTTCATAAACTAATGTCTTTGATACATCTTTTAAAACTGCAAATCCTCCGGCAGTATCACCGTATAACGTCGAGTAGCCAACCGCAGTTTCACTTTTATTTCCTGTTGTGAGAACTAATAAACCGTCTTTATTTGAAATTGCCATCAGAGTCACTCCTCTGATTCTTGACTGCAAATTTTCTTCAGTTTTATCAATTTTTTTATTGTTAAAAACTTCAGAAAGCTTGCTCATGTGAGCGTCATAGACCATCTCTATTGGGATTTCTTGATGATTAATTTTTAAATTCTTTGCCAAAAGTGCAGCATCATTGATGCTTATGTCTGCAGTATATTTAAAAGGCATCATAATCGTTCTTACCTTATCTGAACCAAGTGCATCTGTTGCAATAGTCGCTGTTAAAGCAGAGTCAATGCCACCAGAGGAACCAATTAGCACCCCTTTAAAGTTATTTTTTTCTACGTAATCTTTTGTAGCAAGAACTAAAGAGTCATAAAGATCTTTCAGTCTGTCTATTTTTTTTTCTTTATTTGAAGACTTATCTATTTCTTCATATCTAAATTGAATTGAGTCAGTTGCAAAGCTTCTTAGTTCGAAAGTAACATCACCTTTCTTATTGACTACTGTGGAGGAGCCATCAAAAACTAATTCATCTTGTCCTCCTATTTGGTTTACATAAATCAATGGAATATTTAATTTTTCTGAGACCTTGCTAAAAACATGACCTCTTTCTTTTTTCTTGCTGATGGTAAATGGTGAAGCGCTAAGATTAACTAGAAGATCTAAATTATTTTCTTTTTGCAACTCTATAAATCCTTCATCCCAAATATCTTCACAAATAGATAGTCCGATTTTGATGTCATCTATTCGAAAGTAATTTTTAGAATTTCCGTTGGAAAAATATCTCTTCTCATCGAATTCAATATAGTTTGGTAGAACATGTTTATTGTAGATTTGAATGATTCCGGACTGGTCTATTAAAGCGGCTGAATTGTATCTTTTGCCTTCTTCCATTGTTGGGAGTCCTATTAAAACTTTCGATTTTTTTATAAAAGAAGACAAATTTTCAACACTCTCTTTAGCAGAAATTAGAAAATCATCTCTCAGTAGGAGATCTTCAGGTGGATAGCCTGTTATGAATAACTCGCTGAATACAATAAGTTCTGAACCAGAGGACTCACTTTCCAAAATGTAATCTTTAGCCATAGAAGCATTGCCGTCTATGTCTCCAACGACGGGATTTTCCTGTACTAGAGAAATTTTCACTGTATATTTAGATTAAATCCTTTTAATTGAAGAGATTATATATAAAATGCTTCCACTTAAAAGATTATGCAATATTTAACAGACAATACTAGGATTAAAGGGCTTTTGGAGGTTACACCTCCAATAAAGCTTATTGACAAGTTACCTTTGTCTTCAAAAGCTTCAAAGTTGGTTTACGAATCAAGAAATGAGCTATCTTCAATCCTTAGGCAAGAAGATGATCGTTTATTGGTTGTCGTAGGTCCTTGCTCCATTCATGATCCAAAGGCTGCTATAGATTATGCAGAGAAATTAAAACCACTTGCTGACGTTCTATCAGGAGAACTCAAAATAGTCATGAGAGTTTATTTCGAAAAACCAAGGACCACAATTGGATGGAAAGGTTTGATAAACGATCCAGATATTAATAACAGCTTTAACATCAATAAAGGACTGAAAACTGCCAGAAAACTTCTATTAGAAATTAATGAAATAGGATTACCTGCTGGAACTGAATACCTTGATATCATAACTCCTCAATATATCTCTGACTTAATAACTTGGGGGGCTATCGGAGCTAGAACCACTGAAAGTCAAATTCATAGGGAACTAGCTTCTGGTTTGTCATGTCCTGTTGGATTTAAAAATAGTACCAACGGTTCGGTAAAAGTAGCCGTTGATGCTTTGAAAGCAGCAAGTCATTCACATATTTTCTTATCTATTACAAAAGAGGGTAAATCGGCTATCTTCAACTCAGCGGGAAATCAAGATTGTCATGTGATTCTTAGAGGAGGTAGCGAACCTAACTACAAAGATAAGGATATAAAAGAAACATCAAAGATACTCAAAGAAAATGGATTAATGGATTCCATAATGGTTGACATGAGTCATGGGAATAGCAGTAAACAATTCAAAAAACAGTTACTAGTAAATCAAGACCTTTGTAATCAAATATCTTCCGGATCAAAAAATATCATCGGAGTAATGATTGAAAGCAATTTAATTGAGGGAAACCAAAGCTCTGATAAAAAAGATAAGCTCAAATACGGACAAAGTATTACCGATGCTTGCGTGGGCTGGGAAGATACAGAAATTATGCTGAACTTGCTTTCTAATGCTGTCAAGAAGCGAAGACAGAATATGAAGGTTTCAGCATAAATGTCTGGAAGAAAATACTCGTTCTCGAAAGAAATCGCTGAATCCCTCGGAATTACTGAAGCAATAATTTTAGATTTCTTCCAAAATAATCAAGAAAACTTTTCCTTGGATAATCTCAAGAATGAATTTAAATTCTTAGATGTTTCGCAAATAGAGAATTCTTTTAAAAAGCTTAATAATTTAGGCCTTTTTAATAAAAATATGTCAGTTAAAGATAGTGTTTCAAAGCAAAATGAGACAAATAATTTTTATCCAAGTGAAGATCTGATTAAACAAGCTACTAATTTAGGAATTAAAGAGGATTTTTTAAGAGATCAGTTGGCAAGCTTTAATTTGTTTTGGAAAGGTAAAGATTTAAAACCTCATTCTAAGGAGTCCAAATTTCTTCAATATGTATTGAAAAATTGGAGGGATAAAGAAAAAAATGAATATCAAGAATCAAAAAAAGTTTTAATGGATAGTCAATGGAAGCCCTCTGAAGATGCAATGTCAATTCTAAGGAATCTTAATTTAAATGATTCTTTCATTGAAAGCTTGCTACCAGAGTTTATTTTGTTTTGGAAAGAAAAACGAATTAAGTCTAATTCATGGAACTCCACTTTCTTAAGTCATGCAAAAAGACAATGGGCAAGAAAGAATTATAAGCTTGAAAGCGAAAAAGAAAATCATCCTATGACAGAAAATTGGGCTCCTAGTGAAGATTGCTTAAAAGTTCTTGAAGTGGTAAAAATTCCAATGGATTTTACAGAATCAAAAATACCTGAATTTAGACTTTATTGGATCGATGCAGGAGAGATCTCTTCAAATTGGAACAATAAATTTATAAATTTTATAAAAAATTCTTGGGAGAAGGATTCAAAAAAAGGTTCCAACATATTGGAAAGGCTTGCTAATACAGAATGGGCGAAAAAGTAAAAATTCCAAATAATCACATCGAGTTGGTGAATCTAATTTTTGCGCAATTAGAAATTACCTACCATAATCAATTTCACAAAGCCTTTAAAGATGAAATTAGTTTAAATTTAGCGAAACAATTATGGCTCAAAAAGCTAGAAATCTTCACTTTAGAGCTTATTTTTGAAGCGATAGATGAACTTACTTCAAAATCAAAATTTCTTCCCTCCTTAAGTCAAACTCTTGAAGAAGTAAAAAGTCATTTTTTAAAAAAAGAAGGAATTTCATCTGTTGATTCAGCTTTTGCAGAGGCATGCTTAGGATCTGACGATCCTGAAAACTTCAATTGGTCACATTCTTTGATTTACGAGACAGCTAAAAATTTTGGTTGGTCTGATCTTAGGCGTTCTGAAGAAAGTAAAGGTTTTGAAAAGTTTCAGTCTCTTATGTCTGATTCAATAAAGGATTATCTTAACGATCCCAATAATTTTTATCTTCCTATATCAAATACAACTGAAGATAAAAAAACTAATTTATCTCAAGAAAAGCAGATACACCTTCTTGAGAAGCTAAAAAAAAAGCATCTGATCTGATTATTAACATAATACAAAAAGGCATATATTACCCAACTATGTTGATATAATCCGTTTCGACTCCATAATAAAAAAATGAAATTTTTGAGCTCAATCGTAAAATCTATCTTCTCGATATCAAATATTCAGTCTGCTGGTATTTTTTTGTTTTTCGCCTCAGTTTGGATGATTTCAGGACTATTTGTAGAAAGTGAAATACCAACTAAGCAGGTTATTTTAGAAGAGACTACCGTTAGAGTGATGAAACAATCGGCTCAACCCTTTTCAAGAAATATAATTCTTAAAGGTTCAGCAGAAGCAGACAAAAATGTTCAGCTAAGAGCTGAGACCTCTGGTCAAGTAATAGGTCTTCCTGTTGCGCAGGGACAATTCGTTAAAAAAGGTAGCCCGATATGTCAAATTTTTATAGGTGACAAGGACGAAGTTGCAAAAGAAGCTTCGTTAAATTACGAAACAGCAAAAAAACTTTTTGATGAAGGGCTCTACTCGAATAGTCAACTTCAAGTAGCCAAAGGAAGATACGAAAGAGCTTTTCAGGATCTTGATTTTGCTTCTGTTAAAGCTCCTTTTGATGGAATAGTGGATAGAATTGATCTTGATGTAGGAGATTTTCTTCCCAGGCAGGGAATTTGTGCAACGGTTCTGGATTTAAATCCTATTCTTATTTCAGCTGAAGTTTCCGAGAATGATATGTCTGAGATTTCTCTGAATTCAACAGCAAAAGTAGAGTTAAATAATGAGAAAATGTTTGAAGGTAAAGTTAAATTTATCTCATCATCAGCTAATCCAATTACAAGAACATTCAGAGTTGAGATATCTGTTCCTAATCCAGATACAGAAATAAAGGATGGTATGACGGCTGAGGTTTCTCTCAAAGGTGTAGAAAAAATTGCACACTTAGTCCCTGTTTCCATTCTTAGGCTTGATAACACAGGAAATTTAGGCATCAGGACAATCGATACCGATGGCCTCGTAGCTTTTAAAGAAGTTGATATCATTGAGGATACTGGTGAGGGAGCCTGGATTACTGGCTTAGAAACTATTTCAACCATTATCACAGTTGGTCAGGATTATGTTTCGCAAGGTGAAAAAGTTGGAATTGCCTTAGATAGTAGATTCAATAGCTTGAATGAAAGGATTAATTGATTTTTTTGTAGATCGCTACAGAACTACTTTAACAATGATGTTCTTAGTTTTAACACTAGGAATGTATTCTTACAGTCAAATCCCAAATGCTTCGGAACCTGATATAGATGTTCCTTTCGTAATTGTTTCCACTTTCTATGAGGGAGTTTCTCCTGAAGATGCTGAAAGATTAATATCCAGACCTATTGAAAAAAGACTTTTAACAGTTGAGGATGTTAAAGGCGTTCAATCATACAGTAGATTGAATTTTTCCACTGTTATTGCTGAATTTCCAAACGATTTTGATCCTGATACGGCCAAAACTAACATTAGAGATGCGGTAGATGAAATTGCATTTAAGTTACCCGCAGAGGCTGAAGAACCAACGGTCGGTAACTTTAACTTTGCTCTTGTGCCGATTATGAGAGTCAATTTAGTTTCTAATGAACTTTCCAAAAGAGAGTTGAATTTTATCGCTAAAGATTTGCAATCAGATATTGAAGCCATACCTTTGGTTTTGGAAGCTAATGTAGTTGGTGTTCCTGAAGATTTATTAGAAGTAGAAGTTGATAGAACTAAACTGGAGAGTTTTGGTATAACTGCTCAAGATTTTTACAACGCTATTTCACAAAATAATAGAGTTATTCCTGCTGGAATAATTAACACAGGTACTGGTACATTTGCAGTAAAAGTTCCCTCTATTTTTGAGGAAGTCAACGATGTAAGAAAAATACCTTTAATAAAGAGAGAAA
The DNA here is from genome assembly GCA_902604535.1 of uncultured SAR86 cluster bacterium. Lineage (GTDB taxonomy): Bacteria > Pseudomonadota > Gammaproteobacteria > Magnimaribacterales > AG-339-G14 > CACNYO01. The sequence goes on from CACKZK010000003.1 coordinate 67,612, forward strand.
ACGCTGTAATCAGAATTGAAGACGTTGCTTCAATAAGAAGGTCCTTTAAGGATCAACAAAGTTTTGCAAAAGTTAATGGAAAAAATACTGTCTCAGTTGAAGTTGTAAAAAAAACAGATGCTAATGAACTTGATGCTGTTGAATTAATAAATGCTCTTTTAGCAGAAAAAACTGAACGTTATCCCCCATCTCTTGAAATAGTAGTAACCGAAGATAGAACTGCTTGGAATACTGTAATGTTGAAAGAGCTGATGGGGAATGTAGTTACTGCATTGGTCTTGGTGATGGCTGTTGCTCTTGCAACTATGGGTATACGGTCCTCTTTGATGGTAGGGGCCGCAATACCATTGTGCTTCTTTTTTGGGATGATTATCCTGAATGCCTACGGAACTTCTTTCAATTTTTTAGTTTGTTTTGGTATTTTAATTTCTCTCGGCATGTTGATAGATGGAGCAGTAGTTGTAATTGAATTCGCCGACAGAAAAATGGCTGAGGGACTTGATAAAACCACTGCATATAAATTGGCAGCTAGAAGAATGTTTTGGCCAGTGATTGCTTCTAACCTTACAACTCTTGCTGCTTTTTTCCCTCTATTATTCTGGGATTCTTTATCAGGCTCTTTTTTAAGAACTCTAATTGTCACAGTTTTTGCGGTTCTCGGAGGTTCTCTTATATATGCGCTGCTTTTTACGCCAGCAATCGGATCTTTGTTTGGAAGCATTGGCAATCGAAGCCAAGAATCTATTCAAAACACATCAAAGTTAGAAAATGGAGATCCAACGGAACTTCCTGGAATTACTGGTGCTTATGCAAGAACCCTTAATTTCATTCTAGAAAGGCCTCTTCAAGTCCTATTCTTTACCATATTATTGGTTTACACGATTTTTTTACTTCAAGGACGTCATGGTGCGGGCTCTACTTTTTTCGTTGATGGAGAACCGACTTTTTTGAGCGTAAATATTGAGGCAAGAGGAAACTTGAATGCTTCTGAAAAATTGGACTTGATGGAACAAATTGAGGATGAGATGGTAAAAATACCTGAAATTCTCAGACTTTCAATGTACACCAAGGGAGAGTCTGTAGGCGATCCCAGAAGCAGAGGATCTTCTGATGGTATCGGTGGCTTTTTGGTGGAATTGCCATTCTTGGAAGAGGATATTCTGCCAGATGGAAGGGATGGCTATTTAGTCTTGGATAGTTTGAGAGATATGGAAAAAGACTTCCCGGGACTGAAATTTGTTATAAGAAGAGAGGAAGGTGGTCCTCCAGTTAATTCTCCCATTGAAATCGACGTCTCTGGAAGGGACTCTCAAGTTGTCTTCGAGGCTACTCTCGCCTTAGAAGAATTTATGAAAAATTCTATTGAAGGCGTTGATAATGTTAAGACCACTATCCCAGTGAGAAAAATTGAATGGTCTGTGGATATAGATAAGGAGAAGGCATCTTTATTTGGTGTATCAACCACAGAAATAGGAGCAGCCGTTCAATTTCTTACAAACGGACTTAAGCTCGGCGAGTACAGGCCCGAAGACGTGGATGATGAAGTTGAGATTAGAGTGAGGTACCCTGAGTCTGAAAGGCGTATAAATCAATTAGGTCAATTAAATATTCCAACCAGACAAGGGCTAATGCCATTAAGTAGTTTTGTTGAGATAGTTCCTGAATTTGATGTTCCATCTATAAGAAGAGTCGATGGAGAGAGGGCCTTTACTGTCACAGCGGATTATCTTGAAAATGCCGTGCCCTCTTTGGTGATCCAACAAATAAATGAGTGGATTGATGAGAATATTGAATTTCAAAATATTAATTTTATTTTTGGAGGTGAGCAAGAAGAAGTTGAAGATGCAGCATCTTTTTTTGCCTTGGCTGGAATAATCTCTATTTTCTTAATGGCTATGTTACTAGTTACCCAACTTAACAGCTTTTATCAAGCATTCGTGATTGTTTTTGCAATTATATTGTCAACTGCTGGCGTTCAACTTGGCCTATTCTTGACACAATCAATCACTAGTGTGCTTTTCACAGGACTATCTGTTGTGGCTTTGGCAGGAATAGTTGTTAATAACAACATAGTTTTGGTTGACACTTACAATGTTCTCAAACGCAACTCAATTAATTTGAAAGAAAAAGATATTCTAATCAGAACTTGTGCTCAGAGGTTAAGACCTGTGTTTCTTACTTCTTTTACCACGGTGGTGGGACTATTACCTCTTGCAAGCAGCATTGGTGTTGATTTTATTTCAAGAGAAATTGGATTGGGCGGAAGAGTGGCGGTTTATTGGCAACCTTTAGCATTTGGTCTGGTTTGGGGTTTGTCCTTTGCAACAATACTTACCCTTTTTGTGACGCCAGCCTGGTTAATTCTACCTTCAAGATTGAAGGAAGTTTTTTCAAAATTTGAAATAATTACTAATAAAACAAATGTCCAACAGCGATAAAAAAAAATCTCTCAATTTTGAATCAACTCTCAGCGAGATAGAAAAAATTATAGAGAGTTTAGAAGAAGGAAACTTATCCTTAGAAGATTCGATAAAAGCTTATGAGAAAGGGATATCTCTAACTAAAGCTTGTCAAAAGATGCTTTCAGATGCAGAGCTTAAAATTAAAAAATTATCCTCTAAAGAAGGAGAAGATGTTTCTTTTGAGGATATATCGAATGATTGATGATTTCTCTTTCCTAGAAAAAAATCAAAAAAGAATTGAGAAGGCTTTAAATAAATCCTTACCCGCAAAAGATTTTTCAAATATTACAGAGGCTATACATTATTCTGTTCTGGATGGCGGAAAAAGGATCAGACCACAACTAATATATCTTGTTGCAGATTCCCTTAATTTAAATCTCAAAGATGAAAGCATTGATGCTATGGCAGCATCTGGAGAACTAATTCATTGTTACTCTTTGATCCATGATGATCTGCCTGCCATGGACAATGATGATTTGAGAAGAGGTAAACCTTCTTGTCACATAAAATTTGGCGAGGCATCAGCTATTCTTGCTGGTGATGCTATCCAACCTTTGGCATTGGAAATAATTACTGGAATTGATGATCCTAATTTATCTGCTGAAACCAAGATTAAAATTATTAGTATTTTTTCAAAAGCCTGCGGACCCTTTGGAATGGTAGAAGGACAAAATAGAGATATTAAATCAGAAAATATAGATATCTCTCTTAAAGAACTGGATATGATTCACGTTCTTAAGACAGGCAAATTAATTTCTGCCTGCGTTCATGCCACTTGTCTTTTGAAGGAAGATTTACCTGAAAATGATATGCAAGCATTCATTAGGTATGCAGAGTGTATTGGTCTAGCTTTTCAGATAAAAGATGATATTTTAGATTGCACCTCATCAACAGAAGCCCTTGGAAAACCAGCGCATTCCGACGAAAGTTTAAAAAAAAATACTTACCCAAAATTAATTGGAATTGAAGAATCCCTTACAAGAGCCGAATCCTTATGCAATGAAGCTATTCAGTGTTTAAAATCTCTCCCTTACAATACTCAAAAGCTGATTAAATTATCAAAATTCATAGTTGAGAGAACAAATTAAAATAGAGTGAAAGTATTTGATTCCATTCCAGTTAAATGTCCTGAAACGCCTTTACTAGATAGAGTAAATTCACCTTCAGACTTAAAACAGCTAAAAGAAAATCAATTAGGAGATTTCTGTGATCAGCTTAGAGAATTTCTCTTGTACTCGGTTGGACAAACGGGTGGACATTTTGGAGCTGGTTTAGGTGTTGTGGAGCTTACAGTTGCTCTTCATTATGTCTTTAATTCTCCTAAAGATAAGATAGTTTGGGATGTTGGTCATCAGACTTATCCTCATAAAATTATTACGGGGAGAAAAAACTTGATGTCATCTATGCGACAAAAAGATGGTTTACATCCCTTTCCCTCAAGAGAGGAAAGCATCTTTGATACTTTCGGTGTAGGACATTCAAGCACTTCTATCAGCGCAGCTTTGGGTATGACAGTAGGTTCAAATGAAAAGGCTATAGCAGTTATAGGCGACGGCGCATTAACTGCTGGTATGGCGTTTGAAGCCTTGAGTCATTCTGGCAATCTTAATAAAGATTTATTGGTCATCCTAAATGATAATAATATGTCGATTTCAAAAAATATTGGTGGGTTATCTAATTACCTAGCAAGAATTTGGTCGAGTCGATGGTATACGCAGATAAGAGAGGGAGGAAAAATGGCGCTGAGATTGATCCCTTCTGCAAGAAAATTTGCTAGTAAAGCTGAAGAACATATCAAAGGTATGGTTGCGCCAGGAACTTTATTCGAAGAACTTGGCTTTAACTATGTTGGACCCATGGATGGGCATAACGTCAAAGAAATAATAAGAACTTTAAGAAATCTCAACGATACCTCAGGTCCTAAGCTTCTTCATTTAATTACTAAAAAAGGAAAAGGATTTAAATCTGCAGAGGATGATCCAATTGGATTTCATGCAATCACAAAAATGGAAAATCCAAATTCATCTAAGGAGAAAAATGTTGGCATGAAATATTCAGATGTTTTTGGTTCTTGGCTAACTTCAAAAGCAAATGTTGATACTTCCCTTGTCGCAATTACTCCAGCTATGAAAGAGGGCTCAGGGATGGTTGAATTTGCGGATAAATTCCCATCGCGTTTCTATGATGTGGCAATCGCTGAACAACATGCAATGACTTTTGCTGCTGGACTTGCGTGCGAAGGGAAAAAACCTGTTCTAGCTATATACTCTACCTTTTTACAAAGGGCATATGATCAATTAATCCATGATGTAGCAATTCAAAACCTTGATCTTTTAATTGCCATAGATAGAGCTGGATTAGTTGGTGAGGACGGAGCAACGCATTCAGGCATATTTGATTTATCTTTCATGAGGTGCATTCCTAACTTGATTATAATGACTCCCTCTTCTGAAGAAGAATGTTGGAGGCTGTTGGAAACTGGTTATAAATTTAAAGGCCCGGCTGCAGTTAGATATCCCAAAGGCTTTGGATTAGGAACAGATCTACCTAATGAATTTGAAGAAATTGAGATTGGAAAATCAAAAGAAATTAAATTTTCCGAGAAGAATAAAATTTCTATCTTAAGCTTTGGTTCTATGCTGTCACTCTCAGATGAAATAAGTGAAGATTTAGACGCTAATTTGATTGATATGAGATTTGTTAAACCGTTAGACGCTGAATGTATTATAAAGTGCGCAAATCAGAGTGATTTGCTTGTGACACTTGAAGATAATGTTGTTGCTGGAGGTGCCGGTTCAGCGATAAATGAATTTATTGCTCAAGAAGATATTAAAGTTAAAACAATAAGTTTTGGAATTTCTGATCATTTCCCATCGATCGGAGGAATATCTGAACAGAGAGAGGACTATCAATTAGATAGAGATAAAATAGTGAAGAAAATTAAAGAGAAATTAATTAAGTAAATAATAAAAACAAAAAAACACAAGAAAACTCAATAATCCTGCAATCAAATCATCTAAGAAAACTCCCAATCCATTTTTTAAATTTTGATCTACGTAAGAAATAGGCCAGGGCTTGACTATGTCAAAAGCTCTAAAAAGTGCAAAACCTACAAAATAATCAAAGATTTCGTCTGAAATGATACTCACCATGAATAAGGTGAGCAGCATTCCGCCCATTTCATCGGAAACTATTCTTGAGTCATCCTTTATTTCTGCGTCTCTCGAGGCAACTATGCATGAAATCAAAAATATTATTAATAAGGAAGTGATGAAGATAGATAGATATAAGAGATCATCTATAAAAACTTCTGCAATAATAAATAAAATTAAGGCTACAGTGGATCCCCAAGTTCCCGGAGCAATTCTAATTAGTCCTGAACCAAAACCTACAGCAATAAAGTGGAAAATATTCTTTATTTTAGGAAAATTATTTTTCTCCATGGTTCCAACCCTTCTTTCTTGGAAATTTTACTTCGTTATTATTAAGGATGTACTTAATTTCGCTATTTTTTCTAGTGTGCCCGATCAAGTTGATGTTAGTTCCTGAGTTATCAGAAAGTTTAATAATTTTCTTATGATGTTTTTTATCCGCTGTAAAAATCAATTCTAGGTCATCTCCAAATGTAAAATCTTCAAGAGATAACTTATCAACCCTAGGGATCTCATCTAGATCAATTACTGCTCCTTGTTTGCTAGGAATAAGAATTTTCTCTAAGTCTGCAATAAATCCATCTGAAACATCAATGCATGATGAGGCAAACTTGGAAATGGAATTTGAAATTTCAAATCTCAGCTGAGGAAAAATAAATCTCTTTATATTTTTTTTTCTATAAATTTTTTTATTAAAATTTTTTTTAATTTCTTCTAAACCTTTTCTAGCAAGTCCCAGTTCTCCAGTTAGATAAATGTTTTGATTATGTTTAGCTCCAGACCTTGAAAGATGATTATTTTTTTTCGTTTCTCCAGATACCGAGACAGTCACTGACTTTTGATGTGTTTTTATTAAATCGCCACCAATTAAAGGAACGCTTAATAAGTTTGATACTTTATTTAAGCCTCTTGAGAAATCATTTATGAATTTCTCATCAAGATCACATGCAAGAGCAACACTAAACCAAAGAGGCTTAGCTCCCATCGCTGATATGTCGCTGAAAGAACGAAGCACTGATCTTGTTGCTATAAATTCGGGAGGTAAAGATTTAGGAAAATGAATTCCTTCATAATTTTGATCCACCGAGTAACAAATATTATTTACGCTCTTGAAAACAGCTGAATCATCGCCTGAACCTAGAATAAAATTTTTTTTAGATAAAAATTTTGATCCAATATCTTTAAAATATTTTTCAATTAAAAAAAATTCGTCTACCTGTGACATTTACAGATAGACGAATTTAGTTTTTTTATTAAGAATTGTAGGCTTCAAATAGACCAGTGGCTCCCATTCCGCCACCGACACACATAGTAACAATACCGTATTTGCCACCACGTCTGTTAAGTTCTCTGGCAACATGTCCTACTTGTCTAGAACCAGTCATTCCAAAAGGATGGCCAATAGAGATGGAACCACCATTTACATTGAGCTTTTCAGATGGTAATCCAAGAGTATCTCTTATATAAACTACTTGAGAAGCAAAAGCTTCATTGAGCTCCCATAAATCAATATCTTCAATAGATAGATTTGCTGATTTCAATAACTTAGGTATTGAATAAACTGGACCTATACCCATTTCATCTGGCTGACAACCAACGACAGTGAAACCTCTAAAATATAGCTTAGGTTCCAAGCCAAGTTCTTTGGCTTTATCCTCACTCATAACTAAAGTAACAGATGCACCGTCAGATAGCTGAGAGGAATTACCAGCAGTTACAGAGCCATTTTCAGGATCAAAAACAGGTTTTAAAGATGATAGACCTTCTATGGTGGTTTCTGGTCTATTACAATCATCTCTATCGACAGTAACTTCTAAATCTTTCTCTTCCCCAGTTTCTTTGTTGACAAGCTTCATAACTGTATCCATTGGAATGATCTCATCATCATAGAAACCTCCTTCTTGAGCTGCAGCAGTTCTTTGCTGGCTAGATAAAGCATACTCATCTTGCGCTTCCCTAGTTACATTGTATCTTTTAGCGACGCACTCAGCAGTTTGGCCCATGGCATGGTAAATACCAGGAACATCTTCAGCTAACTTCTCGTTTACATACATATGCATGTTGGTTTGGCCCTGAGTTGTACTTATCGATTCTACTCCTCCTGCCAAGATGCAGTCAGAAAATCCACTAGCAACCTGATTTGCAGCCATTGCGACAGTTTGCAAACCTGATGAACAATATCTATTTACTGTTGTGCCGCCAACCTCGATTGGAAGATTTGATAAAACAGCGGCGTTTCTTGCTATGTTGTGACCTTGAGCACCTTCGGGTGCTCCGCATCCTAAAATCATATCTTCAACCATATCGGGCTTGAGTGATGGGTTTCTTTCTAAGAGTGCATTCACTAAGTGAGCAGTCATATTGTCTGCTCTTGTTTGGTTGAATCCCCCTCTAAAGGACTTTGCTAAACCAGTCCTTACACTATCAACGATAACTACGTTTCTCATAAATTCTCCTTAAACTAATTGAACCGTAAAATAAAACAAATATGAATTTTAACTTATTTTTATTTAACGAAGACATATACTAATCTAGTTTTTGAGAAAGTATAAGTAATTCTTCCTGCTAATTTATGAATAGAAAGCAAAGAGCTGTTTTTATTGCAAATAGATTGCAAGAAATGTATCCAAATCCAAAGGTACCTTTAAATCATATAAATTCCTTTACCCTTCTTATAGCTGTCTTGTTGAGCGCTCAATGTACTGATGAGAGAGTAAATATTGTAACTAAAGAACTTTTTAAAGTTGCTACTTCGCCAAAAAAAATGCTCTCTCTTGGTCATGACAAAATATATGACTACATAAAGAGTTGTGGTCTTGCACCCAAGAAAACTAAAGCGATAGTTGCAACCTCAAAAATACTAGTAGATCAGCATAACTCCAAAGTTCCAAAAGATATGCAAGCTTTAGAAGCTTTACCAGGCGTAGGACATAAGACTGCATCAGTGGTTCTTAATCAAGCTTTTGGAATAGAGACGTTTCCTGTAGACACTCATATTCATAGATTGGCACAAAGGTGGGGATTAACTAATGGAAAATCTGTCACACAGACAGAAAAAGATCTAAAAAATCTCTTTGATAAATCACTTTGGGGTAAATTGCACATACAGATTATTTTATATGGAAGACAGTTTTGTACTGCTAGAGGATGCGATGGAACTATTTGTTTCATGTGCACCGAATTGTTTCCCAAAAGAAAGAAAAAGGTTATAACCAATAAAGCTTAGAAAATTTGCTTTAGAAGTTATAATTCGAACATGTATACAGAAAATTTATCTATTCAATCTTTCGATGAGGATCTCTGGAGTTCTTTAGAAAAGGAAAAAAGACGTCAAGAAGAACACATAGAACTCATTGCCTCAGAAAATTATGCTTCACCAAGAGTTTTAGAAGCTCAAGGATCTGTGTTAACTAACAAATATGCTGAGGGTTATCCTGGTAAACGATACTACGGAGGATGTGAATTTGTTGATGTTGCTGAGCAATTGGCCATTGATAGAGCAAAAGAATTATTCGGAGCTGATTATGCCAATGTGCAACCTCATTCAGGGGCAAGTGCAAATGCGGCTGTATTCTTAGCATTGTGTGATGCTGGAGATAAAGTGCTTGGAATGAGTCTTGATCAAGGAGGTCATTTAACACATGGCGCTAAGGTAAATTTCTCTGGAAAAATTTATGAATCATTTAGCTATGGTTTAGATGAAAATGGAGATATTAATTATGAAGAGGTGCAAGCTTTAGCTGAAGAGCACAAACCCAAGGTTATCATTTCTGGTTTTAGTGCATTTTCTGGAATTATTAATTGGGGCAGATTCAGAGAGATAGCAGATTCTGTTGGGGCTTATTTGTTGGCAGATATGTCTCATGTATCAGGATTAGTAGCCGCGGGTATTTATCCTTCTCCTGTTCCTCATGCTGATGTTGTAACAACTACAACTCATAAGACACTTGTAGGTCCGAGAGGAGGACTTATTCTTGCAAAAGAAAACGAAGCTATTCACAAAAAATTAAATTCAGCTCTTTTTCCTGGTTCTCAAGGCGGTCCTTTAATGCATGTAATCGCTGCAAAGGCAGTTTGTTTCAAGGAAGCAATGGAACCTGAATTCAAAGAATATCAAAATCAAGTCCTTAAAAATGCTCAGTACTTAAGTAAAAAAATAATGGAAAAAGGAATCGATATTGTCTCTAATGGAACAAATAATCATATGTTCCTCGTCAATCTTGTTAGTAAGGATCTAACAGGAAAGGAAGTAGATAATGCTTTAGGCAGAGCCAACATAACTGTGAATAAAAATGCAGTCCCAAACGATCCGAAATCTCCTTTTGTTACGTCTGGAATACGAATTGGAACGCCAGCTGTTACAAGGAGGGGTTTTAAAGAAGATGAAATGGATATTCTTTCAGATTGGATTTCTAATATAATTTTAGATGTGAAAAACGATAATTTAATAGAAAGCACAAAATCAGAGGTTAAAGATCTCTGCTCAGCCTTTCCCGTTTATGAATCATCTAAAATTAATCCATGAAGTGCCCTTTTTGCTCATACGAAGAAAGTAAAGTTATTGATTCAAGACTAGTTGCAGATAGCAGTCAAATCAGAAGGAGGAGGGAATGTAATAGGTGTAACGAAAGATGGACCACCTTTGAGCTAGCTGAACTTCTCATGCCTAAAATTGTCAAGCAAGACAAATCAAGAGTTCCTTTTGATGAAATAAAACTTAAAGAAGGTATTTCACGTTCTTTGGAGAAAAGGCCGGTAAGTCAGGAGGACTTTGAAACATTAATTGAACAGATAAAAAGAGACTTAAGAGGGTTTGGTGAAAGAGAAGTCTCTTCTAGAGTGGTTGGTGAAACTGTTATGAAACACTTAAGAAAGATTGATGAGGTTGCCTTTGTCAGATTTGCCTCTGTATATAGAAGCTTCCAGGATCCCCTTGAGTTTAGCGAAGAAGTAAAAAAGCTTTCTAATGAATAATGAATAAATCAGCTTTGATGGAAAGAGCTGTTCGTTTAGCCTTAAGAGGGAGTTTTACAACAAAAGAAAATCCTAATGTTGGATGCCTTATTTATAAGAACGGTGAGATCCTTTCTGAAGGGTGGCATGTTTCTCCTGGTTCAAATCATGCTGAAGTTAATGCAATTCTCAATGCTGAATCTAAGTTTAAAGATTCTACGAAAGAAGTTCTTGAAGGGAGTTCTTTAATCGTAACTTTAGAGCCCTGCTCTTCAGAGAGGACTACCCCTCCTTGCACGGACATGATTCAAAAATATTCTTTCAAAGAGATCATTTTCTTACAAGCCGATCCGTCTCAAGAAGGTTCAAACATTTTAAAGGAGAAAGGTTTTGTAGTTGAGAAACTTAATCTAAATCATTCAGTTCTTAATGACGGTTTTTTTAAACATTTAACGTTACAAAAACCATTTGTAAGAGCAAAGATAGCTTGCTCTATGGATGGGAAAATTGCTTTTAAAAATAATAATGAAAAATGGATTACATCTCAAAGGTCGAGAATTGATGGTTATTTTTATAGAGCCATCTCAGGTGCAATTATCACAGGATCAGGAACTTTAGATATTGATGATCCTTTTCTTAATGTGAGACTTGAAGAAGCAGTAAATAACAAAAATTTTAAACAACCTATTAAAACTTTGATTTCTTCAAAATCTAAATTAAATTTTAAGAAAAAATTCTTTCAAGATGATTCAAAAAAAATTATTTTTACTAACAATGATGATCTAGATATCAATATTGATAAGAATTTAAACACAGAGATAGTAAGAGTTGAATCCGATGCTAATAAAATATCTATCCCTTCGGTGCTCAGCTACCTTGGTTCTATAAGCATTAAAGATGTCCTCCTAGAGGCAGGCCCTAAATTGATTTCGAGCTTTATTGACTTAAACCTTATTGATGAATACGTTTTTTACATAGCGCCAAAAGTCTTAGGTAATAAAGCTAATAGCTTTTATACAAATAAAAATTTTGAAAGTATATTAAAATCACCCGATTTAGAAATCATTGAAGAAAAATCCATTGGAAGGGATCTTAAAATGGTACTCAGAAAGAAAAATGTCTCTTAATACTACAAATGAATTACTGTCCGATCTTAAAAAAGGAAAGATGGTTGTATTAATGGATGATGAAGATAGAGAAAATGAAGGAGACTTAATTTTACCTGCTGAAAATGTATCTCCTGAGGCCATTAATTTTATGGCGATGTACGGGAGAGGACTAATTTGTCTTGCTTTAACAGAAGAACATTGCGATAAATTAAAACTTGATCAAATGGTTAAAACTAACAAAAGTAAGCACGAAACAGCTTTCACCGTATCCATTGAAGCTGCAAGCGGAATCACAACAGGCATCTCAGCTAAAGATAGATCAAGAACAATAGAAGTGGCATCAAATCCTCAGGCTCAAAGCTCAGATATAGTTCAGCCAGGACATATTTTTCCTCTTAAAGCAGAAGGCGGAGGGGTTTTAAATAGATCTGGTCACACTGAGGCTAGCATCGATCTGGCAAGATTATCAGGTTTCCATCCTGCTGCAGTAATATGCGAAATAATGAACGAAGATGGCTCTATGTCTAGAAGACCTGATTTAGAGAAATTTTGTGAAAAACATAAACTTAAGATAGGCACAATTGCGGACTTAATCAATTATAGATTGACGAATGAAAAGTCTATTGAATTAATTAGTGAATCGTCTATCAAAAATAAATATGGAGAATTCAGTTTTTTCGTTTATAAAGACTCTCTTTTAAATGAAGTCCATTACGCTTTGAAAATGGGTGAAATAAAACCAGCCGAACCAACCCTTGTAAGAGTCCAACAAATAAGCATTAAACATGATATTTTTAAATCCAGTGACTTTGGTGACAGATGGTCCCTTGAAGATGCGATGGAAAAAGTATCTGTTTCTGAAAATGGTTTAATTGTCCTAATAAGTTCAGATTTAACTCAGCCTGATGCTGGTATTGAAGAAAACATTAGTTCCTCGGATACAGACAAAAGAAGAATAGGTGTGGGTTCGCAAATACTAAAAGAGTTTGGCGTTTCAAAAATTAGGCTTCTTGGAGCAGAAGCAAAATATCCTTCATTGTCAGGATTTGATCTGGAAGTTATTGAATTTATTTCAAACTAATTATGACTGAGTTTAATAAAACAGAAATAAATATCGATAAAAATGATTATTCTAATTACCGTATTCTAATAATTTCAACTTCTTGGAATCAAGAGATAATTGATGTCATGAAAGAGGATGCTATATCTAATCTGCAAAAATATAATGTGAATAAAATTGATAGCATAGAAGTGCCAGGTGCATTTGAACTATCACAGGCAGCGGAAAAGTTTATTGAGTCATATGATGCAGTTTTGGCTTTGGGCACCATTATCAAAGGTGAAACATATCATTTTGAAGTCCTTGCTCATGAAACTGCTAGATCTTTATCGCAAGTTAGTATTTCAAACAAAAAACCAGTGATTTTTGGAGTACTGACAACTAACAATGAATTGCAGGCAAAACAAAGAGCACAGGTAAAAGGATCTGAGTACGCAAAAAGCCTTCTGAAAATGATTGACTTGTTTTCAAAAGATGCCATTAGTTAAAAAAAAGCTCTCTCCCACTAAGACTAGAGAGATCCTTTTACAAGCTCTTTATCAAAAAGAAATATCCAATATCTCTAATACCAATTTAATTACTCAATTTAAGAAATCATACAGAGAATTTGATATTTCTAATGTTGCTGAAAGGTTAAAAGGGATAAATAAAAGTAATGATGCTTTGAATAAAAGTATTACAGATAATTCGAGCAAAGAAATAAAGTCAATTGGTGAAATAGAAGTTTCAATTCTTAGGCAATCTATCTTTGAAATAGAAAATTCAGATATAGACTATCCAATAGTAATTAATGAGGCTGTAAAGTTAGCCAAGAAATTTGGCCAGGAGGACAGCTATAGATTCATAAATGGCGTATTAGACTCCTATATTGCTTCTAGATAATATCATTTTTAAATATAGTGCTTTCTCTTTCCGGACCAGTAGAAATGATATCAACAGATATGTCACACACCTCTTCTATTTTTGAAATGAATTCAATTGCTTCGGTCGGAAAATCATCCAAAGTTTTTAATCCATAAATCGGTTTTTTCCATCCTGATAACTCAGTGTAATGTGGCTTAACATGATCTAAATTAAGCGATTCCTCAAAAAATTCATCAGAATTATCATACCTGTCACAAATTTTGATGCTATCCATTCCATCAAAAACATCTAGCTTCGTAATGCATAGGCTTTTGACACTATTAGATTGTATAACCTTTCTCATAGCTACTGCATCAAACCATCCACATCTTCTTGGTCTTCCTGTGGTGGCTCCAACTTCTCCACCTTTCTTAGCAATATGATTACCAATATCATCAGTCAGTTCTGTAGGCATTGGCCCTTCCCCAACTCTGGTCGTATATGCTTTCGCTATACCAATGATATTAGTTACCGATAGAGGTCCTAAACCTGATCCAGATGCAATTCCAGCTGCAGATGAGTTACTTGACGTGACATAAGGATAAGTCCCATTATCTACATCTAATAATGCTCCTTGAGCCCCCTCAAAAAGAACTTTTTTTCCCTCATTGTTCATTTCCAAAATAAGTTTAGAAATATCTTTTGTCATAGGCTTTAATCTTTCTCCATAACTTAATGCCTTTTCAAAGGTTTGATCAAAACTAATCTCTTCAACTGAGAAGAGCTTTTTAAACATAAAATTATAAAAATCAAGATTTTCTCTTAATTTTTCTTCCAAAATCTTTTCATAAAAACAATCAATCAATCTAATTGCTCTCCTTCCTACTTTATCTTCATAAGCAGGACCTATTCCTCTTCCAGTAGTTCCAATAGTTTTAAATGAATTAGATTTTTCTCTACATTGATCAAATTTTTTATGATGATCTAAGATAAGAACACAGGCAGAACTGATCTTTAACCTATCTTCAACGCCCTCGAGGAAAGAATTAGCTTCAGATATTTCCTCAAATAAGTCATTTGGAGAAAGAACAACGCCTTTCCCGATTAATGAAAGAGCATCTTTTTCACATATAGAAGAAGGTAGCAGATGAAGGATTAATTTCTTTCCATAAACTATAAGCGTGTGGCCAGCATTATGACCACCTTGAAATCTGCAAGTTGCCTGAAAACTTGGGGATAAAAAATTTACTATCTTTCCTTTTCCTTCATCCCCCCATTGAAGACCAAGAACTGCAAAATTTTGGGTGTTTGTCATTTACCTTGTAATTTTAAGATAGAAATCAGATCTATATCAAAACCCATACCCTTTCTTTCTTTATTATTTGCTTTTGAAAAAGGAGTTTTATACTGGCCGCCATTTATCAAAGGAACCCCGGACTTTGGTTGAAAGATAGAAAAAACTATACCGGAGTGATATGAGTAACCAGGAAAATCAACCATATCAATTAAAATATTCTTTATTTTGTTCCTTTTGAGAACATCAAAAGATTGTTTTATGCTTTTTATTTTTTTAGGATCAATTTTTAATTCCCTACAAATCAAATTAAGGTTCTTAAATTCATGATCATAATCACCAACAATATCAAGCAGGTTCGACAAGATTGTTAAAGTTCTTTTTCCTTTGCCCTCTTGCTTTAAATATTCAGACAAATCACTTTTTGATCTTGAAGATAAAATATCCTTGAGTTTATTTCTTTTGTTTAAAGGAAATCTTAATTTATCAAGTATCTCATCCAGAATAGAAATATCACCAATGGTCAGAACATAATCTTTGAGACCCAATTTTTTAAGAATTCCAGCTAAGGCGTTAAAAATATCTTCTTTAACACCCGTTTCACTATCATAAAAAATTTCTAGTCCAACTTTCATCGTGCTAATTGCTTTAGCAAAAGAGCCACGTGGTTTTTTTATAACTTCACCGTAATAACAGTATTTTTTATTTTTTTCAGTCAAAAACCTTCTGTCTATTCTGGCTACCTGTTGCGAAATATCTGGTCTTAAAGCAAGGGATTTTTCCGAGTTTATATCTGAAAACTGGAAACTCGACCTTGATAATTCTTCATTCGCTAATCCTCCTATAGATTCAGAATATTCAACCAGAGGTGTAAATATGAGATCAAATCCCTTACTTTGAAAATATTCTAGAAGATTAGTTTTTGTTTTTTCTAAGTTAGTAGAAAGAGGAGGAACAATTTCTTCGACTCCGTCAGGGAGATTCCAGAAATCTGACATACCTACTAATTACCTTTTGAGCTATCCAAGTATTTGAAAAAGTCGCTATCGGGATCAATTAAAAGAACATCTGATTTATTTTTAAAAGCCATTTGATAGGCTTTCAAACTTCTTGTGAATTCATAAAATTCTGGATCTTCGTTAAATGCTTCTGCATAAATATTAGCAGCGGTTGCATCACCCTCACCTCTTAATTCTTCAGAAATTCTATAGGCGTCAGCTAAAATAATTGTTCTCTCTTTATCAGCTGTAGCTCTAAGTTCTTCAGCTATTTCATTTCCTTGAGCCCTAAGCTCTTGAGCTAACCTTTCACGTTCAGTTCTCATTCTGTTGTAGACTGAATCGTTAACCTCATTAGGTAATTCAATTTTTTTTATCCTAACATCTATAACTTCAATTCCTAATTCATCACCGACTGTTTGGTTAAGATTTGTTGTTAGGTTAGCCATTAGCTCATCTCTTTCACCGGATACAACTTCTTGAACGCTTCGTGTTCCGAATTGGTTTCTAAGTCCTTCATCAGCTCTCTGAGTCAAAAGTGCTCTCAGAGCAGAAAGTTGGCCGCCTGATGTGGTGATATAGAATTGCTCATCATCTGTGATTCTCCATTTAACAAAGTAATCAACGATAAGTCTTTTCTTTTCTGCAGTGAAATATGGTTGAGGCAGATTATCTAGAGTTAACACTCTTTCGTCGAATTTTTTGATGGTATGAAGAATTGGAACTTTGAAATGTAACCCTGGCTCGATTGAAGAATCAATTATTTCACCAAATCTTAATTTGATAGCAGTCTCTCTATCAGTAACTATGTAGAGCGTATTAGCAAGGATCACTATTGTGATAACAACTGCTGATACGATAATTAAACCTAACCTAGACATTATCTTCTCTCCTGTCTTTTTCTTATTTCTTCGATCACCTGGTCTGTGATATCACCAATAGAAACATCTGGATCAGAATTAGACGATGAGTTATTTCTATCTGCAGCGACTGCTGCAGATGCAATTTTATCTAAAGGCAAGTAAAGGATGTTGTTACCATCCTGAACATCGATCATAACCTTGGTGCTGTTGTCCATTACAGACTGCACAGCGTCTAGATAGAGTCTTTGTCTGGTAACTTCCGGAGCTTTGGTATATTCAACAAGCAATTGACTAAAACGAGAAGCATCACCTTCTGCCTCTGATATCACTTTGCTTTTATAACCTTCTGCATCCTGTATGGTTCTTTGTGCATCACCTCGAGCTACTGGAACTACCTCGTTTGCATAAGTTTCAGCCTGGTTTCGTAATCTAACCTCATCTTCTCGAGCCTTCACTACATCGTCAAAGGCCTCTCTTACTGCATCGGGCGGCTTAGACTCCTTAACGTTGACTGTAACCACTTCTATACCAGTTAGATAATCATCTAATCTTTGCTGTAATCTATCTTTGACATCAAATGCTATTTGTTCCCTTCCAGTAGTGAGCACATCATCCATAATATTACTACCAACAACATGCCTTAAGGCTGCCTCAGATGCTTGCGCAAGACTATCGTCGGGTGTTGAAGCTTCTAATAGATAGTTAACGGGATTAGATTTCTTGTACTGAACTCCAATCTCAACGACGACTATATTTTCATCCTTAGTCAACATCGAAGAAGTGGCATTATGAGTGAACAACTTTTCAGTATTCACAATAGTTCTGGTGTCAAGAATCGGTGGATTCCAGTGTATTCCAGGTCCTTTGGTATTGATATATTCTCCAAACCTAAGAACGACAGCTTGCTCCTGAGCATCTACAGTATAGATTCCTAAAGCTCCATATAAGATAGCTATGACTGCTAAGACAGGCGTAAGAAATTTTCTTGGTTTGAAATCACCACCACCAGAGCTAGATTTTCTTCCAAATAGAAAACTGAATTGATCTCTAAATTTTTTTAAAGCTTCATCGATATCAGGAGGACCATCTTTTCCTCCCCAAGGATCTCTTGATCCATTATTTCCGTTGTTATTCCAAGACATAAATCACATTTTAAAGATAAGATTGATATAAAGATACTCAATAAGATAAATATTCCAATATTTCATTTTTTGCAGTATCCGCACTTTGAAAAGCTTTCAAGTTAGGGATTTTTTTTATCCAAGTTCTTTGATGCTTTGCCAATTTCTTATGGGCAAAAAAAATTTTTTCAATAAGGACATCCTTTTTAATTATTTTATCTATATGCATAGAAACTTCTTTGTATCCTGCAGAATTAAAAAGGGGCAATTTATTGGATTTGTAAATTTTTGCTATTTCATGGACTTCATCGATAAAGCCTTTTTTAAGCATCTTTTCAATTCTAGCTTTAAGTTCATTATCAAAACTTGAACCTCTACCTTTATCAATAACGATTGGAAATACATTCGGGGCGAATCTTTTTTTTCTTTTAAAAAAAGAACTCATGGTTTTTTTAGAAATTTCCATGACTTCCAAAGCTCTGACTATTCTTTGAGTATCATTTGGATGAATATTTTTTGCAGCTTCAGGATCTTTTGCTTTAAGTTCTTTATAAACATTTTCTTTTCCTCTTCTATCAATGGCTTCATGAATTTTTCTCCTTGTATCTGGATCAGACTTAGGAAGATCATCAAATCCAACAAGATAAGAAAAAAAATACATCATCGAACCACCAACTAAGATCGGTATTTTATTTGACTGAGTCGATTCATCTAGAGAGCGCCTCAAGTCCTTTAAAAATTCACCCACAGAATAGATTTCATTCGGCTCAATGATATCGATAAGTTCGTGAGGGTATTTTTTTTGTAGTTCCTTAGATATTTTATTGCTGCCAATGTCAGCGTATTTATAGATTTGAACAGAATCAACACTTATCAACTTTGATGGTATTTCATCAAACAATTTGAGTGATAGGTCCGTTTTTCCAGAATTAGTAGGTCCTAGAATACAAATAATTGGTGATAAGGTTTTCAAAATATTTTCAAACTATTGTATTTTGGTTAATTATTAACTAATTTAACGTTTGAAAACATAAGAAAAATTTTGGGGGAGATATGAACATGCACTTTGCATCTGTTTTTGAAAAAATTTCAAAAATTATTCCGGAAAAGCCAGCTCTAGTTTGCGAAGATAAAGTATTGAACTGGGAAGAGTTTGAAGATCAAGCTGCTAAGTTAGCAAATTATTTAGAGAACAAAGGTCTTTCTTTTGATTCCAAAGTTGGGCTATACCTTCATAATTCTAATGAATACCTTGTAGCTCAATTTGCAACTTTCAAAAATGAAAGTGTTCCAATCAATGTAAATTATCGATATCAAGAAGATGAACTAATTTATTTGCTTGATAATTCAGATGCAGAAGCAATTTTTTATCAAGCTTGTTACGCCGACAGGATTAAAGCAATAAAAGATAAACTCCCAAAAATTAAAGCTTATATACAAGTAATGGACGGAAGTGAAGATCTTCTTGAGGGTTCAGATGAATATTCAAAAATTATTCAAAAAGAAGATAGGCAAGAAGAGAAAGAAAGATCTGAAGAAAATTTTTATATGCTCTACACCGGCGGAACTACTGGAATGCCCAAAGGAGTAATGTACAAGCAAGGATCATTTCTTAGCTCAATGATGAAAACAGCTTTTGCAATGGGTTTTCCTGTTCCTGAGAACATAGAAGATATAGAAAAAATAATTAAAGATAAGGCGTCATCTAATGAATTGCCAGTGAGTCTAGTAGGATGCCCTTTGATGCACGGGACAGGAATGTGGTTAGGCGCATTTTTGCCTCATTTATCTGGAGGAAGTGTGGTAACCATGCCTACTTTAGGATTTGATCCAGATCGTTTGTGGAGAGAGGTAGAATCTAAAAAAGCTTCAAGTGTTGTCATTGTTGGTGACGCATTTGCAAGACCAATGTTGGATTCACTAAACAAAGCCTCTGAAGATGGTAATTCATACTCAATTGATAGCCTACAGACAATAATTTCCAGCGGAGTTATGTGGAGTTCAGAAGTGAAAGATGGTCTTCTAAAACACAAAGATATGGTTTTGATAGATACCATGGGGTCTACGGAAGGTGGAATGGGCTCATCAATATCATCAAGAGACAATCCAGCGGAAACAGCTAAATTCAGTATAAATCCTGGAGTGGTTATCATTGATGATGAAGGAAAAGAAGTTACTCCAGGTTCTGGTATTAGAGGGAAAATCGGCACGAGCGGTTTGGTTCCAGAAGGATATTACAAAGATCCTGATAAATCTGCTGAGACCTTTAAGGAATTCAATGGAGTAAGGTACAGCTTTCCTGGAGATTATGCTCTTCTTGAAGAAGATGGATCTATTACTCTTTTGGGGAGAGGCAGTAATTGCATCAATACTGCTGGAGAAAAAGTTTATCCTGAGGAGATTGAAGAAGCATTGAAATTAAATGAAAGTGTCTATGACTGTCTCGTCGTTGGCTTGACTGATGAAAAATTTGGTCAAAAAGTTGTCGCGGTTATATCTTCAGAAGAGGGTAACAATCCTAGCGAAGAGGAACTTATTGCTTTTTTAAAAACTAATTTAGCTGGTTATAAAGTTCCAAAAAGTATCCTTATTACAGATGAGGTTAAAAGAGCTCCAAATGGAAAAGCTAATTACAAATGGGCAAGAGAATTTGCAGAAACCGCTTTGAGTTAACTAACGAATTTATAAAGCTTCCTCACCGGTCTCACCTGTCCTCATTCTAACTACTTTCTCAAGATCGAAAACAAATAACTTTCCATCCCCTATCTTGCCTGTATTGGCAACAGAAGAAATGGCTTGGGTAACTTTTTCGACTTGATCATCTGGAACAGCCAATTCGATTTTTGTTTTTGGGAGAAAATCAGCTTTGTATTCAGTACCACGGTAGAGCTCGGTTTGCCCTTTTTGGCGGCCGAATCCTTTGACTTCTGAAACGGTCAATCCTGCAACATCAACGTCAGCTAAAGAAGACCTAACCTCCTCTAATTTAGCAGGTTTAATAATTGCCACTATGAATTTCATTGATTTTTCCCAAAAAGTAGAGCAAATGTTACTATAAAATTTTAAAAAAATAACTCTATCTTCAAAAAAATTATATTAAATTAAATTTTTCACAAATTTTTCTACTAATAAAATCAGAAGCGCCCCTGTTTTCTGTTAACCACTGATTAACCTCATGTTTCGAAGATTCGGATACAGCTTCCATATTTTCAATTGCAGAGGTGATTTCATCTTTATCCGAGATAAATCTTAACAAACCTAAATCGCTTAATTTTTTTGATATTTCTTCAAAATTGTATGTACTTTTTCCTGCGATAATAGATTTATTAAAAACAGCTGGTTCAAGAAAGTTCTGTCCTCCATGATCCACTAAAGTTCCTCCAACGAAAACACAGTCAGCATACTCATAAAAATCTAACAACCGTCCCATAACATTGACTATAGTAACGTCACTCTTATCATCAGGATTTGATGCAATTTCAGTATACAAAATACTACTTAATTTTTTTGCATTTAGTATCTCCTTGATCTCATTAAATCTATCTGGATGTCGAGGTGCTAAAACTAAATGCTTATTTTCTTTTTTTAAATCAATGAAGCTGTTGATGAGGATTTCTTCCTCTCCTGGATGTGTGCTACCGCAAACAAATAGAAATTTATCTTTATAATAACTAACTTCGTTTTCATTAAAATTATTGACAGGCCTTAGATTTATATCAAATTTAATTGAGCCGCTCACGCTCATTGACTCCCCATGAATTCCAGCTTCAAAGAATCTTACAAAATCATTTTTTGATTGAACAAAAGCAAAACTAATTTTATTAAAACTCCTTTTGAAAAAGGCGCTTAGTATTTGATATTTTTTTAAAGATTTATTAGATAACCTTCCATTTACCAGAACTACAGGAAACTTAAATTCATTAGATACATTGATAAGATTTGGCCAGATTTCAGTTTCTACCAGAAGGAGTATTGATGGATTATGAAAGGTGATAAATTTTTTGCAGATAAATTTTAAATCGAAAGGGAAATAAACATGTTTCGAATTTTTACTGAGACTTTCCTTGGCTTTTTTTGCTCCAGTCAAAGTAGTTGTGGATAAAATAAAACTTGGGTTTTCTAAGATTTCTTCCAAGTCTTGAATTAACTTTAGAGCAACATTGACCTCACCTACAGATACAGCATGAATCCAAACTGATTTGTTTAAGTATTTTTCTCCTTGAAATACTCCGATCTTTTCCAAAGCCTGGAGTTTTTTTTCTCCAAAAGAACCTGCCTTAATCATGTGCCTAAATAAAGCAAAGGGAATTATTAGAATAATTAAAAAATTGTAAAAAAAGAAAATAAAATGCTCCGAATCTTGAATTGCTTCAAATGCTACTATAATAAGAAAATTTTAAAATGTCTTTAATGCTGCATTTATTGAACCTCTTAGAAATTCTTTTTACGAAATTAGTAGCTTTTTTTTTTAAAAAGTTCGGAAAAATTAGACGAAAAATTGCACATAGAAATTTGGAGGTATGTTTTCCGGAGATGGAAGAAGCAGACAGATCAAAAATTCTTAATAAACATTTTTTTCGTCTTGGCGCCTCAATTTTTCACGGTCTTAAAGCTTGGCTTCTCAATAAAAAGGATTTTGAAAAGCTCCTCATAAATCTAGATGAATTTGACTTTGATAAGCTGAATAAATCTTCGCAAGGCAGTCTAATTTTAATTCCTCATACAACTGACTTAGAAATCACCGGACGAGTGGCAGCACTTATGTTTGATGTGAATGCAATGGCAAAAAAACAGAAAAATAAATTAGTGAATAATTTTATATTTAGTCGGAGAGGTAAATATTTCAAAAAAATTCTATTCCCAAACGAAGTTTTAAAATCTATGAGACTTTTGCAAAAAGGTGAAAATTTACTTTATTTACCAGATCAGGATTATGGATACGATCACTCGATATTCGTGCCGTATTTCAATGTGCCTACATTAACCGTTAAATTCCCATCAATCGCAAAAAAAAGGTCAGGATGCAAAGTTTATTATCTCTATTTAGAAAAAATAAAAAATAGATACAAAATAATTTTGAAGGAACTCAATCTACTTGGTGATAACGTTTATGAAGACTTAAGCTTACTTAACAAAAATATCGAATTATCCATTAAAGAACAACCAGACAGATACCTTTGGATTCATAGAAGATTCAAACATCGACCTAAAAATACTCAGGAAATTTATGATGAGAACCTCTTACGAAAAAGGCTATATTGAAGAAATATTACTCTCTTTTAGCCTTGTATTTCCAAATGTAATTTCAAAGTATTTAAAATACTCATAACTCAAGAAGATATTTTATCAATAATGTTTGAAGTTGATTTTCCTTTGGTAAGTTTAACTAACTTGATTTGACCTCCATAAGATTCAACAAATTTCCCGCCGATAACTTGTTCTTTAGTATAGTCGGCTCCCTTAACCAAAATATTGGGCTTCAATTTTTTGATTAATTTCAAAGGATTTTCTTCATTAAAAATAACTACTTCGTCAACAAATTTTAAAGCTGAAAGTATTTTCTTCCTCTCGGACTGACTAATTATTGGCCTATCAGGTCCTTTTAATTTGCTGATTGATTTATCAGAGTTGAGACCAACAATTAATTTATCTCCGTAACTTTTCGCTTCTTTTAATAGATCTAAATGACCGGAGTGAATGATATCGAAGCAGCCGTTTGTGAAAACGATAACTGGTTTTTTATTGCCTTCTAAGGCCATTAAGCTGACAATCTCATCTTTGCTAACCGTAGAAGTTCCTAACTTAGAAACTGAAATCGAAGCTGCTAAGTTAGCGAATTCACCAGCAGAAAAAATATCCATACCCTCAGATAGAGCTGCGCCCAAAGCAGATATTGTCGTATCTCCTGCACCTGATACGTCAAATACCTCTTGAGGATAAGCATTTATGAATTCTTCTTTAATTTTTTTATTTGATTGAGTGAGAACATACATTCCCTCTGAGCCTAGAGTTACGATAAGCGATTCTAATTTCAAATGCTCCAGCATTTTTTTCGCTTTTTTCTGTAAATCCTTTTTAGAACTTACCTTACCCATAATATTTTCAAATTCAGATTTATTAGGAGTAATTAAATTTGCTCCTTTGTACTTTGTAAAATCCTTGCCTTTTGGATCAATAAGAATCTTTTTCTTTAATTTTCTGGCAGATTGGATTAGTTTTGTCGCATTAAAAATAGTCCCTTTTCCATAGTCTGAAACTATTATGAGGTCTGATTTGGTAATATTTTTTATAAATGTGTTAAATATATTACTTAGCTTACTGACATGAAAATACTGCTCATAATCTATTCTTGCCAATTGCTGATTGGAAGACATCAATCTTTGTTTGCAAATAGTTTGAAAGCTTTTTTCTGACAATAAATTATAATTAATGTTTTCTAGCTTTAAATGTTCTTTCAATGTAGAGCCAAAATGATCTTTGCCAACAGCTCCAATTAGAAAGGGTTCAACTTCAAGATGCTTTAAATTATTTGCCACATTAGCTGCGCCGCCCAACTGAAACTTAGACTCTTTGAAATTTATAACCGGTACAGGTGCTTCAGGAGAAATTCTTGAAGATTCTCCGTGGAGATACCAATCGATCATGACATCACCTATTACAGTTATTCTCTTTTTCATTCCTTATCTCAAGATAAAAGATTCTATATCAGAACTAAGTTGATCGCCCTTTTCCATTGGAAGGAAATGTGAGGCTTCATAAGGTTTAAGCCTAAAGTTATGATATTTTTGGAAACTTTTTCTTGCGCCAGCTCCCATGGTTGATGCAATTAATGCATAAGGCACGAATACTTCACACTTAATTTTTTTTATATATTTCCAGGTATCAAGTGAAGCAGTATTGAAGACCTCTGATTCCCAATGAGGGTGGCAGCTTAAATAAGATCTATTCTCTTCAACAATCATTCCACCATTTAAGTAATCTTGCAAAATATCATCATCCCAAGATTTATAAGCACCTCTGCCTTTAAAATGGATGAATGCTTCTTGCTTTGATGCAAATTCAAACCTTCTATTTTTGGCAGCCAAAACCATATGAGAAGTTTTATTTAATCTAAAAAATTTTTTTAGTCTCCCGTAAGAAGAAAATTTGGGACCTGGTAAAACGGGATCTATTAAGAATAGTTTAGAAATTTCTGAAAATTCTGTTGAAAGTTTTAATGCAATAATTGCTCCCATTGAATGGCCTGAAAAAAATAATTTACTTGATGAAAACATTTGAACGAAATCTTTTGCATCATCAACAAATGAATTCCAAGTAGTTAGTCTGCCAGGATTTGCATTTGCTAAAGATAATCCATGCCCTCTTTGATCTAAAGAAATTATTTTGTAGTTGTCACCCAATTTTTTTGATAGATTGCTTAGAAATTTATTGTAAGTTTCTGCATTGAAACCAGTGGCATGAAAGAAAAAAATCAAGTTTTCTGCTGCTTGGTTCCCATGAGTCAGATAGGAAAAATTTTCTCCTTTTGAATTCGTGTAGACTTCCCTAGTAAACATTTTTTAAAGTGAATTGGGTTAAAAATTTTAGTAATCATATAGGTTTCCTTGATTTTTCTGAAGCAGAAAGACTTTTTGAATTAGCCTTAGAAGCCTCAAAAAAAGGTCCTTGCCTTGAAATCGGAACTTATTGTGGAAAGTCTTCGTTGGTTATTGCTGAAGCTTGTGCAGCTAATGATAGTCATTTAATTACAGTTGATCATCATATAGGCTCAGAAGAGCATCAGCCTGGGGAAGAATATTTTGATAAAAGTTTTTATGATGAAAGGATTGATAAATTCAATACTTATCCAACCTTTAGGTCTTATATTGAGAAATTTCCCTACAAAGAATCTATATTGCCTGCAATAGGCGACTCAAAAGAAGTAAGTTCACTCTGGCCAAAAAATTATGAGATTAGTCTTCTCTTCATTGATGGCAGTCACAGCAAAAATTCAGCGTTTTCAGATTTTAAAGCTTGGAGTGATTTCATTTGCAAAAATGGTTATTTGCTCATTCATGATGTTTTTCCTGATCCTAATGATGGAGGAAGGCCGCCCTATGAATTATTTGAATATGTGAAGGAAACAAAGCAATTTAAATTCATGGAACTATATGAAACTTTAGGAATATTAAAAAAAATTTAGACTACAAATTCTTAAAAAAGTCACCTGCCGAAGTAAATCCATTTAATGCATTCGCTGCAAGAATGTAAGCTGCAGCAGTCCAAGTAGGTTTTTCAGTTGGCCAATATTTCCTATCATCAAAAACATAGCCCATCCAAAAGATGTTATCTTTGGGATCTTTTAATTCGCTTACTTTTTTAAATAGATCCCTGGCTTTTTTGATTTCATCTATTTTATTTAGCGTTATTATTAGTTCCGATGTTTCAGCCACAGTAATCCATGGCCTATCACTGACGCATCTACAACCAAACTCTTCTTTGATAAAAATGTCCCATTTGGAATTAATTTTTTTAATGGCTTCTGATTTGTCATAAATTCCTGCCAAAATCGGATAGTACCAATCCATACTGTATCTTTCTTTTGAATCCCAATTCCTATCAAATCTAGATGTGTTAGTTAAAAAAACTTTTTTTAGAGCTGTGAGTGAACTTTCTATTTGATTAGAATTCTTACCTAACAGATCAAAAATTTTTTTATAAGCTTTCAAGCTCATGTAGATTGATGAATTACCTGTTTTTAAAGCATCATCTAGCCATTTTCCATTTTCCATAGCCCAAGAGAATTCACCAAAATCAGTTTGGGCTGAGAGAGTAAACTCAAGAGACTTTTCAAGAGTTGGAAGCAGGTTTTCTAAGAATTTTAAATCTTTATAGCTCTCGTAATTATGTAGTGCTCCAATTGCAATATATGAAGAGAAGTTCGATTCTTTTCTAGAAGAAATATTTTTGTCTGCTTGATACTCTGAATACCATGATCCATCATCCTCTTGATGATCAATAAGCCATTGGAAGCCTAGAGATGATCTTTCTTTTTCTCCAAATACATCCAAAGCCATGCAGCATTCAATATGATCCCAAGGATCAAGAATTTTCCCTGTCTCTGAAGGAATTCCCCCCCCTTCATTTTGACTTTCGGCAATATATTCCAAAAGATGATTTAACCCAGATAAAGATTTCAAAATAAGATTCTAATTTTTTTCAAAATAAATAACTGTGCTTTTACCAATCAAAGGTTGCAGTATTTTTTCTAGAAGTCTTGTTATGAAAGGTTTTTTCATCATATCCCACACAAGAAAGTCATGATATTTATTTACTAAGTATGAATTGTCTTGGTTCTTCCAAAATAAGCATTTTAACCACCAATACGGACTATGAAGTGCATGTTCACGATGTTTCTCTATAAATTTGCAATTCCTATCCTCAATCATTTTTCTTAATTGTTTGTATTTAAAAATCCTTACATGTCCACCTGGTGTTAATTGGTAATCTTTACTAAGAGACCAGCAAACCCATTCTGGAAAGAAAGAAGGAACACTTACGGCAATTTTACCTTTTTGCTTGGTAACTCTGATAATTTCATCAACTGCACAATCAACCTCTGGAATATGCTCTAGTACCTCAGAGCAAATCAAGTAATCAAAAGTCTCATCAGCAAAAGGAAGTTTTGTTGCATCAGTACATCCAAAATTGCAACTTTTAATATTAGATTTTTCATCGAATTGTGGAAAATTACTTACAGCTTTCTGAACATCCTTTGGATTTAAGTCAAAACCATAAACATCTAAATTCGCATGCATGTATGCACCAAAACAATGCCGACCTTCTCCACAACCTAGATCAAGAATTTTTGCATTATCAGAAAGATTAAGTTTTTGAATATTTATTGTTTGCATGATTCACTATCATTTGTTGATAAATATTTTCTAGTTTTAAAGCAGCATTGTGCCACGTAAATTTATCTTTAACTCTTGATATACCATTGGCTACAATGTTTTTTCTTAAATCTTTTGAAGAAAATAATTCATTTACAGCATCAACGATAGCATTTTCATCTCTAGGGATAACAACCTTTCCCGCATCTCCAATGATTTCCTTTAAAGATCCGCCATCGGATACCACTGCAGGAACTCCACAAGCCATTGCTTCTGCAGCAGCAAATCCAAAACCTTCATACAAGGAAGGAATTACTACTACATGAGATGAGCAATATTGTTCCCTTAATTCTGAATGAGATAGACCTGATACAAAATTTATATCATCTTTAAAATCTAAACTATTTATTAGTCTCTCTGTGTGTCCTCCCTCTCTCATTTTTCCTAAAACACTCAATTTAGCCTTTGGAAAATTTTTTTTGATTTTTGGAAAAGCTTTGATCATATAATCTAAACCTTTCATCGGTACGTCAGAGCTTGCTATGGATAATATTTTGTATTCCTCATAAGGCTTTTCAGAAGGATAGAAGAAACTTAAATCTATGCCATTGTAAACAACTTCAACACTTTCTTCCTTCAACGAAAAATCCTTAACTACATCTTTCTCAGATGATTTAGAGGGAACAAGAATTTTTTTTAATTTTTTTGCAACCTTTATTTGACGGGGAATAAAAGAATGCCATCTTTTGATGAGGAGTTTTAAAAAAAAATCATTTGTACTTTTCAGCTGAAATTCTAAGTCTTTTGTAATTGGGTGATGGATAGTTGTTACTAAAGGAAGTTTCTGCTGAAGAGAAATAAGCTCTTTACACAAAGATTGATTGTCATGAATTACATCAAATTGATCAGCATTTTCTTCAATAAATTTCTTCAGTCTTGGTCCAAAAGTATGTGGTTCAGGAAAACCGCCAGTATTTGCGCTAATCCATTCTTTCAAGTTATTCAAAGATAATAATTTTGAAAATTTAATGTCAAAAAACTTATTTTTTTTTGAAAACAAATCAAGGCTGGGTATTTTAACTAGTTTGATATCTTTTCTTATATCTGGATAAGGAGGGCCAGAGATAACGGTAACTTCATGGCCTAGATCCGATAGAGCTCTGCTTAGATAGTTTATGTAAATACCTTGGCCTCCTGAAGAAGGATTACCTCTATAAGTTATTAGGCCAATTTTTAGTTTTTCCTTATTCAAAACTTTCTTCTTCAAGCATCTCAATAATTAGAGAAGGATTTATTTCAGTCATTTCTGATTTCTTGATCACTCTTTGATGATTAAAAACAGGTCCTACTTTTGATGGATCCGTAGGTCCAAATAAAAAAATACCAGATAATCCCAATCCTGCGCATATATGAGTTAAACCTGTATCGACTCCTATAAAAAATGAACATTTAGCAAACTCTTCTTTGATCTCATGAAAATTATCGGTTTCTAACTTAAAGGCTCTTGAATTAATTTCATTAATTTCTTTAAAGAAATTTAATTGATTCTCTCCATGGACAGGTACGCAAATATCTAAATTGAGATTGTTTAAGTGATCAGCCAATATTTTCCAAAAATCTAAGGGATATTCTTTATTTCTCCTACTAGATCCGTGAACGAAAATGATCTTATTTTTTTTATCCGAGCCTTCAAGCTTAAAACCATAGTCATGTTCTTTATTAAGCTCATAATTCAAACTTTCAGCTGCTAATTTTTTCATTCTCATTACAGCGTGTTCATCCTTAGTTACATTAATTCTTTTGTCGTATAAAAATGTTAAAAGTCCTTCTTTTGCTGAACCAAATTCATATCCGATAAAGTTTTTGGCACTAGATATTTTTTTGATTTTTGATCCTATGATTTGAGTTCTCATCAAGCCTTGAAAATCAATTACAAAGTCATAAGTGATATTTTTAAATAACGCATTTATTTCATCATTCAAATTCTTGAGTCTTTTTATTAAAGATTGATTTTTCTTTTCTCTCAATGAGATTGGAAAAAAATGATCAATAGACTTATTTAATTTTGCCGTATTGAGAAATGTACTATCCACTAGAAAATCTACTTTAGATTCAGGATAATTCTTCTTTATATCCTCTATAGCTGGAAAAGAATGAATTATATCTCCCAGAGAAGAAGTTTTTATGATCAAGATTCTCAATGATCAGAAATATTAGTTAACCATTCTGGAAATAAAATATTCTCCCCTCTCACATGGCTGGAGTATTTTGATTGAAGAATCTTAGTAATAGGTCCTCTTTGACCATCTGATATTTTATTTTTATCAACATGTGTAATTGGTAATACCTCGGCTGCAGTTCCGGTAAAAAAAAGTTCATCTGACTGAAGAACCTCTTCCGGAGAGATTTTCTTTTCAATGACATCTATTTTTTCATTTTTAGCCAAATCAATGATGCTTTTTCTTGTAATACCATTAAGTGAGGCCTCAACATCAGGAGTGAATATTTTTCCATCTTTCACCATAAAAAAGTTTTCTCCAGAACCTTCAGCGACATTTCCTTCTGTATCTAACATTAATGCTTCATCAAAACCCGCTTCAAGAGCTTCATTAAGAGCAACAATTGAATTGACGTAGTTCCCGTTAACTTTTGACCTCGAAACTTTATTCCCTCTTTGTCTCGTGTAAGAAGATAGTTTTACTTTGATTCCTTTCTCATAAAGCTCTGGAGAAAGGTAGCTTGGCCAGTACCAAGCAGCGACAATACAATGAACTTTGAGATTATCAGCCCTCAGTCCTAAGCCTTCAGAACCATAGAAACACATAGGCCTTATGTAGGCTTCTTCTAATTTATTTTTTTTTACAACTTCTATTTGAGCTTTATTAATTTCGTCTTTTGAATAAGGAATTTTTAATTTTACTGTTTCTGCAGATTCAAAAAGGCGATCTGTGTGGTCCTTAAGACGGAAAATCGTTGGTCCTTGCGTGGTAGAATAGGCTCTAACACCTTCAAATACACCTAATCCGTAATGAAGAGTATGAGTTAAAACATGAACTTTGGCATCTTTCCAGTCAACATACTGACCGTCAAACCATACAACGCCATCTATATTTTCGAGGCCTTTTGAAGTATCCATATCTAAATTAGAACCAAATGCAAATTAATCAAAATATTTTTAGAGCATATGATATCAGAGGTATTGCATCTGAGGACCTGAGCGATGAATTTGTTAGCACATTGGGATCAGCTTTAAGTCATCAAATTAAAAAGTTAGGTTTAAAGCAAGTAGCTGTGGCGCGCGATGGAAGATTATCTGGTGAAAGAATTTGCTCAGCCTTGATTAACTCCTTCTTGGAAAATGGCGTAAACGTCATAAATGTGGGTATGGTGCCCTCACCTTTGCTTTATTTTGCGGTCGAGAAATTCAAAACTAAGAATGGAGTTATGATCACGGGCAGCCACAATCCCAAAGAATACAATGGTTTTAAAATAATTTTGGGAGGTAAAACTATCTTTGGGCAAGAAATTCAAGATATTAAAAATGACATACTCCAAGGTACATATTCAAAAGATATCAAGAAAGGTCATTTAGAGGAGAAAGATGTTTCGGATGATTATATTGATGAGCTTAGAAAAAATATCTCATTAAAAAGACCCATGAAGATTTGTCTTGATTGTGGAAATGGCGTTGGAGGAGTGATTGCGCCACAGGCATTTAAAGAGATTGGTTGTGAAGTTATAGAACTTTTCAGCGAAGTAGATGGAAACTTTCCAAATCATCATCCTGATCCTGGCAATCCGATGAATCTTGAAGATTTACAGAACAAAATAAAACAATCAAATGCCGATATTGGTATAGCCTTGGATGGTGACGCGGATAGAGTTGGAATTGTTGATAACTCAGGGAAAATTATCTACCCGGATATTCAAATGATTCTGTATGCGGATCAAGTGTTAATGAAAAATAAGAATGCCACAATCATTTTTGACGTTAAATGTTCTAACCTTTTAAAAAATTTCATAGAAGAAAACTCTGGCATAGCTTATATGTCAAAAACCGGCCACTCCTATATAAAGAAAAATCTTTTTGAAAAGAATGCGCTTTTAGCAGGAGAAATGAGTGGGCATATTTTCTTTAATGACAGATGGTTCGGTTTCGATGATGCTATTTACGCTGGAAGTAGGATGTTGGAAATTTTGTCAGAAAAAGAAGAAAGTTCATCAGTAATCTTCTCTGAACTGCCTCAAAATTTATCGACTCCTGAGATAAATATATCTGTCTCAGATGAAAATAAGTTTTCAATAATAAGTAAACTAATAAAAATACTGGAGAAGGAAAATGGAGAAATTAGCTCCCTAGATGGAATTAGAATAGATAAAGATTCTAGCTGGGGCCTTATTAGAGCATCAAATACTTCACCAAACTTGGTTTTGAGATTTGAAGGAAATACATCTCAAGATTTAGATCAAATAAAAAATGTATTTAAAAAAGCCATTTCAAAAGTGGATAATACGATCAAAACAAATTTTTAATGATCAAAGATAGCAAATCAGCAGAATCACTTGCAAAGATCCTCAGTGAGGCACTGCCTTATATACAAAAGTTTTCTGGAAAGATAGTGGTCATTAAGTATGGTGGAAGCGCCATGAAAGAAAATAAGTTAAGGCAAAATTTTGCAAGAGATATCGCTTTGATGAGGCAAATTGGAATATTTCCTGTTCTTGTTCATGGAGGCGGTCCACAGATTGAAAGAAATTTGAAGAAGAGCAATATTAAAAGTGTTTTTATTGATGGTCTTAGAAAAACAGACGAAAATTCAATAAAAATTATTATTAAAACTCTCAGAGAAGTAAACGGAGATATTGCTGAACTGATCAAAACTTGGGGAGCAAAGACAAAAACATTCAATGACATTAGAGAGAGTATTCTTATTTGTAAAAAAATTAAAACAAAGATGAATCTTGGTTTTGTCGGTGATATCACAAAAGTTGATGGAAGTTTAATTAAGAAAAATATTTTTAATGGAAAAATTCCTGTAATAGCTCCAATTGGTAGGGATAGATTTGGAATGCATTACAATATTAACGCTGATCATGTGGCTTGCAAGGTTGCTGAAAAATTAAAAGCTGAAAAGATAATTATGATGACGGATGTAAAAGGAGTGTTAACTAACACAGGGAAAAAAATATCTGAAATGAATATCAAAAAAGCCAAAAAAATTGCTAAAAACTTAAAAGGAGGAATGCTTCCAAAACTCTCATCAGTGATTAAAAGTCTAGAAAGCGGCGTGAAAAGTGCCCATATCGTCGATGGCAGAGTACCGCATGCAGTTTTAGTTGAAATACTTACTGACAAAGGCGTTGGAACTTGGATAACTAAATAAGATGACTGAAACTCTGACAAATAGACAAATTAACATTATGCAAACTTTAGTTTCCATGCTTGAAAGTAAAGAACCGATAAAAATTACTACTGCTGAATTAGCAAAACGATGCGAGATAACTGAAGCTGCCATCTATAAACATTTTCCAAGCAAAAGAAAGATATTTGAAGGTTTGGTTGATTTCTGTGAAGAAAATATATTTCCAAGAATATCATCCATTAAAAAAGAGGTTTCAAGTCCGGAGACTCCTTTTAACATTTGTACACTAATATTAGCGTTTTGTGAGAAGAACAAAGGTATTTGTAAAATTTTGACTAGAGAAGCACTTAGTCCAGATGAAATAAAAATAGAAGAAAAAGTAAATCATTTATTTGAAAGATTTGAGCTTGAGATAAAACTTGCCTTCCAAAATTATGAACAATCAAGCAAGACAAAATTCAACTTAACTCCAACTGATTCAGCTGGATTGATTATTTCCATTCTAGAAGGAAAGATTCAGAGCTTTGTAAGATCAAATTTTAAAAGAAAAGTATTGGAAGAATGGAATGAATATTCTTCAAAATTAGTGCTTACAATTTATAAGTAATTTAATTAATTTATTAGAAAGTCAAAGAAGATGTTCTTTTCATCCGGCCTGGCAATTTCTCCTGTACTTTTATTCAATCTGGCTGCTGATAGATTCTTAGGTCTCGGTTGCGTTCCTATATTTATGAAATTCTCAACTTCGGAGACATAATTCATCCAGATAGGTAAAGCAGTTGTACTTCCAAACTCTCTTTCTCCAAGTGGTTTAGGTTGATCATATCCAAACCAAACAGTTGCTAAGAAGCTATTATTAAAACCTGTAAACCAAGTACTTTCTGCATCATTAGTTGTCCCAGTTTTTCCTGCAAAATCATCTCTGGATAGTTTTTTTATATTGCTTGCTGTTCCTCTTTTTGCCGCTTCTATCAAAATATCATTAATTACATATGTAATTCTAGGATCAATGATTGCTTCTTCATCATTTTCTTCGTTGTATCCGTTCCATAATCTTGAGGTTCTTAAATCTAAAGTTTTAGTTTTGGAGAAATCTAATACTGCTGAATTAGGAAGAACGATTTTTTCAATGTAATAAGGATCTATCGCTTTTCCTCCATTAGCAATAATAGAAAAAGCTTTTGCATTTTGTAGGGGGGTTGAACTGTAAGATCCCAGAGCCAGTGACAAATCATTCGGAATTTCATCTTCTTGGAATCCATATTTCTGAACATGATTTCTCACTTTATCGATACCTAATTCCTGAAGAAGTCTCACTGAAACTATATTTCTTGACTGTACCAATGCCTCTCTTAATCTTGTTGGTCCATAGAATCTACCAGATGAATTTTTTGGGCGCCAGACATCTTCTAAATTCTCATCTTCAAAAACTATAGGTGCATCAAGGATTATTGAGGATGGGTTATAACCATTCTCAAAAGCAGCACTGTATAAAAAAGGTTTAAAGTTTGAACCAAGTTGAGGTTTTGCTTGAAAAACTCGATTATAGTTACTTGAGTAAAAGTCATATCCGCCGACCAAAGCCAAGATCTTTCCATTCTTTGGATCAAGACTCACGATACATGATTGAATCTCTGGATATTGAGAAAGTTCTACTTTTTCTCCACTTTCATTCATCCAAACAAGATCTCCGGGAGAGAAGAAATCCGAGAATTCCTGCACCTCTCTATCTATTCTATTTTCATCTATTTTTGGTCTAATCTTCGTACTCAAGTCCTCTTTAAAAATTCTTATGAGCTCTAAATTAGAGTTGATAAGAAATACAACTTGATCTTCTACTGAAAGAAATATGGCAGGGACAAAATTTTTGTATTTTGGGAGTGACTCATAAAGAGATTCAATTTCCTTGAAAGGATGCTCATCCGTTTTTTCTATTCCATATTCATCAGAAAAATCTATATCTTGATAAAAAAATTGATAGAACACTTCGGATTTATTAAGAAATTTATTTGGAATCAAATTTTCATAATTCTTCGGCTTTCTAAATCCATGTCTATTCTCATAACTCTCTATTCCAGTTTTAAGGGCTTTATTGGCAGAGAGTTGATGTTCTGAATTTATTGATGAATAAACTTCATAGCCATCTTTATATACTTCATTTCCATAGTTACTGACCATATATTTTCTAATCTCCTCCGCCAAATGGCCGGCTTCCACTTCAGGTTTAATTCCGAAATTATCTGCTGTAAGAGGT
>CACKZK010000004.1:0-88624 GCA_902604535.1 uncultured SAR86 cluster bacterium
AATCAGGATTCGATAAACGCCAGATTAACTCATCTAACTGAACTGTATTCTGGAAAATGTCTTAAGGACTAACATCAGTAGTTAG
This sequence comes from uncultured SAR86 cluster bacterium, assembly GCA_902604535.1. Lineage (GTDB taxonomy): Bacteria > Pseudomonadota > Gammaproteobacteria > Magnimaribacterales > AG-339-G14 > CACNYO01. The sequence goes on from CACKZK010000004.1 coordinate 86, forward strand.
AAAGTTATTTTCCACATTTAATAGAATGAAGGAGAATATCTCTGAGTAGGAATCTAGAATTATTTCGGTCGGAGTTCCTGCACCATGACCAGCTTCAGTTTCTATTCTAATCAGAATAGGGTTTTCACTTGAATTAGCTTCTTGAAGGGTAGCAGCAAATTTATAGGAATGAGCTGGGACTACCCTATCATCATGGTCTCCTGTTGTTATAAGTGTAGCTGGGTAAGAGACTTCATCTTTAATATTGTGCAGCGGTGAATAAGACAAAAGGTAGTTGAACATCTCTTCACTTTCATCCGATGTTCCATAATCATAGGCCCAACCTGCACCTGCGGTAAATTTATGGTATCTGAGCATATCTAGAACACCCACTGCAGGAAGAGCAACCCTTGCAAGCTGTGGCTCTTGAGTCATGACAGCGCCAACTAAAAGACCTCCATTTGAACCCCCCCTCAAAATTAAGTTCTCTGATGTTGTATAGCCCTCTGAAAAAAGAAATCTTGCGGCATAGATAAAATCATCAAAAACATTTTGCTTGTTCATTTTTGTCCCAGATAGATGCCATTTCTTTCCATATTCTCCACCTCCTCTAATATTTGGAACTGCATAGATACCACCCTTTTCTAGCCAGTAAGCCATAATGCTGCTGAAATTTGGAGTAAGAGAGATATTAAAACCTCCGTATCCATAAAGAATTGTTGGATTTTTGCCATTTTTATTCAAACCTTTCTTATATGTAATGATCATTGGAATTTTTGTTCCATCTTTTGAAGTATAAAAAACCTGCTCCGATATGAATTTTTCAGAATCAAAATTTATCTTTGGTTTGAAATAAATCTTTGATTTACCGCTTTTGGGATCAAAACTATAGATTGTGGGAGGCGTGTGATAATTAGAGAAAGAATAGAAAAGTTTTTCGTCCTCTCTTTTTCCTGAAATAGAAGAAACACTTCCTATACCTGGCAGTTTAACTTCTCTAATAAGGTTCCCTGAAAAATCATATTGAAGAGTTTTTGAAATAGCATCTTGCATTAACTCAACAAATATAAATCCTCCTGAGGAGCTTGGACTCATCACAGAAGTCTGTTCTGGAATTAAATCTTTGGATTTATCCAAAGAGGGTTCTTTAGCTTGAACAGAAATAATTTTTTGATTATCAGCATTATTATTTGTCACTAAAAAAAGCTCATCGTCTAGGCTATCTAATAAGTAAACATCGATAGAAAGATTATCATTTATAGTTTTGATTTCCGGATTTTCATCTGAATGATTTATCAAATAGAGCTCATTTCCAGATGTGGAATTTGCGGCAGATATGATTAAGTATTTTTGATCCTCCGTTACAGAGGATGAAACATATCTTCTTTTTTGTTCAGTCTTGTTTCCAAAGATAATTTGATCTTTTTCTTGCGTAGTTCCTAATTTATGAAAGTAAAGTTTATGATTGTTATTCAAAGAACTTAATTCACTTCCTTCAGGAACATCGTAAGTTGAATAGTAGATACCCTCATTGCTTTTCCAACTTAAAGAAGAAAACTTAACATTGATTAGAGAATCTGGTAACAATGATTTGCTTTCTGTATCCAAAAAAAATACTTTCCTCCAATCGCTTCCACCTTCAGAAATTGCATAAGCAGCAACACTTCCATCTTTACTAAAACTAATATCAGATAAAGAGATAGTTCCATCATCACTAAACGAGTTAGGATCTAAAAAGACTTCCTCAACTCCTTGAGAGTCTTTCCGGTAAAGCACTGATTGATTTTGAAGGCCACTATTCTTAAAAAAATAAATGTAATTTCCTTCTTTGAAGGGCGAAGAAAATTTCTCATAATCCCAGATTTGTTTTAATCCCTCTTTTATTAGCTCTTTAAATCCTAAACTTTCGAAGTATTTATCAGTAAAGAGATTTTGATCTTCTATCCAACTCTTTGTCTCTTTATCCAGATCATCCTCAAGCCATCTATATGGATCTTGAATTTCTTTTGAAAAATATAAATCAGAAGTATTAACTTTTTTAGTCATAGGATAAATTGATTTCAAATTATTATTATCATTCATGCCTAACTGCTCGCACGATAACAAACTAATAGAAATAAGAATAAAGGCTAGTTTTCGCATGAATGAATAAACTTGTTAAGTATTATATTGACAAATTAGTTTGTTATCTTCATCATTTCGCACCTATGGCAAACATTAAATCAGCAATTAAAAGAGCTAGGCAAGCTAATAAAAGAAATGCCCTTAAAAGCTCTCAACGTGCTTCTGCGAGGACAAGTATTAGAGCATTTGAAAAAGCACTTGACGATAAGGATATTGAAGCTGCTGGGAATGAGTTTAAGAAAACTCAGAAATTGATGGACAAACTTGCCAATAAAAAAGTTCTTCCCAAAAATCACGTTGCAAGAACTAAATCAAGACTCAACAAAAAATTAAAAGCTCTTAAGTCAGCTTAATTTCAATCTAGTTCTCTTTTTTTGGTTTTGTAATGAAGCAAATAGATCCTTTTCATGACCGCTCAGAATATAGCCAGTCCTTAGATTATTAATTAAGAAAATTTTCATAGCAGATAATTTAGTTTTCATGCCTCCTCTTCCTAACTTACCGGAATCTCCAAAAACAATTTTTTGATTTGAAAGTGCTTTAAGGCTGACTTCGTCAATAAGTACTGCATCCTTATTTGTTCTTGGATCTTTTGAATATAAACCTTTTTGATCTGTATAAAGAATAAGTTTTTTAGAATTAATAAGATTTGCTAGTTTTGCACTTAATTGATCATTATCTCCACTCTCAATTTCTTCTGTTGATACAGAATCATTTTCATTGACTATTGGCGTTATACCCCATCTGAGGAGATTATTGATGCTGGATTTAATATTGTTGGATTTTGTTTCAGATTTAAAATCACTGTGACTTAGGAGAACTTGAGCAACCTCTATTTTGTATTTATCAAAATTTTTCTGGTAAGCATTGATAAGCCCTATTTGACCAACAGCTGATAATGATTGAAGTTGTTTGATATTCTTTGGTTTTTTTTCTATGCCTCTTTTCTTCATTCCATAGGAAATCGCGCCAGATGAGACTAAAACCACATCAAAATCATTTTCTCTGAAATTCTGAATGCACTTAGCAAGTCTTTTAAAAAAAGCTGAATTTTCTCGACTTCCTTGTGAAATTAAGGAGGACCCTACTTTCATTACTACTATTGAATTACTCATTACTGTTAATCTCTATGATTTTTGTGCTGACCTTTTTGACTAGTTCGCTTAATCCTTCTCCAGTTATGGAAGATATAAAAAAAACCTCATTGCTGTAAATCTTTTTTGCCTTAGATAAATAATCATCCTTCAATTCTGTTTTTGTGTCTGCTTTAGTTAGAACAATCCATTGCTCTAGTTTAGATAAAGATTCGTCAAATTCTTTTAGCTCTTTATCTAAGGAATTCTTTTTTCCCTCTACATCTTCAGGTTTGATTTCTGATACATCAATTAGATGAAGCAATAACTTTACTCGAGATAAATGTTTTAAAAATCTTATCCCAAGACCTGCTCCCTTGGCAGCTCCCGGAATTAATCCTGGAATATCTGCAATTACATATGGATTGAGAGATTTAGCCTCAACCACTCCAAGATTAGGAGTTAGAGTAGTAAACGGGTAGTCTGCTATTTTAGGTTTTGCCTCGGATATACTCGAAATTAGGGTAGATTTTCCTGCATTTGGAAATCCTAAGAGACCAACATCAGCTATTAATCTTAGTTCTAACTGAAGCGATAGCTCTTCTCCTTTTTCTCCATCTGTAGTTTTTCTGGGAGCTCTATTTGTAGATGACTTGAACCTTGCATTCCCTAATCCACCCTTTCCTCCAGAAACAACTTCAAAAAGATCGCCATCTTTTTTTAAGTCTGCTATTTCTTCTTCAGTTGATTCTTCAAAAACAACAGTACCAACGGGAACTTTTAAAATTATGTCACTGGCATCCTTGCCATGTTTATTTTTACCCTCGCCAGAAGAACCATTTTTAGCTTGGTATTTTTTTTGTAATCTAAAATCTTGCAGCGTTGTTAAAGAGCTATCAGCTTTAAGAAAAATGCTTCCGCCTTTTCCTCCGTCGCCACCATCGGGGCCACCCTTAGGAATAAATTTTTCTCTTCTGAAGCTCAAACATCCGTTTCCACCAGAGCCAGCTATTAATTGAATAGCAGCTTCGTCAATGAAGCTCATTATTTAATCTGCGGGAGTGATATTTATGAATTGTCTAAGATTTCTACCTTTTTTGCTGAAAGATACAGTGCCGTCAATTTTTGCAAAAAGTGTATGATCTTTTCCAATTCCAACATTTGTGCCAGGATGAAACTTTGTGCCCCTTTGCCTGACTAGAATAGAGCCAGCAGATACCAGTTGGCCGCCGTACCTTTTAACGCCCAGTCTTTTAGATTCAGAATCTCTTCCGTTTCTACTGCTACCACCTGCTTTTTTATGTGCCATACTTAAACCGAAATTTGCTCTATTTGAATTTCACTATAGTTTTGACGATGACCTTGCTTTTTCCTGTAGTCCTTCCTTCTTTTCATCTTGATAATAGTTACTTTATCTTCTTTTCCGTGTCGAAGGATTTTTGCAGTTACCTTTGCCCCTTCAATAAAAGGAGAGCCAAGAGTAACTTCGCCATCTTTCTCAATTAGTAGCACATCTGTAATATCAACAGGTTCTCCTTCAGAAGCTTTAAGTTTTTCAACTTTAAGGATTTCGCCTTCAGCAACTTTATGCTGTTTACCACCTGTTTTGATTACTGCGTACATTTTTATATCAAAATTGAGGTCGAATGATATCTAAATAAGTTCTTTGTCGCAATAGATTCAATAAATCAACTATGATAATTTGTACTTGAGAGATTGATGAAATTTACAGAAAAGAATTCTTTCACCAAAGAAGAACTTCAACTTTGCTCGAACGGAAAGCTATTTCATGAAAATGATGGAAAGCTTCCAAGTAGCAATATGCTGATGTTAGATAGAATTACTTCAATATCAGGAGATCGGGGTAATTACTCAAATGGACTAATAGAGGCAGAACTTGATATCAATGAGAATCTTTGGTTTTTTGATTGTCATTTCAAAGATGATCCAGTTATGCCCGGATGCTTAGGTTTGGACGCAATGTGGCAAATTTTAGGGTTTTATTTACTTTGGTCTGGGAATCATGGAATAGGAAGAGCCCTTGGTGCAGGGCAAGTAAAATTTTATGGTCAAGTGCTTCCTAATGCTAAAACGGTTAAATATGAAATTCATGTTAAAAGAATGCTCTCAACAAAAACTGTTCTTGGAGTTGCAGACGGATTAATGTACGTTGATGGGAAGGAAATTTATTCAGCGAAGAACTTAAAAGTTGGGCTTTTTGAGAACCCTAGTAATTTTTGATGAGCACTTTAAAAAGAGCAGTAATAACAGGAATTGGTGCCATATCTTGCATAGGTAGCAATATTTCTGAAATAACGAAATCTCTTAAATTGGGTACATCAGGGATACGTTTCAATGAATCGTACAAAGAACTGGGTATGCGAAGTCATATTTCTGGCTCCATTAATTTAAATCTAAAGGATCTCATTGATAGAAAACATTTGAGATTTATGGGAGAAGCAGCAAGCTATGCCTATTTAAGTACTGCAGAGGCTATAAAAGACTCAGGCTTGGATCTATCAAGGTTTTCTTCACAAGACGTTGGGGTCATTGCAGGTTCCGGTGGAGCATCTTCTAGAAGCCAGGTTGAAGCAGCAGATATAGTTAAGAGCAAAGGAGTTAAAAGAATAGGACCTTATAGAGTTACTCAAACAATGGGGAACACAGTTTCAGCAGCTCTTGCAACTTTTTTTGGCATCAAAGGGGTTAATTTCTCTATTTCCTCTGCATGCTCAACAAGCGCACATTGTATTGGATCAGCTCTGGAACAAATTCAATTGGGAAAACAAAAAATAATATTAGCTGGTGGCGCTGAAGATGAGCATTGGACAATGTCTAGTATGTTTGATGCCATGGGAGCGCTGTCTTCTTCATATAATGAGAGTCCTGAGAAAGCATCAAGGCCTTTTGATAAAGACAGAGATGGTTTTGTTATAGCAGGAGGAGCGGGCATGCTCGTCGTCGAAGAATTAGATCATGCTCTAGAAAGAAACGCTGATATTTATGCTGAAATTACTGGATATGGAGCAACTTCTGATGGAGATGACATGGTCCATCCATCCGGAGAAGGAGCAACTAATTGCATGCTAAAGGCTGTTGAAATGCATGGAAAAGATAATATTGACTATATTAATGCTCACGGAACTTCAACACCTGCTGGAGATCCTGTCGAGTTAGAATCTATAAAAAAGGTTTTCAAAGATAAAATTCCTCCCATAAGCTCAACAAAATCACAAACCGGACATACCCTTGGTGCCGCTGGGGCATTAGAAAGTATTTTTTCACTATTAATGCTAAAAAACAGTTTTATATCAAAAACCCTTAATCTTTCTAGCTCGATTGATGAAGGTGAAGGTTTAGACTTAGTTTCAGAAGTCAGGAATCAGGACTTGGATGCTGTAATGAATAATAGCTTTGGCTTTGGGGGAACTAACGTTAGTTTAGTTTTTGAAAAGTTAAAATCCTAAAAAGGAATTTCATCGTCTATGAGCCCCTCCTCGGGTTTAGGACTAGAGCTATTCATCTGAGGGCTCTGATCCATATTTTCTTCAGATCTTCGTCCTCCTAACATTTGCATTTCTCTCCCAATAATCTCTGTTGTATATTTCTTATTTCCTTGATCGTCTTCCCAATCTCTTGTTCTTAATGATCCCTCAATATAAACAGAAGAACCTTTCTTTAAATACTCCCCACAAACTTCTGCAATTCTTCTAAAAAAAACAACTCTATGCCACTCAGTTTTTTCCTTTTTTTCTCCAGTTTGATTATCATTCCAGCTTTCAGATGTAGCGATACTCAAATTTGCAACTGCATCTCCTCCCGCCGTATACCTCATGTCAGGATCTTTCCCGAGATTACCAACTAATATAACCTTATTTATTCCGCTTCGAGCCATAATGCACCTTATTTTTAATGTAAATTCATTATAATCCATCTGAAAGACTATTTATAAATAAATGAAAAATATCGAAGTCAAAGGTGCTAAACAGCATAATCTTAAAAACATCGATGTAATAATTCCTCGAGATAAACTTACCGTTATTACAGGGCTTTCTGGATCAGGAAAGTCTTCTTTAGCATTTGATACTTTATATGCTGAAGGTCAAAGAAGGTATGTTGAATCATTGTCTTCTTATGCAAGACAATTTTTGTCAGTTATGGATAAGCCCGATGTCGATCATATAAATGGTTTGTCCCCCGCTATTTCAATAGAGCAAAAATCCACATCTCATAATCCAAGGTCTACAGTTGGCACTGTTACTGAAATATATGACTATTTGAGGCTGCTTTATGCAAGGGTCGGCACGCCTTTTTGTCCAGATCATGGAATCTCCCTTGAATCTCAAAGCATTGATCAGATAGTCGATAAACTTTTTAAAGATGAGGAAAATGAGAGAGCTATTATCTTATGTCCTATAGTAAGCCAACAAAAAGGTGAGCACTTAATTCTACTTAACGACCTTAAGGTGAGAGGATTTATTAGGGCAAGAATTAATGGAGAAATCATTGATCTGGATAATCTCCCTCAACTTAATAAAAATAAAAAACATGATATTGATATTGTTATTGATAGGCTATCTATTTCGAAGAAAAATAAATCAAGAATATCTGAATCAATAGAAACTGCGTTGAGAGAGTCAGATGGAATAGTAACTATCTCTTTCCTTGATGAATCTAAAAAAGACATAACATTTTCAACAAAAATGGCCTGCACCGAGTGTGGTTTCAGTATTGCTTCATTAGAACCTAGACTATTTTCTTTCAATAGCCCTTCTGGAGCCTGCGATGATTGCGATGGATTAGGTCAGAAATCTCAAGTTGATAGAAAAAAAGTAATAGTTAGACCGGAGTTAAGCTTAAATCAAGGAGCAATTGAAGGCTGGGATTCTAGTCAGATGTATCATCATTACCTTCTCAACAGGGTAGCAAAACACTATGGCATTTCTTTAGATGAGTCTTATGAAGATTTATCAGAGGATATTAAAGAAAAAATACTTAATGGTAGTTCTGGAGAAATTATAGATTTTAGTTATGTTTCTAAAAGAGGAAATCTCAGAGAATCTTTTAAACCTTTTGAGGGTGTACTAAATAATATTGAAAGAAGATTTAAAGAAAGTGAATCAGCTTTTTCTAGAGAGTATTTATCTAAATATATGACGAACACTGTTTGTATGTCATGTGAAGGCTCAAGATTAAACAAAGAGGCAAGATCTGTGGAGATAAGTGGAAAAGAACTTTGGGATATCACAAACATGACCATTGATGATTGCCTTGATTTTTTTAATAACTTGAACTTAAAAGGGAAAAAAGGAGCCATTGCAGAGAAGATAGTTAAAGAGCTTAAAGAAAGACTAAAGTTTTTATCTGATGTTGGGTTGAATTATCTTACATTATCAAGAAGTGCCGATACTCTGAGTGGTGGAGAAGCCCAAAGAATTAGACTTGCAAGTCAAATCGGGGCTGGACTTGTAGGAGTTACCTATATTCTTGATGAGCCATCAATTGGCCTCCACCAAAGGGATAATAAAAGACTTTTATCTACCTTGTTTAGACTAAAAGACTTAGGGAATACCGTTATTGTAGTTGAGCATGATAAAGAAACCATAGAATGTGCTGATCACATCATTGATATTGGTCCAGGAGCAGGTATACATGGAGGACATGTAAGTTTTGCGGGCAATTATAAAGAGATACTTAAACAAGAGAATTCCCTCACAGGACAATATTTGTCTGGGAAAAAAGATATTAAGATCGATAATTTTCAAAAGACTGAAAAAGGAACTCTTTGTATTAAAGGATGTAATGGAAATAATCTCAAGAAAGTAAATTTGAATTTACCTTTAGGAAAAATCATCAGTATTACTGGAGTCTCAGGATCTGGGAAATCTACTCTCATCAATCAAACTTTATATCCCGCTTTGGCAAATAAGATTCAAAAATCTAATTACGACTGTCAAGAGTTTAAAAATATTTCAGGAGAAGAAAAATTGGATAAGATTATTGAAATTAGCCAGTCTCCTATCGGTAGAACTCCGAGGTCAAATCCAGTTACTTACACAGGAATTTTCACACCTATCAGAGAGCTATTTTCAGAAACAGAAGAAGCGAGAGCAAGGGGTTATAAACCTGGAAGGTTCAGCTTTAATGTAAAGGGAGGCAGATGTGAAACCTGTCAAGGAGATGGTTTAATTAAGGTAGAAATGCATTTTCTTCCTGATGTATATGTTAAATGTGATGTTTGTGATGGAAAAAGGTATAACAAAGAGACTCTTGAGGTAAAATTCAAGGGAAAAAATATCTTTGAAGTTCTTGATATGAACGTTGAAGAATCCTTAAAATTTTTTGATTCAATTCCCACTATAAAAAGAAAATTACAAACTCTTTTCGATGTAGGATTAAGCTACATAAAAATTGGCCAACCAGCCACAACTCTATCTGGCGGAGAAGCACAAAGAGTAAAATTAGCCAAAGAGCTAGGCAAAGTTGCCACTGGAGATACTCTTTATCTTTTAGATGAACCAACAACAGGTCTTCATTTTCATGATGTAAACCTACTATTAAAAGTCATCAATAAATTAAATGAACAAGGTAATACTGTTGTAATTATTGAACATAACTTAGATGTAATTGCTAACTCTGATTGGATTGTAGATCTTGGTCCAGAAGGAGGATCGGGCGGAGGAGAAATAATAGGAGAAGGAACTCCAGATGAAATATCAAAAATAAAGAAATCTCATACTGGGAGATTTCTTAAGGAAATGCTAGATTAATCTTTTTGTGAAATCTCTTCAGATGAATCTTCAGCCTTTTCAGTAAGCTCAACAAAAGCCATTGGAGCTGAGTCGCCAGGCCTAGGTCCCATTTTAATAATTCTAAGATATCCACCTGGCCTATCCATAAATCTTGGGCCTAGATCTGAAAAAAGCTTTCCTACCGCAGAATCATTTCTAAGTTTTGAAAAAGCCCTTCTTCTATTAGCAACAGAGTCAACTTTAGCTAAAGTAACTAGTGGCTCAAAAACACCTCTAAGTTCTTTTGCCTTTGGAACAGTCGTTTTTATAGACTCAATCTCAATTAAGGAAATGACCATATTTTTAAACATAGCTTTTCTTTGATCGCTTGTGCGACCAAATTTTCTGCCTGTTTTTTGGTGTCTCATCTATTAACCTTCAACATTTGATGGAGGCCAGTTATCTAGCTCTAAACCTAGAGATAATCCTCTGGCAGCGAGAACTTCTTTGATTTCATTTAGTGACTTTCTACCTAAATTAGGAGTCCTCAAGAGATCAGACTCCTTTCGAGTAACCAAATCTCCAATATAATGAATTTTTTCTACCTTTAAACAATTAGCTGATCTTACTGTTAATTCGAGTTCATCTACAGGTCGAAGCATGATTGGGTCAACCGGAGGAGCCTCATCTTCCTCAGGTTCTTCGGTTTCAAATCCTAATTCAGCAAAAGCCATTAACTGTCTTTGCAGAATAGTGGCTGCTAACCTTACGATCTCTTCAGGATCGATTGTTCCATTAGTTTCAACTTCTAGAATCAGCTTATCTAAGTCAGTCCTATTTTCAACTCTGGCATTTTCAACTGAATAAGAAACTTTTTTAATTGGACTGTATGAAGCATCAATCTTAAGAGAGCCAACTTCAGTATCTTCACTTTCTGCTAAAGCAATAATATCTACAGGAACATAGCCTCTACCTTTTGTAACTTTCGCCGTCATTTCAAGAGACCCTTTGTCAGCAAGAGTTGCAACTACGTGATCTGGATTGACTATTTCTACTCCAGCAGGCAGTTCAAAATCTTTACCCTTGATGTCTCCAGATCCTGACTTGCTCACTGATATCTCGACTTCTTCTTGATCTGAAAGTCTTACGGAAAGACCCTTTAAATTTAGAAGGATGTTGATAACATCTTCTTTTACTCCATCGATAGAGCCAAATTCGTGAAGGACCCCATTAATTTTTGCCTCAGAAACCGCTGCTCCCGGAATTGAAGATAAAATAATTCTTCTGAGAGCATTGCCTAAGGTGTGTCCAAAACCGCTTTCAAGAGGTTCCAGTACTATTTTTGAATTATTTGTATCAACTTCTTCTACCAAAATTTCTTTTGGAGTTAAGAAGTCTTTAATCATATCGAAATTGTCTGTCATAGAATATCCTCTTTAAAGTTATCTTGAATAAAGCTCAACAATAAAACTTTCATTTATTTCATTACTGAGCGAATCTCTATCTGGTGTATTTTTGTAGATACCCGAAAAATCATCGTGGTTTACTTCAATCCATTCACATGGCTCCCTAGTTTTGAAAATCTCAAAAGATTGAGAAATTCTCTTTTGATTTCTTGATTTCTCAGAAATACTTATCTCGTCTCCTTCCGATACTTGATAAGAGGGAATGTTTACTTTTTTTGCATTAACCAAAACTGATTTATGATTAACCAATTGTCTTGCTTCGGCACGAGTAGCAGCAAATCCCATTCTATAGACCACGTTATCTAATCTAGCCTCCAAAAATTGAAGGAGATTTGTTCCTGTTTCACCTCTGCTGCTAGCTGCAGCTTTGTAGTAATTTCTAAATTGCCTTTCTAAAACTCCATACATTCTTTTTACTTTTTGCTTTTCTCTCAACTGCATACCATAGTCTGAGGTTCTAATTCTTTTTGCTCCGTGATGTCCAGGAGGATTTTCAGATCTGATTTTAGATTCGTATGACCTATACCCACTCGTTAAAAGCAGATCAGTCCCCTCCCTTCGCGATAACTTATTTCTTGGTCCTCTGTATCTTGCCACTTTACACCCTTCTCTTTTTTGGTGGACGACACCCATTGTGAGGAATGGGAGTTACATCCGAAATTTTAGTAATCTTAAAACCGCAACCATTTAAAGCTCTAACAGCCGACTCTCGACCTGCTCCAGGTCCAGAAACTTCAATTTCTAGATTATTTATTCCAAAGTTTTTAGCAGCATCACCAGCCTTAGAAGCTGCCACCTGGGCAGCGAAAGGTGTACTTTTTCTAGAGCCTTTAAATCCCGATCCGCCGGCACTTGCCCAAGTTAATGTATTTCCTTGTCTGTCGGTTATATTAATTATGGTGTTATTAAACGTAGCGTATATGTGCGCAACAGCATCATTATACGATCTGCTATTTTTTTTTGATTTTGTGCCTTGTTTTGCCATATTTATCTTCTAATTGGTTTTCTAGGTCCTTTTCTGGTTCTAGCGTTAGTTTTTGTTCTCTGTCCTCTCACAGGTAAATGTTTCCTATGTCTAATTCCTCTTAAAGTTCCTAAATCCATAAGTCTTTTTATATTGGTACTTATTTCTCTTCTTAAATCTCCTTCTACAAGAAACTCATTTACCGCTTTTCGAAGTTTTTCTAAATCTTCCTCACTTAAGCTTCCAATCAAAGAAGTTTTTTCAATGCCTAATTGATCGCAAATAGTCAAAGCTCTCGTTCTACCGATACCAAATATATGAGTTAAGGAAACCCAAGCTTGTTTTTTATCTGGAATATTTACACCTGCTACCCTAGCCATATTTACTACCCCTGCCTCTGTTTGTGTCTTGGTTCAATGTTACAAATAACGAAAACAGTGCCGTGTCTTTTGATTATCTTGCAACCCTTACACATTTTTTTTACTGAAGCTCTTACTTTCATAGTTATCTTCTATAATTTTTTAAATTAGCTTTTTTCATTAAAGACTCATATTGACTTGATAAAAGGTGCGATTGTACCTGAGCCATGAAGTCCATGACTACTACTACAGCAATTAAAAGAGATGTTCCCCCAAGATAAAAAGGTACATTTGCAGAAACAATTAGGAATTGAGGAAGCAAACATACTGCAATCATATATATTGATCCCCACACCGTTAATCTTGACATTACACTATCAATATAGCCCTCTGTTTGGTCGCCTGGTCTTATTCCAGGTAAAAATCCTCCAGATCTTTTTAAATTATCTGAAATATCTTTTGCCGGAAATTGAATGGCGGTATAGAAGAAACAGAAATAAGCTATCAAAATTGCAAAAACTATTACATATAAAGGTTGCCCAGGACTTAGAGCCAGAGATATTTCTTGTAACCACTCAAAACCTTCAGATTGACCAAACCAAGTACTAATTGAAGCTGGGAAAAGGACTATCGATGAAGCAAAGATAGCAGGAATTACACCTGACATGTTTACTTTTAAAGGAACATGAGAAGTTTGTCCCATAGCCATTTGGTTACCTATTTGTCTTTTAGCGTAATTAACCGAAACTCTTCTTTGCGCCCTTTCGACCCAAACAATAAAAGCAATTGCTAAAATTGCGAGAAGGGCAACAGATAAAAGTACGATTAAGTTGATTTCTCCTTGTCTTGCTCCTTCGAAGGACTGGCCTATTGCTCTTGGCAATCCAGAAACAATACTGGCAAAAATTATGAGTGATATTCCATTTCCAATACCTCTTTCGTTTACCTGCTCTCCAAGCCATACTAAAAACATTGTTCCAGTTACAAAAGAAATTACTGCTGTAACAATAAACATGTTTCCAGGAGCGCTAGCTAGACCTTGACTTGAGAGTGCTATCGCAAAACCACTAGATTGAATTATTGCCAGCCCTAAAGTGCCTAGACGAACATAATTGGTCCTTTTTCTCCTTCCCACTTCACCTTCTTGTCTAAACATTTTTTTTAAGCTTGGAGTTGTTGCTTCTAAAAGATTCATCACAATAGCCGCAGTAATGTAAGGAACGACATTTAGAGCCATGATACTCATTCTTTCTAGAGCACCTCCAGAAAACATATTGAATAATCCTAGAAGAGTTCCTTGATTTTGATCAAATAAAGAAGACAGCTTCATCGGATCAATACCTGGAACAGGAATATGAGTTCCAATACGATAAATAATTATTGCGTAAAGAACAAATCTAAGCCTAGCCCAAAGTTCAGACAACCCAGATGATTTGGCAGGATTTCTAGCCACTTATAATTTCTCCACCTAGTTTATTAATTAATTCCTCAACAGATTTAGAAACAGATAAACCTTCAATTTTCACTATTTTTGTTAATTCACCGCCATTAACGATCTTCACTTTTTTTATTCTGTTTGAAACGATTTTATTTTTCTTTAAAACCTCTAAAGTAATGTGATCTTCAGAAAGCTTTTCTATATCTCTAAGTTTTATGTGTGTGCTGTATGGTTTTTGTCTGGAAGTGAATCCAAACTTCGGAAGTCTTTGTTGGATAGGCATTTGGCCCCCTTCAAATCCCGGTCTTATTGAGGCTCCAGATCTTGCCTTTTGACCTTTATGACCTCTTCCCGAAGTTTTCCCTGAACCAGAACCTGTTCCCCTACCAATTCGTTTAGAAACTTTATTTTTGTTTGTTCTTTGAAGGTTATTAAGTTTTAACATTTATTCTAAGACCTCCAGAAGATGATGAGCTTTCTTAATCATTCCTAGATTTTCAGGTGTATTTTCAATCTCAACTATTTGGTTGATTTTTTTTAATCCCAACCCTTTTACTGAAAGTCTCTGATTTTTCATCGAGCCTGCTAAACCTCTTTTTAATTTAACTCTGATCGTTTCGTTAGACATTTCTTCCTCTTAAGATCTCCTTTCTGCAACCTGTTCTGGTGATTCAACGCTTGCTAATCCCTTCACAGTTGCTCTAACAACGTTAATTGGATTAGTTGAGCCATATGTTTTAGCTAATACGTCTTTAATACCGGCTAGCTCTAGGACAGCTCTCATCGCTCCGCCTGCAATTACTCCAGTACCTGGAGAAGCTGGCTGCATATAAACTGTTGAACTTCCATGAGTTGATTTAACTGGGTAATGAAGAGTAGAGCCTTTAAGTTCAATCTTGATCATATTTTTTCTAGCATTTTCTAATGCTTTTTGAATGGCCATAGGAACCTCTCTGGCCTTTCCTCTTCCGAAACCAACCTTGCCTGCTCCATCTCCCACAACGGTAAGAGCTGTAAACCCAAAAATTCTTCCGCCTTTTACAACTTTTGCTACTCTGTTGACTCCTACAAGTTTTTCTTCTAGAGCTTCATTACTAAACTGATCTATATTTTCTTCCATAATTCCTCAAAATTCTAAGCCCGCTTCACGTGCAGATTCTGCAAGACTCTTTACACGACCATGATATTTATATCCTGATCTATCAAACGTAACCTTTTTAATGCCTTTCTCTATAGCTCTTTTAGCAACCAATTCTCCAACTTTTTTTGCAGCCTCTTGATTTCCGCCATTATCAAGCTTTGCTTCTTTATCTGTGGAGGAAGCATGCGCAAGCACTTCTCTCCCATCGGGAGAAAAAACCTGAGCATAGATCTGATTGTTAGATCTAAAAATAGATAGCCTATGATTACTCATTTCTTTAGTCTTAGATCTGAGTTTCCTAGATCTTCTTTGTCTTGCGGTAAATTTATCACTCATGCCTAAGCCTTCTTGGATTCTTTTCGTTTAATTCTTTCTTCAGCATATTTAACCCCCTTTCCTTTATAAGGTTCTGGAGGTCTAAATGATCTAATTTTTGCAGCGGTTTCTCCTAAAAGCTGCTTATTAGCTGACTTGAGAATAACTTCAGTTTGAGAGGGCACATCGGCGCTTATCCCGTCAGGCAGTTGATAAATTACTGGATGAGAAAATCCCAATGAAAATTCCAATTTGTCTCCAGAAAGCTTTGCTCTGTAACCAACGCCATTAATTTCCAATTTTTTTTCAAAACCGTCTGAAACTCCTTTAATCATATTTATTGCTAAAGCCCTCATTGTCCCTACCATTGCAATAGATTCCTTAGTTTCCTCTTTTGGAGAAAATAATAGTTCTCTATCGGGAGTGCTTGCCATAACTGAAGGATGAATGGACATAGACAGGTCTCCATTCTTACCCGAAATTTTAAGTAAATTTTCAACAAGGGATATTTCTATACCGTCTTGAATTGGAATTGGTCTTTCAGTGTTCCTTGCCATAATTAAAATACAGTGCAGATTAATTCTCCGCCTACTCCATGTTCTCTTGCTTCTTTATCTGTCAAAACTCCTTTACTTGTTGTAATGATTCCAACCCCCAAACCATTTCTGACTGAAGGTATTTCTTTCGATGAAAAATATCTTCTTAGCCCAGGTTTACTTATCCTTTTCAATTCTCTAATAACTGGCGCTTCTTGATGGTATTTGAGTGAAACTAAAATAGTTTTTTTGCTTACCTCGCCTTCAATCTTAAAGGATGAAATGAATCCTTCTTTCTCTAAAACTGAGCAAATAGCATTTTTAATCTTAGAAGATGAAAAGCTCACCGTTGCATGACCTCTGGCTTGAGCGTTCATGACTCTAGAAATCATGTCAGAAATTGGATCTTGCATACTCATGGATAACCTCTACCAACTCGATTTAACTAGCCCTGGAACATCTCCATTCATAGCCAATTCTCTTAATTTATTTCTTGAAAGACCAAACCTTCTATATACAGCATGTGGTCTCCCGGTTATTTGACATCTTCTTTGAAGACGAACAGGACTCGTATCTCTTGGAAGTTTTTGAAGTTTTAATCTTGCCTCATATCTTTCTTCATCAGATACACTCATATCTGAGATGGTTTTCTTAAGTTCCTCTCTCTTTTTTGCAAACTTTTGAACCATCTTGATTCTTTTATTCTCTCTAGCGATCATTGAAACTTTAGCCATAATTTTTACCTTTAACTTTTGAATGGGAAGTTTAATTTTGATAGTAGCGCGAATCCTTCACTATCATTATTAGCGGAGGTTGTAATACAAATATCCATACCGCGAATTTTTTCTACCTTGTCATAATCGATTTCAGGGAAGATGATGTGTTCTTTAATTCCCAATGAGTAATTACCTTGACCATCGAAGGATTTTGGATTCAAACCTCTGAAATCTCTTTCCCTCGGAATAGCTATAGACAACAACCTGTCTAAAAATTCATACATTCTGTTTCCTCTTAAAGTAACTTTACAACCAATTGGAAATCCTTCTCTTATTTTAAAGCTCGCTACAGACTTCCTTGCAAAAGTCTTTATTGGTTTTTGACCTGCGATTAATTCAAGATCTGCGATAGCATCGTCAACTGATTTTCGATTGTTGAGTGCATCTGGTCCTAAGCCCATATTTACTGTGACCTTTGTTATTTGGGGAACGGCCATAGAGCTTTTAACACCCAGATCATCTTTAAGTGAACTAATGACGTTATCCTTATAGTTCGTTCTCGTAATAGACATGACTATTTGACTTCCTTATTTGTTGATTTAGAAACTCTAATCTTTCCTTTTTTTTCATCTGAATTAATTTGTAATTTATCTCTCTTTTTAGTACTGCTATTGTAATAAGCAATATTAGATATATTAATAAAGGACTCCTTTTCAATAATCCCCCCGGGTTCATTGATTTGAGGATTTGGTTTTACATGTTTTTTTACTAGTTTTATTCCAGATACTAAACATCTATCGCCTACAATTTTAGTTAGAGTTCCAGTTTTTCCTCTATCTTTTCCTGATATAACAATCACTTCATCACCAGTTCTTAACTTATTCATTAAATAACCTCAGGTGCTAGAGAAATTATTTTCATGAAATTATTCGATCTCAGCTCTCTGGAAACAGGACCAAAAATTCTTGTTCCAATTGGTTGTTGTTGGTTATTTATAAGCACAGCTGCATTATCATCAAATCTAACGGTTGATCCATCCTCTCTGCGAATGTCTTTTTTAGTTCTAACTACAACTGCATCTGCAACTTGACCTTTCTTAACCCTGCCTGTTGGAATAGCTTCTTTTATTGCCACTTTAATGACATCGCCAACTCTTGCATAACGTCTTTTAGATCCACCAAGCACTTTGATACACATCACTCTTCTGGCACCACTGTTATCAGCTACTTCTAAAATGGTTTCTGTTTGAATCATGACTTACCCTCTTTGAGTATTTCTACCAACGTCCATGATTTAGTTTTTGAAATTGGTCGACATTCTTTAATAATAACTTTGTCGCCAAGCGAGCAAACATTTCCCTCATCATGAAAACTGATCTTTGAAGATCTTCTAATTATTTTTCCTAATTTAGGGTGTTTAACTTTTCTATCTATTTTTGCTATTGCAGTTTTATGAGAGTTACAACTTACAACCATGCCTGTCATTGTTCTTATTGTTTTATCAGACATTTGCATCCTCTTGTTTTTTTAGCTCTTTAAGAGAAGTCAAAATTCTTGCAACAGCCTTTTTTTTCTCCTTTAAAAGGTGTGTCTGTTGTAGTGAAGCAGATGAGCTCTTTAATTTAAAGTCTAATAATTCAGATCTAGTTTTCTCCAGATCCTTCATTAAATCAGCATGAGATGGATTTTTAGCCATTAGATAACCTTCCTAGAGATAAATTGAGTTGAAACAGGAAGTTTTGCAGCTGCTAGAGAAAAAGCCTCTCTGGCCAAAGCTTCATCAACACCTTCCATTTCATAGAGTATTTTTCCTGGTTTAATTGGTGAAACCCAATATTCTACGTTTCCTTTACCTTTTCCTTGCCTTACTTCAAGGGGTTTTTTGGTAATTGGTTTATCGGGAAAGATTCTGATCCAGATTTTTGCTCCACGTTTAACGTGTCTAGTCATTGCTCTTCTTGCAGCCTCAATTTGACGAGATGTAATTTGACCTCTTGATGTAGCTTTCAAACCAAATGTACCGAAGTCTAGAGAATTAGACCTCTGTGCAAGGCCTCGATTGCGACCTTTCATTTGTTTTCTATATTTAGTCCTTTTTGGCTGAAACATTAGCTTTCCTTGTCTTTTTCTTTAACTTTTTTATCTATTAACTCGCCTCTAAATATCCACACCTTCACACCAATAATCCCGTAAGTAGTTTTTGCTTCGGCTAAGCCGTAATCAACATCTGCTCTTAATGTATGAAGAGGCACTCTCCCTTCTTTATGCCACTCAGATCTAGCAATCTCAGCTCCACCTAATCTTCCTGAAACTTTAATTTTGACACCTAGTGCTCCCTGTCTCATAGTATTTTGAGCAGCTCTCTTAATAACCCTTCTGAACATTGCTCTTTTTTCAAGTTGAAGTGATATGTTTGCAGCAACAAGCTGAGCATCAAGATCAGGTTTTCTTATTTCTTGAATGTTAAGACTGACCGGCACATTCATTATTTGTGTCAGCTTCTCTCTCAAACGATCGATATCTTCACCTCTTTTACCAATGATCATTCCCGGCCTTGCAGTATGAATGGTGACTTTTGCACTCTGAGCAGGCCTTTCTATATGGATTTTGCTAACAAATGCATTATCAAGTTCTTTTTTAAGAAACTCTCTAACTTGAAAATCATTGAAAAGAATCTCTCTATATTTATCTTTTTCTGCAAACCATACAGAGTTATGATCTCTGGATATGCCTAGTCTGATTCCTACTGGATTAACCTTTTGTCCCACTTTATCTCCTTAATTACTTAATTTTAGGTTTATATGACACGACTTTTTTTCGATTCGGTCTGCTCTTCCTCTGGCTCTTGCCCTTATTCTTTTCATGATTAGGGCTTCATCAACAGAAATATGACTGATGTATAATGTATCAATGTCTAAACCATAATTATTTTCAGCAGAAGAAATTGCAGAATCCAAAAGCTTTTTCAGATTTCTAGAACCGGACTTTGGACTAAAAATAAGAATATCTAAGGCTTCATCAACTTTTTTTCCACGAATTTGATCTGCCAAAAGCCTGATCTTAGATGCTGAGGACTTAAATCTTGATAATTTTGCTGATACTTCTGTCATTAAACTTTCCTATCCCCTGAGTGTTGTTTAAAAGTTCTAGTAGGAACAAATTCACCGAGCTTATGTCCAACCATATCCTCTTGAATGAATATGGGAACGTGCTGTCTTCCGTTATGGATGGAAATTGTTAAGCCAACCATTTCTGGAGAGATCAAGGATCTCCTAGACCAAGTTTTGATAGGCCTCTTATCTTTGGACTCAACAGCCTTTGAGACTTTATCCATCAAATGATGATCTATAAATGGACCTTTTTTAATAGAGCGCGGCATTTCTATTTCTTCCTTCTTCTAATAATTTGTTTATCTGTTCTCTTATTGCTTCTTGTTCTAAATCCTTTTGTTGGCACACCCCAAGGTGAGACTGGGTGTCTCCCCCCAGAAGTTCTTCCTTCTCCACCGCCATGAGGGTGGTCTATTGGGTTCATTGCCACACCCCTCACAGTAGGTCTAACCCCTAACCATCTTTTAGCTCCTGCTTTTCCGATAGATTTCAAAGAATGCTCAGAATTAGATACGGTTCCAAGAACAGCTCTACACTCGACAGGCACTCTTCTTACCTCACCACTTTTCATTCTTAGGGTTGCTGTATTTCCTTCTTTTGCGACAAACTGAACATAAGATCCAGCACTTCTTGCTATTTGAGCGCCTTTTTTTGGCTTTAGCTCGACACAGTGAACAGTAGATCCAACGGGTATAGCATTAAGATCAAGCGCATTACCCACTTTTATTGGAGCGTCGTTACCAGATTGAACAGTATCTCCTTGTTGAAGGCCAGAAGGAGAAATTATGTACCTCCGTTCTCCATCTGAATATAACAATAAAGCTATGTGAGCAGATCTGTTAGGATCATATTCTATTCTTTCGACAATTGCAGGTATCCCATCTTTTGTTCTCTTAAAGTCAATGATTCTGTAATGTTGTTTATGTCCACCGCCTTGATGTCTTACGGTTATTCTTCCTCTATTATTTCTTCCTCCATTTTTACTTTTTGTGGTCAATAGAGGTGCATGAGGTTTTCCTTTATGAATGTTCTGATCTACCTGGAAGCTTCTAAATCTTCTGCCCGCAGACGTTGGTTTTGCTTTAACTACAGTCATAATTATTCAATTGATAAATCTATTTGATTGCCTTCCTTAAGAAATACATAAGCCTTTTTCCAATCACTTTTTTTTCTAATCTTGTTCTTCAATGTTCTTTTTGTTTTGCCTTTTACATTCATGATGTTTACTTTTTCAACTTCAACTTTGTACAAAGATTCTATTGCTTTTTTTACTTGAAGCTTGTTAGCAGAAGAAGAAACTTTAAAAACGTAACTATTTGCATTTTGAATGGCCAAAGAAGCTTTCTCGGAAAGGTGAGATGAATTTAATACTTTTAAAGGGTGTAATTGACTCATGAATATGCCCTTATGATTTTTTCTAAAGATTTATCTGTGAGTAGGATTTTTTCATGAGAAATTAAATCTACTGGATTGATTTGATTTGTCGTAGTGATATGAATATTTTTTAAATTTCTAGACGCTAAATGAAGATTTTGAGAAATTTCATCTAAAACAATAGTTATAGAGGAAGTCTCAAACGGAGAGATTAACTCTAATAATTTTTTTGTTTTTGGTTCATCCAAAGAAAAATCTTTTACCATGATTATTCTTTCTTCTTTGGCTAATTTGGAAAGGATTGATTTAATCCCGTTATTGAACATCTTTTTATTAATTTTTTTCTTAGTAAGTTGAGGTCTGGCAGCAAAAGTAACACCACCTGATCTCCAGATCGGTCCACGAGTTGTTCCAGCTCTTGCTCTACCGGTTCCTTTTTGTCTCCAAGGTTTTTTGCCACCGCCGCTTACATCAGATCTATTTTTCTGAGATTTAGTGCCATTATGATTATTTGAAATTACAGTGTTGACTAATTGATGAATAAGATCTTCGTTAAAATCTTGTTCAAAGATAGTCTCAGGCAGATCTGCTGATGTTTTTTCTTTGTAATAAGATAGCTGCATGGTGATTAGTTTTTAGTTGCTGGCTTTATAATGACAGGCGAGCCTTTTGATCCTGGTAAGGCACCTTTTACTAAAATAAGATTATTTTCTGCATCTATTTTTTGTATTTTTAAATTTTGTGTTGTCTGGCGGGTATTTCCCAAATGGCCTGCCATTTTTTTTCCTTTCCAAACCCTTCCAGGAGTTTGACATTGACCTATAGATCCAGGTTTTCTATGAGCTAAAGAATTCCCATGTGTTGCATCTTGCGTTGCAAAGTTCCAACGTTTGACCGTGCCAGCAAAGCCTTTTCCTTTGGTTGTTCCGGTAACATCGATAATCTGACCTTCTTCAAACATCTTTAACTCCAGTGATTGACCTAGCTCGATATTTTCTAAGTCTGATTCTTGGATTCGGAATTCTTTAATTGTTTTTGCTGAGGCGGTGTTTGATTTATTGAGATGGGCTTTTTCAGGTTTTGAGAGATGTTTTTCTTTTTTGGTTCCGGTAGATATTTGAATTGATGAGTAACCTTCTGTAGCAATTTTTTTTATCTGGGTTACAACATTGGAGTCGATTTTTACCACGGTAACGGGCACAGAATTTCCATCTTCTGTGAAAACCCTGGACATTCCCTCTTTTATGCCTATCAATCCTATCATTTTATTTACTTAACTCATCTAGTGAGATTTGAACGTCAACCCCAGCGGAAAGATCAAGCTTCATTAAAGCATCTACAGTTTTTTCAGTGGGCTTGATGATATCCATCACTCTTTTATAGGTTCTGATTTCATATTGATCTCTAGCATCTTTATCCTTGTGCGGTGAGATTAATATAGTAGTGCGACTTTTTTTGACAGGCATTGGTATTGGTCCTTTAACAACCGCGCCAGTTCTTTTAACAGTATCAACAATTTCTCTTGCTGATTTATCAATTAATTTATTGTCAAAAGCTTTGAGCCGAATTCTAATATTCTGGTCTTGCAAACCAACCTCCAAAAGTAATAAATATCTGTTAAAGAACTAAACGATTTATCTTTAAATCGAAACATCCATCTCACGGACGAGCGGCAATTCTATTGGGACATCAGTGCGATGTCAACAAGCGTATTAGCTTTTATTTATAATAGATTCCGCAACGTTGTTGGGGACTTCTGCGTACTTGAGAGGCTCCATTGTAAACGTTGCTCTACCTTGAGTTGCAGATCTTAAATCCGTTGCGTAACCAAACATTTCTGCCAAAGGAACTTCGCCATTTAGAGCCTTTCCAGAAGGTATATCGTTCATACCTTGCACAATTCCTCTTCTTCTATTTAAATCTCCAACGACATCTCCCATATATTCTTCGGGAGTGACAACTTCAAGCTTCATAATTGGTTCAAGTAAAACAGGTTTAGCTCTCATAGCCCCATCTTTCAAAGCTTGTGAAGCAGCGACCTTAAATGCTATTTCACTCGAATCTACATCGTGGAAAGAACCATCATAAAGAGTTACTTTGACATCAATTAAGGGATAACCAGCTATAACGCCAGCTTCCATCTGCTCTTTAACGCCTTTATCAACAGCTGGAATAAATTCTCTCGGGATTGTTCCTCCTACGATTGAATTCACGAACTCATAAATATCTCTGTCTTCTTCTTCAATATCCTCATGAATCAAAGGCTCAATTTTTATCCAAACGTGACCGTATTGTCCTTTTCCACCCGATTGTCTAACAAATTTTCCTTCGGACTCGACCATCTGCTTAATAGTCTCTCTATATGCAACCTGAGGTTTACCAATGTTGGCTTCAACATCAAATTCTCTTTTCATCCTATCAACAATCACGTCTAAATGAAGTTCTCCCATTCCTGATATAATTGTTTGACCAGACTCTTCATCACTATTTACTCTGAAAGATGGATCTTCTTGAGCTAGCCTGCCTAATGCAGTAGACATTTTTTCCTGATCAGTTTTAGTTTTAGGCTCAACAGCCACAGAAATAACAGGTTCTGGAAAAGTCATTCTCTCCAAAATGATGGACTTATCTCTGTCGCAAAGAGTTTCTCCTGTGCTAACGTCTTTCAAACCAATTACTGCACAAATATCCCCTGCTCTTACTTCAGAGATTTCTGTCCTGTTATTAGCATGCATCTGCAACATCCTACCAATTCTTTCCTTTGATCTTCGAGAAGGAGAGTAAACAGAATCTCCAGATGATAAGACTCCTGAGTAAACCCTTATAAAGGTTAAAGTTCCTACAAATGGATCTGTAGCTATCTTGAATGCTAATGCAGAAAAGGGCTCTTCGTCACTAGAAGATCTTTGATCTTCAGTCTCTTCGTCTTCAAGGACACCTTTAATCGCTTCTACCTCATCAGGTGATGGAAGAAAATTAATCACTGCATCTAGGACGCATTGAACTCCTTTATTTTTAAATGCCGAGCCGCAAAGACATAAAACTATTTCATTAGATAAAGTTCTTTGTCTGAGCCCTAAAATGATTTCCTCTTCAGTAAGATCACCATTTTCAAGGTACTTATCCATGAGATCTTCAGAAGCTTCAGCAGCAGATTCAAGCATTTGTTCTCTGTAATTTTCACAGTCAGCAAGCATTGATTCGGGAATATCTTCTTCTCTGTATGATTTACCCATATCATCGAGATCAAAATAAAGTGCTTTCATTGAAATCAAGTCAACCATTCCTTCAAAATCATCTTCAGCCCCAATTGGAAGATTGATGGGTACAGGTGAGGCGCCTAATCTATCTTTCATCTGCTGAACGACATTCAGAAAGTTTGCTCCAGCTCTATCCATCTTATTTATAAAGGCAATTCTTGGTACCTTATATCGATTTGCTTGTCTCCATACTGTTTCGGACTGGGGCTCAACTCCAGAACTGCCGCAAAAAACGACAACTGCTCCATCTAATACTCTTAAGGATCTTTCAACTTCAATGGTAAAGTCCACGTGCCCAGGAGTATCAATGATATTAACTCTGTGCTCATCAAACTGTTGTTTCATTCCCTTCCAGAAACAGGTTGTTGCAGCTGATGTAATAGTTATACCTCTTTCCTGCTCCTGTTCCATCCAATCCATAGTCGCAGCACCATCATGGACCTCTCCTATTTTATGAGATATTCCTGTGTAATATAAAACTCTCTCCGTAGTGGTTGTTTTGCCGGCATCTACATGAGCGCAAATACCGATATTTCTGTAAAGTTTAAGTGGAACCTTTCTGCCGCTCATTTTTAGATTATGTTTGTATTATTAAAATCTGAAATGTGAAAATGCTTTGTTTGCATCAGCCATCTTATGAGTATCTTGTCTCTTTTTAACAGCCTCTCCTTTACCGTCTGAAGCATCTAATAACTCATTAGCTAACTTATCAGCCATTTTCTTTTCAGATCTCTTCTTAGCACTATTTACTAACCATCGCATTGCAAGTGCCATTTTTCTGGCAGACTTCACTTCTATTGGAACTTGATAAGTTGCCCCACCCACTCTTCTAGACTTAACTTCTACTTGAGGTGCAACTTGGTCCAAAGCATCTTCGAATACTTTTAAAGGATCTTGTTTAGATTTAGAAGAAATTTGATCTAAAGCTGTATACATTATTTTTTCAGCAACACTTTTTTTTCCTCGTTGCATAATCTGATTAATGAATTTAGCAACTTTGATGTTGTCAAATTTTGGATCAGCGAGTATGTCTCTTTTTGGAACTGGACCTTTTCTTGGCATATTAAAAATTATTTAGGTTTTTTTGATCCGTACTTGGATCTTCTTTGCTTTCTATCATCGACTCCTGATGTATCCAGCGTACCTCTAACCGTATGATACCTAACTCCTGGAAGATCTTTCACCCTTCCACCTCTAAGAAGAACTACAGAGTGTTCCTGAAGATTATGCCCTTCTCCACCAATGTAGGAAATGACTTCATAACCGGAAGTTAACCTAACTTTACAAACTTTTCTTAAGGCAGAATTAGGCTTCTTTGGCGTAGTAGTATAAACCCGAGTGCAGACTCCTCTTCTCTGTGGGCACCTATCTAAAGCAGGAACATCTGACTTTGCAGATTTACTTTTTCTAGGTTTTTTAATTAGTTGATTAACTGTAGCCATTTAGGAGTGCGATTTTAGATATGATGATAGCCTAGGTCAAACATTATTTATCTAGTCCTCAGGAACCTCTGTTCCTTCCATAGCTTCTGCCAACTCAATTTCTAAGTTAGACTCGATTTCATCTTTTTCAGCATTAAAGCCTGTACCTGCAGGAATTAATTTTCCAATAATGACATTTTCTTTGAGCCCTCTAAGATTATCGATCTTGCCAGTAACAGCAGCTTCAGTTAAAACTCTAGTTGTTTCTTGGAAAGATGCCGCTGATACGAAAGAGTCAGTCGCAAGTGAAGCCTTGGTAATTCCAAGCAAAAGTCTGTTAAATTCAATTAAAGATTTTCCATCTTCTGAAAGAGATTTATTTTTTTCATAAACTGCAGATAGTTCGGCTTGTTCCCCTAAGATAAAGTCAGAGTCACCAGGATCAGTGATTTCAACTTTCCTAAGCATTTGCCTGAGAATGACTTCTATGTGTTTATCAGATATTTCAACTCCTTGGAGTCTGTAAACATCTTGTATTTCATTTACAACATAGTCAGTTAGCTCTTCGACTCCTTTAAGAGCTAAAATATCATGAGGACTTAGTGGACCATCACTTACAATATCCCCTTTGCTAACCATCTCTCCTTCGAAAACATTAATGTTTCTTGTTTTAGGAATGAGTGTCTCAGAAGTTACTTCCTCCTTACCATTCATTTTTGTTATGACTAACCTTCTTTTACCCTTAGTTTCCTTACCCCAAGAAACCAGCCCAGACATATCAGCTAAGATTGCCTCCTCCTTAGGTTTTCTGGCTTCAAATAAATCTGCAACTCTTGGAAGGCCACCAGTAATGTCTCTGGTTTTTGATGATTCTTTAGGAATACGAGCTATAACATCACCAACTTTTATCTTTGAATTATTTGTTAACCCAAGAATCGAATTACCTTCAAGAGAATAAACTGCAGCATGCTTTCCTCCAGGTAGAGTTACTTCCTTCCCTTTCTCGTCAATGATACTTACAGAGGGGTTAAGCTCCTTACCAGAAGTAGATCTTTCAGAAACATCTAAAACTTGAGTGCTACTTAATCCTGTTAAATCATCCTGAATTGTACGAACTGTTATGCTCTCTTCCATATCAGATAATTTTACTTTACCTTCAACTTCAGAAATTATTGGCCTTGTATGTGGATCCCAAGAAGCAATTGTATCCCCTGCTTTGGCTTGATCTCCATCTTTTACAGAAATAATTGCTCCATAAGGAACTTTGTATCTTTCTTTTTCCTGACCATTTTCATCTGATACGGATATTTCAGCGGATCTAGAAATGCATACATTTTTCTTTTCTCTATTAATCAACGAATTAAGATTTGTATATTTAATGGAACCATCATATTTAATTTGAACCTTATCTTCTTCAGAGGATCTTGAAGCTGCGCCTCCAATATGGAAGGTTCTCATAGTTAATTGTGTGCCTGGCTCACCAATTGATTGGGCAGCTACAATACCTACTGCCTCACCAGGATCTACAAGGTTCCCTCTTCCCAGATCTCTTCCGTAACACATAGAACATATTCCGTAGGATGTCTCGCAAGTAATCGGGGATCTGACAAAGATTGAATCAATAGAATGATTTCCTAGCTCTTGAGCTATAGTCTCATCAATAACTGTATTAGCTGGTAGCTTGAAAGATCCATCTGATGATGAAACTTCTTTTGCTGTAACTCTCCCTAAAACTCTATCTTTGAGCTTAAGAACAGTTTCGCCTCCTTCGATAATTGATTTAATCTCTATGCCTCTTTTAGTTTCGCAATCAACTTCTCTTACAACTAAATCTTGTGCTACATCAACAAGCCTTCTAGTTAAATAACCAGAGTTTGCCGTTTTAAGGGCAGTATCTGCCAAACCTTTTCTAGCTCCATGAGTGGAGGTAAAGTATTGCAATACTGTTAAACCTTCTCTGAAATTTGCAGTTATAGGGGTTTCAATGATTGAGCCATCTGGTTTGGCCATTAGTCCTCTCATACCTGCAAGTTGCCTGACTTGTGCGGGCGAACTTCTAGCGCCAGAATCTAAATACATGTAAACAGAATTGAAAGAATCTTGATCAACCTCCTCTCCATCTTTATTAGTCACTTTCTCTTTAGATATAGTATCCATAAGAGAATTCGCAACTTTTTCATTTGCGCGAGACCAGATATCGATGACCTTATTGTATTTTTCTCCCTGAGTAACCAAACCAGATGAATATTGAGCTTCGATGTCTTTCACTTCTTGTTCTGATTTCTCAATGATTTCAGCCTTATCATCTGGTATCAAACAATCATCTACGCAAATTGAAGAGCCAGATTTAGTTGAATATTCATAACCTTGATACATCAATTGATCAGCAAAAATTACAGTATCTTTAAGACCACAATCCCTATAACAAGTGTTTATTAGATCGGAAATAGCTTTACTAGTTAAGGTCTTATTGAAATGTTCAAAATTTAAACCATCTGGAGAGATTTGATAAAGTAAAGCTCTTCCAACCGTAGTATCTTTAAGCTCATTTTGACCTTCTTTATTTTTAATTCTTACTTTAACTATTGCTTGTAAATCAACAGCTTCTGTCTCAAAGGCTCTGGATACTTCTTTAACATCAGCAAAGATAGACCCCTCACCTTTTGCATTAACTTTTTCTCGTGTCATATAGTAAATACCTAAGACAACATCTTGAGACGGATCTATAATCGGCCTACCATTAGATGGAGAAAGAATATTATTACTAGCCATTAGCAAGGCACGGCATTCTAATTGAGATTCTAAAGTTAAGGGAACGTGAACAGCCATTTGATCCCCATCAAAGTCGGCATTGTATGCTTTACAAACCAAAGGATGTAACTGAATTGCTTTACCTTCGATCAACAAAGGTTCGAATGCTTGAATGCCCAATCTATGAAGAGTTGGTGCTCTATTTAGTAGAATGGGGTGTTCTTTTATAACGTCAGCTAATATATCCCAAACAACAGGTTCTTCTTTCTCGACCATTCTTTTAGCACCTTTAATGGTGGTAGCTAGCTCAAGATTTTGAAGTTTTCCGAAAACGAATGGCTTGAAAAGTTCCAAAGCCATTTTCTTTGGTAATCCGCATTGATGCAATTTTAAAGTTGGCCCAACCACGATTACTGAACGTCCAGAATAATCAACCCTTTTTCCTAAAAGGTTTTGTCTAAATCTTCCCTGTTTGCCTTTTATCATGTCAGCTAGAGATTTAAGAGGTCTTTTATTAGAGCCAGTTATTGCTCTTCCTCGTCTTCCATTATCTAAAAGGGCGTCTACTGATTCTTGAAGCATTCTCTTTTCATTTCTGACAATAATTTCAGGGGCATTTAGTTCCATAAGTCTTTTCAGCCTGTTATTTCTATTTATGACTCTTCTGTATAAATCATTTAAATCTGATGTAGCAAACCTGCCTCCTTCAAGTGGCACCAAAGGTCTTAAATCAGGAGGAAGAACAGGAAGAACGTCAAGTATCATCCATTCAGGCTTGTTGGAAGAATTATTAAATGATTTAATAATTTTCATTCTTTTGGAAAGTT
Organism: uncultured SAR86 cluster bacterium; assembly: GCA_902604535.1. Classification (GTDB taxonomy): domain Bacteria; phylum Pseudomonadota; class Gammaproteobacteria; order Magnimaribacterales; family AG-339-G14; genus CACNYO01. The sequence continues at coordinate 29,670 of CACKZK010000004.1, forward strand.
TTTTTATTTTTGCTTCAGACTTGGTTTCAGTCATTTGCTGCTCTATTAAAGAAATTTCTTCTTCTAAATCCATTTCCATTAATAAGGTTTTGACAGCTTCTGCACCCATACCAGCTTTAAATTCTTCACCATAATTTTCAAGAGCTTCGTAATACTCCTCTTCATCCAAAATCTGACATCCTTCTAGATCAGTCATTCCAGGATCAGTAACAACAAAAGATTCAAAATAGAGAATTCTCTCTAACTCTCTTAATGTCATATCTAGGAGAAGAGCAATTCGTGAAGGTAAAGATTTTAGAAACCAAATGTGGGCAACGGGCGCGGCCAATTCTATGTGACCCATTCTCTCTCTTCTTACCTTGGCGAGGGTAACTTCAACTCCACATTTTTCGCAAACAACTCCTCTATGTTTCATTCTTTTGTATTTTCCACATATACATTCGTAATCTTTTATAGGACCAAAAATTTTTGCACAAAACAGACCATCCCTCTCTGGTTTAAATGTTCGATAGTTTATTGTTTCTGGCTTTTTTACTTCTCCAAAAGACCACGATCTGATTTGTTGAGGAGAAGCAAGTCCTGCTTTGATCGCATTGAATTCTTCTTGTTCGCCTTGATTAAATAATTTTAATAAATCTTTCATTTGATTAAACCTCCTCGAAATCGATATCAATAGCTAAGGATCTGATTTCTTTTGTTAGGACGTTATATGACTCAGGTATCCCAGCTTCCATCTCGTATGAGCCATCAACAATATTTTTATAAATTTTTGTCCTTCCATATACATCATCAGACTTGACTGTAAGCATTTCCTGAAGAGTATGTGATGCACCATAAGCTTCAAGAGCCCATACCTCCATTTCTCCAAGTCTTTGTCCCCCAAATTGGGCTTTTCCTCCAAGTGGTTGCTGAGTAACTAGACTATATGAACCAGTCGAACGTGCATGCATTTTGTCTTCGATAAGATGATTAAGTTTAAGCATGTACATGTAACCAACGGTAACTTGGCGATCAAATTTATCTCCTGTTCTTCCGTCATATAGTGTTGTTTGGCCAGTTTCAGGGAGATTGGCTAACTTCAACATATCCTTAATTTCTGACTCATTTGCACCATCAAAAACTGGAGTTGCCATGGGAACGCCGTTTTTAAGATTATGACAAAGCTCCAAAAATTCACTGTCATTAAGAGAATTTACATTCTGATTCATCCCAGATTTAAGATAAATTTTATCAATGTATGATCTCAAAGATTTAAGATCCTTATAATTTTCAAGCATCTTAGATATTTCATCTCCAAGTCCTTTTGCAGCCGAACCAAGATGTACTTCAAGGAGTTGTCCAACATTCATTCTTGACGGCACTCCTAATGGATTCAATACTAAGTCAACTGGTTCACCATTTTCATCATAAGGCATGTCTTCAACTGGCATTATTACGGATATAACACCCTTGTTACCATGTCTACCTGCTAATTTATCACCTGGCTGAATTCTTCTTTTAATTGCTAAATAAACTTTAATAACTTGCTGAACACCAGGAGGAAGATCATCCCCAGAGATGATTTTTTTCTTCTTAGCTTCAAATCTATTTTTGAGCATTTTTTCATATGCCTTTAAATTATCTTTAGATTCTTTTAATTGATCGTTAATATCTTCACTTTGCATTCTCAACTTAAACCATTCATCAGGTGCAAGGTTATCTAAAAACTCTTTAGATAAAGTTTCTCCTTTAGATATACCTCTTCCTGAGATGACTTTTTGGCCTGTCAAAACAGATCTTAAAGAATTAATCGTTGCATTTGTAACTATCTCTAATTCCTCATCGAGATCTTTTTGGATTTCAGCTAAGGAAACAGATTCTATAACAGAAGCTCTGGGATTCTTCTCTAATCCCTCTCTAGTATATATTTGAACATCTATCACTGTTCCATCAGCACCGCTTGGAACCCTTAAGGAGGTATCTTTTACATCTGCCGCCTTTTCTCCAAATATTGCTCTTAGAAGCTTTTCTTCGGGCGAAAGCTGTGTTTCACCCTTAGGTGTAACTTTTCCAACTAAAATATCTCCAGCTTTTACTTGTGCTCCAATGTATACGACTCCACACTCATCAAGCTTTCCTAAAGCGGATTCACCTACATTTGGAATATCAGCTGTAATTTCATCAGGTCCTAATTTCGTATCTCTAGCTGTACAAGTTAGTTCTTGAATATGAATGCTTGTAAGTTTATCTTCTTTGACTAATTTATCAGAAATAAGGATTGAATCTTCAAAGTTATATCCATGCCAAGGCATAAATGCAATCTTAATATTTTGACCAAGAGCTAATTCTCCAAGATCAATTGAAGAGCCATCTGCTAAAATATCTCCTTTGGCAACTTTATCTCCAACTTTAACTATTGGTTTCTGATTCATACATGTATTTTGGTTAGACCTTGTATATTTTGTAAGGTTGTAAATGTCTACGGCAGAGTTAGTCGAAGAGATTTCTTTCATATCTTTTCTAACCACTACTCTTCCTGAATCTACTCTTTCCACGATACCTTTATTTTCTGCAATAACACAGTCGCCCGAATCTTTAGCAACTAATCTTTCCATTCCAGTTCCAACAAGAGGAGCCTCTGTTTTTAAAGTAGGAACTGCCTGTCTCATCATATTAGAGCCCATCAATGCCCTATTTGCATCGTCGTGCTCCAGAAAAGGTATAAGAGAAGCTGCTATAGATACTACCTGCTGAGGAGAAACATCCATAAGCTCAACTCTGTCTGCTGACATAAGTTCAAATTCATTTTTAAATCGAACAGGAACAAGCTCGTCTAAAAATTTATTATTTTTATCTAGCATTGCACTTGCTTGAGCAATAACAAACTCACCTTCTTCTATTGCAGAAATATACTTAATATTTTCTGTCACTTTGCCGTTAATGACTTGTCTATATGGAGTTTCAATAAATCCAAAATCATTGACCTTAGCAAAAACTGATAAAGAATTTATTAATCCAATATTAGGTCCTTCTGGGGTTTCTATAGGACATACTCTCCCGTAATGACTGGGGTGAACATCTCTTACTTCAAAGCCAGCTCTTTCTCTAGTTAATCCTCCTGGTCCTAATGCTGAAACTCTTCTTTTATGTGTAATGGCTGCAAGAGGATTATTTTGATCCATGAATTGTGAAAGTTGACTTGAACCAAAAAATTCATTTATAGCTGCAGTAACAGGCTTAGCATTGATAAGATCTGCTGGTCCAAAACCCTCAGCTTCAGCAACGTTTAATCTTTCTCTAACAGCTCTTTCGACTCTAAGAAGTCCAACTCTTACCTGATTAGATACCATTTCACCGACTGATCTTATTCGTCTATTTCCCAGATGATCAATGTCATCGCAGTCTTGCTTTCCATTCCTTATATCGACAAGAGTTTTTGTGACATCGATAATATCCTCTTTACTTAAAATACCTAATCCTTGAAGATCTTCCCTTCCCAAACGACGGTTGAATTTCATTCTTCCTACGTCAGATAGATCGTATTTTTCCGGATTAAAAAATAAATTTTCAAAAAGATTTGTTGCTGCTTCTTTTGTTGGAGGCTCTCCGGGTCTCATCATTCTATAGATCTCTGCTAAAGCTTCTAATTGAGAAGTGGTAGTATCAGACCTCAGTGTTTCTGAAATATAAGGTCCTGATTCGAGCTCATTTATATAAAGAACTTTAATTTCCTTGAGTTTTTTTTCCTGAATAGCTTTGACAATTGTCTCATCAATGACAGAGTTACATGGTATTAGAAGCTCCCCGGTTTCTTTGTTAATGATATCTTCAGCAGTGATTAAGCCATCTAAGCCATCAGAATCCAAAGTTATTGTTTTAATTTTATTGGAATCAATTAGCCTTATGTGCCTTGCAGTAATTCTTTGTCCTTTTTCAACAATTGTCTCCTTGCCATCCTTATCCTTAATTTCAACTGGTGATATTCTTCCCATCAGTCTTCTTGAGTTGATTTTAAGAGAGAATCCTTGTGGGATTACAGAATAAGTCTCCGATTCATAAAACGTTTCTAATATCTCCTGATTAGCCATTCCAAGAGCCTTAAGTAAGATAGAAGCATAGAGTTTTCTTCTTCTATCTATTCTTATGTAGACATGATCTTTATGATCAAATTCAAAGTCCAGCCAAGAGCCTCTGTAGGGAATTACCCTTGAAGCATAGAGTAATTTCCCAGAAGAATGCGTTTTTCCTTTGTCATGATCAAAAATTAAGCCAGGTGATCTATGTAATTGAGAAACAACTACTCTTTCAACACCATTGATTACAAAAGTTCCATAGGTTGTCATCAAAGGTATAGTCCCCATGTAAACCTTCTCCTCTCGAGCAGATTTAAGAATTTCCTCTCCAGTTGCTTTGTCTAAGAAAGAAATTCTACATATGATTCTCATTGTTGATTCATATGTAGTACCTCTAGCAATGCACTCGCTTACATCGAATTCTGGCTCATCAAGCTCGTAACCAAGGTATTCAATTTTTGCGTTACCTGAGACACTAATGATAGGGAAGATAGAGTTGAATACTCCATGAAGGCCCTGATTTTGCCTTTCTTCTGGAGATAGATGAGATTGTAAAAATTCCTTATAAGAGTTTGTTTGTACTTCAAGAATATCAGGAAAATTCATGACACTTGAAATTTTTTCAAAACTATTTCTTATTCTTTTCTTTTCGGCAAAACTATATTTATTTGGCATAAAAATTATATATATTTAAAGTTATTTAAGTTCGACAGTGGCTCCAGCTTCTTCTAATTGAGATTTTGCTTGCTCAGCTTCATCTTTATTAGCCCCTTCTTTTAATGATGAGGGCGCCCCATCAACAAGAGCTTTAGCTTCTTTTAGCCCAAGACCAGTTATGGTCCTAACAACTTTAATTACATCAATTTTTTTATCGCCAACTTCAGCTAGGAAAATCTCAAATTCTGATTTTTCCTCTGCAGCTTCACCGGCTTCAGCTCCTGCCGGAACTGCTGCAACTGCAGCGACAGGTGCTGCGGCAGTGACTCCGAATTTATCTTCCATAAGTTTTATTAGATCTACCATATCCATTACACTCATATCGGATATTGCATCTAATATTTCTTCTTTTGATAGTGCCATTACTACTCCTTAAATTAAAGTTTAGAATTATGATTTAGCATCTTTTACAGCATCCAAAGTTCTTACAAAGTTTGAAGGCAAATTATGCAATCCACCTGCAAATTTTTGAATTGGACTTTGTAGTACGCTCATTAACATAGAAATTGCTTCTTCCTTTGATGGTAGTGTAGCAAGTCTATCAAGCTCACTAGCATCCATAAGCCCTTCACCCACTGACAACCCTTTTACGCTAAAAGACTCATGAGATTTTGAGAAATCTTTTACGAGTTTTGCAGCACTTTTAAAGTCATCAAGAGAAAAAGCAAATAAACTAGGCCCACTAAGAACTTCATTGATTGAATCAAATTTAGTTCCTTCTAAGGCTCTTTTAGCCAGTGTATTTTTGATCACTCTTAAATAAACTGAACTAGATGAAGCATCTTTTCTTAGAAGGGTTAAGTCAGGAACATTCGTACCTCTATAATCAACGACAACGGCTGACAAGGCTTCATCAGCAACCTTCTTTAACTCATCTACAACTAATTTCTTTTCTTCTAAACGCGACATTAAATAAACCTCTCTTTTTTAAAGTGAGAGAACTTCCAACCAAGGTATAAAAGACTTGGTACATCTACGCATGAAATTAAGTTTTTATGGTAAAAACCAAAAAACACATGCGGTCTAAGACAATCGCGAAAACGCAAATGCTTATTTAAATGTTCTGGATCGCGCATCATACAGGAAAAAATCAGAAATTGAGAGAGGAAATATCTATTTCTAATCCAGGTCCCATAGTTGATGACATCGAAACTTTTGAAATGAAAACTCCCTTAGATGAAGGTGGTTTTGATTTCTTTAAATCTGCTAAAAAATATTGCAAGTTATCTTTAATTTCTTCCTTGCTTTGAGTTATCTGACCTATCCTGCAATGCACTATTCCTTGCTTATCAGATTTAAATCTAACTTGACCAGATTTAGCATTTTTCACTGCGCTGGAAACATCTTTTGTCACAGTTTCAGACTTAGGGTTTGGCATTAAGCCTTTAGGTCCAAGGATCTGACCCAAAGGACTAACAATTTTCATAGTATCAGGAGTCGCTACAATTACATCATAGTCTATTGCCCCAGATTTCATTTCATCGGCGAGTTCTTCCATGCCTACTTTATCAGCTCCTGCATCAAGCGCATTTTTAGCATCATCACCCTCAGCAAAGACAGCGACCTTATATGAACGACCAGTGCCATGAGGAAGATTAGATGCCCCTCTAACATTTTGGTCTGACTTTGATGGATCGACACCAAGATTAATGCTCACATCTAGTGCCTCGGTGAATTTTTCAGATTTATGCTCAAAAAGGATATCTAAAGCTTCTTCAAGGTTATAGGTAGAAGCTTGGTCTAACTTTTCTCTTAAAGGTTTATTCTTTTTTGATGTTTTAACCATTAATCTATTACCTCTATTCCCATACTTCTTGCACTTCCAGATATAATTTTTACTGCAGCATTCATATCAGCAGCGTTAAGATCTTGCATTTTCTTTTGAGCTATTTCTTCAACTTGAGCCATGGTAACTTTTCCTACTTTCAGAGAGTTAGGCGTAGGACTACCTTTATCAAGACCTGCAGCTTTTTTCAAAAGAATGCTTGCAGGAGTTGTCTTTACAATAAAATCAAAACTTTTATCTTCGTAGACTGTAATTACAACAGGAACAGGAACATTCTTTTCCATGTCATTAGTTTTAGAGTTGAATGCATTACAAAAGTCCATCAAATTTACACCGTGTTGACCCAAGGCTGGTCCAACAGGAGGACTAGGAGAAGCAGCGCCAGCAGGTACTTGAAGTTTTATATAAGTATCGATCTTTTTTTCCGCCATTATGCTCTCTCAATTTGATTAAAATCTAACTCGACCGGAGTCGATCTTCCAAAAATCATTACTGCTACCTTAATTTTTCCTTTATCTGGATCAACTTCTTCAATCACACCGCTAAAGTCATTAAAAGGCCCATCAATGACTCTAATCATTTCTCCAGCCTCGTAGATATTTTGTTTTGAGGATGTTTCAACTCCAGATTCAATTTGATTTAAAATTCTGTTAGCTTCGTTTTCTGATATTGGTCTGGGGTTTGTCTTGGTGCCTCCTATAAAACCTAGGACTCTTGGAGTCTCTTTAACAAGGTGCCACGTATCATCATTCATTTCCATCTCAACTAAAATGTATCCTGGGAAAAATTTCTTTTGGATGGTTTTTTCTTTTCCTGCTTTCATTTCAGTTATTTCTTCCGAAGGAACTTCTATCTTTCCAAAAAAATCATCCATTCCATGAAGATTTATTCTTTCAATAAGCTGCTCTTTGGCCTTATTTTCATATCCAGAGTAAGAATTAAGAACGTACCAAGATTTTGACATTTCTACCCCAACAACAAATTTAATCCAAAAGAAAAAAGAGAGTCTAAGCCCCACAACAACAATGATGCAGCAATAACCGCTGCTAGAACTATTAGTGTCGTTTGCGTAGTCTCAGATCTATTCGGCCACACTACCTTCCTTACCTCTGTTAAAGAAGCAATGATAAGATTGTATGCAGAATTTCCAAAAATTGTGAATCGAATAATTGATAACCCTAGAATTAGCAAGGCAATAACAATCAATGTTCTGTATAACAGTGCTATTTCTGAATAATAAGAGTTCCCCCAAACAGCAATCAATATAACTGCTGACCCGAGGATCCATAAAATTTTACTGCTAACTGAAGCCATATTTTCTATTCTATATCCATTTGCGTGGCAGGCCAGGAGGGAATCGAACCCCCAACCTGCGGTTTTGGAGACCGCCGCTCTACCAATTGAGCTACTGGCCTATTCAACGATTTTGGATACTACTCCGGAACCGACAGTTCTTCCACCTTCTCTGATAGCAAAACGCATTCCTTCTTCCATAGCAATTGGGGATATCAGATCAACATTAATTGCTACATCATCACCAGGCATAACCATCTCAACTCCTTCTGGAAGAATGACTTCTCCAGTTACGTCAGTCGTTCTTACGTAAAATTGAGGTCTGTAACCTTTGAAGAAAGGTGTGTGTCTCCCACCTTCTTCTTTATTTAAGACATAAACTTGTGCTTCAAATTTAGTATGAGGAGTGATTGAACCTGGTTTTGAAAGGACCTGACCTCTTTCAACTTCTTCTCTTTTTGTACCTCTGAGAAGAACACCGACATTTTCACCTGCACGTCCTTCATCAAGAAGTTTTCTGAACATCTCCACACCTGTGCAAGTTGTTTTTTCTGTATCTTTGATTCCAACAATCTCCATTTCGTCATTTACTGAAACCATTCCTCTTTCAATTCTTCCAGTAACTACTGTTCCCCTTCCTTGAATAGAAAAAATATCTTCGATAGGCATCAAAAATGGCTTATCCAGATCTCTTACAGGTTCAGGGATATGGGCATCCAATGACTCAACTAATTTAAGAATAGCTTCTTTCCCGTGTTCACCTTCATCTCCTTCTAGAGCTTTTAATGCGGATCCGATTGTTATTGGAGTATCGTCTCCAGGGAAATCGTATTCGTTTAAAAGGTCTCTAATTTCAACTTCCACAAGTTCAATCAACTCAGCGTCATCCACTTGATCGGCTTTGTTTAAAAAAACAACAATATGTTCAACACCTACCTGTCTTGCCAGAAGTATATGTTCTCTTGTTTGAGGCATAGGGCCATCTGCGGCATTAACTACTAATATAGCTCCATCCATTTGTGCAGCACCAGTAATCATGTTTTTTACGTAATCAGCGTGTCCAGGACAATCCACGTGTGCATAGTGTCTAGCTGGAGAATCATATTCAACGTGCGAAGTTGCTATGGTAATACCCCTTTCTTTTTCCTCAGGAGCATTATCTATGCCATCAAAAGCTACTGCCTCACCCGACCCATGGGTCTCTGCACAAACTTTTGTTAATGCAGCAGTTAAGGTAGTTTTTCCATGATCAACATGACCGATGGTTCCCACGTTTACGTGGGGTTTGGTTCTTTCAAATTTTTCTTTAGCCATTATCTATCCTCTCTAAAAATTTTCTGTCTGGAGCTCATAACCGGATTTGAACCGGTGACCTCTTCCTTACCAAGGAAGTGCTCTACCGACTGAGCTATATGAGCATAAATGTTCATAATTTCCGGATCAAAAAGAATAAATTATTGTTAAAATTCAATGAAATATTCTAGACCTTCCGCTCCGGAGGCATTTATACTGTTTTATTGCCATAAAGGCAAGATTTTCTGGTGGAGGGGGCAGGATTCGAACCTGCGAAGCCGAAGCGGCTGATTTACAGTCAGCTGGGTTTGACCGCTCCCCAACCCCTCCAGTCAGAGCGTGGTATTCTCGGAGTCATGATGGATGTTGTCAACAAAAATCCTTTAGATAAGGAAAAAATATTATCAAAACTTAGTAATCACTTAAGTAGAAAATTTTCTTTGGAGATATTCGATACCATAAGTTCAACGAATGACTACCTCTTAAAAGGAGAAACAAAAAAAGATAAAAAGATAAAAATATGCATCGCTGAAGAACAAACAAAAGGAAGAGGTCGTAGAGGAAAATCTTGGATCAGTCCTAAGTTTAAGAATATATATTTCTCGCTAAGTTTATTTTTAGAAAAAGAAGATTTATCTGGTCTAAGCATTGCAATAGCTTTATCAGTATCTGAAGTCCTGACTGAATTCAATGTAGAGGCTTTAATTAAATGGCCAAATGATCTTCTTGTTAGAAATAAGAAGATTTGTGGCATTCTCATAGAATCAGCAAAAGAAGATGAATTAACTAGAGTAGTTATTGGAATTGGGCTTAACGTAAATATGGAGAACTCAGAACTAATAGATCAAAAGTGGACCTCAATAAAATTAGAAAAAAAACAATCAATAGATCGAAACTTAATCATTGTAGAAATGATCAATAAATTATCCTCTACCTTGATCAAATTTGAGCAAGAGGAGTTTGGTTACTTCCATGAAAAATTTACTTCTTTAGATTTATTGAAAAATAAAAAATTTACTTTGAAAGAAAGCCCTGATATTACTTACACTGGAAAAGGAATTGATAGCAAGGGTCTTTTAATTGCTCAAAATTTAAAGGACCAAAATATAGTTAAATTTAGTTCTGGAGAAGTATCTTTAAAATTAAAGAAATGAGTTTATAATTCTTTTCGTTGCTGGCGTAGCTCAGTTGGTAGAGCTCCTGATTTGTAATCAGGCGGTCGTAGGTTCGACTCCTATCGCCAGCTCCACTTTGGAGACTAATACTCCTGTTGAATCTCCATAAACCCAATCTTTTGAATTTATTATCAGTCCGTTTACTTCAATTGGTTCATCAACTGAACCTCGATCTTTTTTTTCACTTTTTCTCGGAACGGAACCTAGAGCAAAAATTCCTATATCGATTGTCTTCAAGACATCTACGTCTCTGACGCAGCCGAGGATAATTATTCCGTTCCAATTATTTTTATAGGCACTTTCAGCAATCATATCTCCCAAGAGTGCAACCTCAAAACTTTTGTTCCCATCGACAAAAAGAACTCCTCCATGTCCTTCTGTGGCAAGAGTTTTTTTCACAAAAGAATTATCGTTTGGAGCATGAACCGTTTTGATCGCCCCGTAAAGAAAATCTCTTGCTCCATATGAATTAAATTGTAGGCCGATGAATGGTACGCTTGGATTAAAATCGCTCAGGTCTGGAGTTGAGATTTTTTGCATTTCTAAAGATTATTTAAAATTGGTTTATAAGTCGAACCTTTTTCAAACTCATCCATTATTTTAGATATTTGAGTAATTGATTTAGAAGCATCTTCAACGGTAAAACCTTTCCCCTCAAGAATTGATTCATAACTCCTAGTGTGTAAATCTTGAAATCCGCCAGTAAATTCAAATTCATTGCCATTTATGGTGAAAGATCTATAGAGCACTTCCTCTTGCCCCATCTCCTCAAGTTTTTCTTTTGACAAGACGTTGATCATTATCAAGACTTTCGCATTTTCATGTTCAATAAGGACGTTTGCTTGATTAAAAGATAACTTATTGACATTGAAATTTATAACTTGGCCAAAAATATCTATCAAAATATCCAAATAATGAATACCAAATTCAAAAAGAATCCCCCCTGATTTATTTTCGCTTCCTCTCCAGGATGAAAAAAACTCTGAACCTCTGGTTGTAGCATATATTAGGATGACCTCATGTTTTTCATCTAACCTTTGTGAAGTTATCTTTTCTTTTAATTGAATAATTGATTCATGAAATCTAAGTTGCATAATTGTAAAAATAGATGCAGAAGAACCAGACTCAGATTTCCTAATTCTATCTAGATCTCTAATAGATAAAGCGAGTGGCTTTTCGCAAATCACGTTTATATTATTTTCTAAGCATGCGATTATTTGATCCGTGTGTAAGTGATTTGGGGTGCAGATAGAAATATAGTCTAAGCTATGTTGCTGATGATATCTGATCATTTCCTCAAGACTATCAAGGGTTTCTATGTGTTTTGAGTGAAATTCTTTTTTTTGAGCTGGGTTGAAATCTAAATCACTAACGCACATCAGGTCTGCATTTATATTATTGATAGCTTGAATATGACGAGGAGCTATGTACCCTAGTGCTCCTAATAATCCAAATTTGAGCTTATTACTCATTGAAAAAGTATACTTGAGTAACTCGATGAGACATAAATGTTTAAAGGAATAGTAAAACTTTCAAAAAATGGAAAAGGATCTTTAATCGTTTCTGAAGATCTCTCCTTTAAGCTTTCAAAAAAGGAATTATTCAAAGTATTTCCAGGTGACAAAGTTGAATGTTCTGTTCAACAAGATAAAGCAACCATCCAAAGAATAATTGAAAGAAATACAAACGAAGTCATAGGTAAACTAAAAAAAACTAATAAAGGGTGGATTGCAGAATCTGTTAATAATGAGTTTCACCTAGAAATAGTAATTAAAAAGAATACGTCTAAAAAACTTAAAAATGGTGACCTTTGTAAAATAAAAATTAAAAAACAACCTAGCTTAAAACATAGATCTGAAGGTTACATAGTTGAGCAACTTATTTTTTCAAATATTTTTGAAGAAGCAGATGAAATTGCTTTACAAACAAATCTAAACATTAGAAGAACTTTTCCAAAAAAAATATTGCCAGAAATAAATAAAATTTTGAAAGAACATAATTCTGGTAATTTTTCGTCAGAGTATGAAGATTTAACTGACAGAAACTTTTTTACTGTTGATGGAAAAAATGCAAAAGATTTTGATGACGCTATTTGCTGTGAAAAAGCTTCAGATGGTTATAAATTATTAGTAGCAATTGCAGATGTATCTGCTTTTGTAGACGAAGGATCTTCCTTAGATGAGGTGGCTGCAAAAAGAGCAACATCGATTTACTTAAACTCAAAAGTTATTCCGATGTTACCAAAAGAATTATCAAATAATATTTGTTCTCTGCGCCCTCTGGAAAAAAGGTTAACGCTTGTATGCGAAATGATCCTCGATAAAGATTGTTCTCTAAGTAATTTCAAATTTTATTCGGCAATTATTGAGTCAAAGAAAAGGTTTACTTATGACGAACTTTCAAATCTAGAGAATGAAGACATTAATAGATATCCAGATTTTTCAGGTGATTTAAGGAGATTGTCAGAAATTTGCAAAAAAAGAATCAAAAAAAGGAAACAAAGGCTTGCAATAGATTTTGAAATGAATGAGTACCGACCAGAAATTAAAAAAGGAAAACTTAAAGCTTTTGTTCCGGTAACAAGATATTTGAGTCACAAGGCTGTAGAAGAAAGTATGATTTTGGCAAATATATCTGCAGCAAAATTTCTCAAAGAAAATCATACAAGTACTATTTTTAGATTTCATGACTTCCCGGATATGGAAAAGATCATTACATTGCAAAAATTTCTTCAATCAAGAGGTATACCCATAACAGGGGATTTTAATCTTTCCAGAAAATCTATTTTCGATTGGGTTCAAAAAACCTCAAAACATAAAATCAATGAAATCTTAACTTTAGAAATTCTAAAAAGTATGAAACTAGCAATTTACTCTTCTGAGAGGAGTGAACATTTTGCTTTGGGGCTAGATGAATATTTACACTTCACCTCTCCCATCAGAAGATATCCAGATTTAGTTGTTCATAGATGTATAAAAAAAATTACCCAAAACAAAACGTATAACTCTCTATCAAAAAATGATTTAGACGATATTGCTGAAAATTGTAGTTTCAAAGAAAGAGAAGCAGATCAAGTTTCTAAAGAGGCAGATAAAGTTCTAAGATCGCGATGCGGACAAAATTATATAGGTAATAAATTTTCTGGGATCATAACAGGAGTTACAGAGTTTGGAGTATTTGTGAAGCTGGATCAAATCAACATTGAAGGGCTTTGTCATATAAGCTCATTTAAAAATAAATATTATAATTTTAATAGTGAGATGAAATCCCTAACTAGCAGACAGGGTTCGTTAAGCATCGGCGATAAAATGAGTTGCATTATCGAATCGGTGCATCCATACGAAGGTAAAATAAGTTTAATACCAGCATAAAATGTTTGAGACATCTGATTTAAATACCATTAAAACGTTACTTATCAATAAGCCTGAATCTGTTATCTTTTTGGAAGTAGATGACAATTCAATTTCAAAAAGATTAAAAGATATTAAAGAGCTTGCTTTAGAGAAGAAAATAAAAATCAAGATAAAAAAATTTAAAAATCCAAAAATAAAGATCAATCTTACTTTCAAACCATCAGAACCAAAAAATATAGAATATTTGGAAAAAATTTTAGAAACTAAAGAGGACATTATTGTTATTTTGCTCGATCACATAACAGATCCCAATAACCTAGGATCTATTCTCCGTACAAGCTTGGGAGGGTTGGTTGATGCAGTAGTGGTTCCTAAGTCTAGGGCCTGTCATTTAACTAAATCAGTGAGAGAAGTTTCAAAAGGATCAAGCGAGCTTGTCCCATTTGTGATCGTGCCGAACTTAAAGAGAATTACAGAAATGCTTAAACTTCGAGGATTTTTAATTTATGGAGCTGAAAGCAGTGAACAGTCAAAATCAATTTATGATACTGATTTTTCCAAAAAAGTAGGCTTGATAGTCGGTTCAGAAAATACAGGTATTCAAGAAACTTTAAAATCAAAATGCGATAAAATGATCAAGATTCCAATCAGTGATAAATTGGAGAGTCTCAATGCAGCTATCGCAACTTCAGTAATTGTTTTTGAGATTAATAGACAAAGAATAAACTAGAAATGCTAGCTCAAAGAACTTTAACTAATCCCATCAAGGCAAGTGGAGTAGGCTTGCACTCAGGCAGAAAAATTACAATAAAACTTTTACCTGCACCCGAAAATACTGGAATTATTTTTCAAAGAGTTGATTGTGATCCAATTGTTGAGATCCAAGCTAAAGTTGAAAACGTCGGAGCTACAGCACTTGCAACGACACTTGTAAGCGGAGATGTTGAAATTTCTACGGTCGAACACATGCTCTCTGCTTTTGCAGGTTTAGGCATTGATAATGCTTATGTCCAAATTAATGACATTGAAGTTCCTATCATGGATGGTTCGGCAAATCCTTTTGTTTTTTTGATTCAATCCGCTGGCATTAAAGAACAACAAGAAGTTAAAAAATTTATAAAAATAAAAAAACCGGTATCCGTTGAAGCAAATAATGGCGCCAAAGTATCGCTTTCTCCCTATGATGGTTTCAAAGTAAGTTATGAACTTGATTATAATCATCCTGTTCATAGAAGGCAGCCCAATAAGGCTACCATTGACTTCAATTCAACAACTTTTCTTAAAGAGATATCTCGTGCAAGAACTTTTGGCTTTATGAGTGAAGTTGATGCATTAAAGAAAGAAAACTTAGCTCTGGGGGCAAGTGAGAAAAATGCTATAGCTATTGGTGAAAATGAAATTCTAAATGAGGAAGGTTTGAGGTCAGAGGATGAGTTTGTTAAACATAAAATTCTTGATGTTATAGGTGACTTATATTTACTGAAACACAATTTAATTGGATCTTTTGAAGGTTATAAATCTGGTCATTCACATAACAACCAACTTCTAAGAAAACTTATCGATAATCCTGATACTTGGGAAATAATTACTGCAGAAGAAGGCAATCAGTTCATTAGATATATCGATCCAATCATTGACCCGAGCACAGGATAAAAATGTTTGGCTTTCTATTTGGCTCAAAACATAAAAGAGTCATCAGTCGTATTTCTAAAACTGTTGATCAAATTAATTCTTTGGAGACATCTCTTGAGAAGTTAAATACTGATGATTTGTTGACAAAGTCTAATGAACTAAAAGATCAGATTCGATCGGGTGAGACGCTAGAAAATTTACTTCCACAAGCCTACGCATTGGTAAGAGAATCAAGCAAAAGAAATTTGGGTTTAAGACATTATGACTGCCAACTTGTTGGTGGAGTTATTCTTAATGAAGGAAAAATCGCTGAAATGGCTACTGGTGAGGGAAAAACCCTTGTCGCGACGCTACCTTGTTACTTAAATGCTCTAACCGGAAAAGGTGTTTATGTAATTACTGTTAATGAATATTTAGCTGAAAGGGATGCAAATTGGATGAGGCCACTTTACGAGGGCCTTGGATTGACGGTAGGTCATGTTATTCCTAACCAAAGTTTTGAAGAGAAAAAAAATGCTTATCAGGCAGATGTTGTTTACATCACGAACAATGAAGCTGGTTTTGACTACCTTAGGGATAACATGGCAATGGATAGTGCCCATAAAATGCAAAAAGATCTTTTTTTTGCTGTGGTTGATGAAGTGGATTCAATACTGATTGATGAGGCTAGAACTCCTTTAGTAATTAGCGGTATCGCCGAGGATAATTCAGAAATATACAAGAAGATCGGCCAAATAATTCCTCGCCTAAAGAAAGAAGAGTTTGATTTGGAATCGGGAGATATTTTTGTAGAAGGTGATTTTCAGATTGACGAAAAAGTAAGATCGGCGGAACTTACCGAAAAAGGTCATGAAAACGTTGAGCGCCTTCTTGTTCACAACGGACTACTTAAAGAAGATGACTCACTCTATGCAAGTGAAAATCTTAAGTTATTGAACATGGTTCAGTCTACCTTGAGGGCCTTCAATCTATTTGAGAAAAATACAGATTACCTTGTCCAAAATGGTCAAGTAGTATTGATTGATACAAACACTGGAAGAGCTTTACCAGGAAGACGATTATCAGATGGAGTTCATCAGGCATTGGAACTTAGGGAAAATGTAAATATTCAAGTTGAAAGTCAAACTTTAGCTTCAACCACTTTTCAAAACTTTTTTAGACTCTTCGATAAGTTGTCTGGAATGACTGGAACTGCTGTAACTGAAGCTCAAGAGTTCGAGGAAATATACTCTTTGGAAACCATTGTCATACCAACCAATTTGCCAATGATTAGAGACGATAAGGAGGACAAAATATACTTAACCTTAGAGGAGAAGTATGATGCTCTCGTTGAAGAAATAGAAAAGATTAACTCAACTGGGGCACCAATTTTAGTTGGGACAATTTCAGTAGAAACTTCTGAATTAATATCCAATAAACTTGAACAAAAGAAAATCGAACATAATGTTTTAAATGCAAAACAGCATGAAAGAGAAGCAGAAATAATATCTCAAGCAGGAGCTGAGAATGCTGTAACCATCGCAACAAATATGGCCGGAAGAGGAACAGATATCGTACTTGGGGGCAATGAAAATAAAGTATCTTATAGGGAAAAAGTTCTATCACTCGGCGGTTTGCATGTGATTGGAACTGAAAGACATGAATCAAGGAGAGTTGATAATCAGCTTAGAGGAAGATCTGGAAGACAGGGAGATCCTGGCTCCTCACAATTCTTTCTCTCTTTAGAAGATAGTTTGATGAAAATTTTTGCACCGGAAAGAGTTAAAAATCTTATGCAATCAATCGGTGGCATGAAAAAGGGAGAATCTATAGAACATAGAATGCTTACTGGAGCAATCGAAAGAGCTCAAAGAAGAGTTGAAGGACGAAATTTTGATTTAAGAAAAAGGATTCTCGAATTTGATGATGTTCTCAATGAACAAAGACAAGTTATTTATTCTCAAAGAGAAGAAATTCTTCAAGAAGATGACTTAACAGAATTAATTGATTCAATGCGATTCAATGAAATATCAGATTTAGTATATTTGTTTCTGCCACCTTCTAGCGTAGAAAGTCAGTGGCAAACTGATAAATTGAAGAATGCCTTATCTTCAGACTTTGCTTTTGAATTTGATCTAGCTCAGTTCTTAGATGATGAAAAGAATAATCAAGATACCTTAATAGATGAAATTGTTAGTCAGCTTAAAAACAAATATCTCGATAAAAGAATAGAGTACAGTGAGGTTCTTCCTAGTCTAGAAAAACAAATCGTTTTGCAGGTCATAGATATATCCTGGAAAAATCATATTAATGCTCTTGAGTACTTAAGACAGAATATAGGTTTTAGAAGTTATGCAGGGAAAGACCCAAGACTTGAATATAAAAGAGAAGCTTTTGAAATGTTTGAAGGTCTTCTAACAAATATTAATGCTGAAGCCATAAAGTTTTTATCGAAAGTACAAATCAATAGAGAAGAGAAAGCTGCTCAGGCGAGTTCTATTATAAAAAATACAATAAGTCATAAAGAAGAGATTCAATCAGCTTTTGATTCGCCACAAGAACAAGTCAATAAAAATAAGTCTGAGCAAAATGAAGAATTCTCAGGAAACAGAAGGATGAGAAGACTTCAAGCCAAGGCAAAAAGAAAGAAAAGAAGATAGATGATGAAAGAAGTTAAAATTGGCTGTTCTGCTAGTCATCAAAAATATGGCAAAAGGCTCGATACTTCAATAATTGAATTGCCGTGTGATACAAATATATCAGGGTTATTTACTTCAAATAAATTTCCTGCAGCCCCGGTATTGGTTGCAAAAAAGAATTTAAAAAACCTTGATAAGAAAAAGAAAACTGCATTATTTATAAACGCAGGAAATGCAAATGCCGCAACAGGGCCTGGGGGATTAAAAGATATAGACAAGATGTTTACTGATTACAAAGATATAAATATTCTGCCCTTCTCAACCGGAGTTATTGGTGAAAGGCTAGACCTTCAAAAGTATGGAAAATCTTTTTCTTTTGCCTATGAAAATCTTGGTAAAAGTAAATGGAACAATTTTGCTACTTCAATAATGACAACAGATAAAAAAGAAAAAATAATAAAAAAAAGTATCAATATAAAAGGCAAGACTATAAATTTTATTGGCATCGCTAAGGGTTCTGCAATGATTGAACCTAACATGGCGACAATGTTGTCCTTTGTATTTACTGACGTAAAGATAAGCAATTTGAAGTTAGACAAAATCCATAAATTAGCCTGCGAAGATTCTTTTAATTCAATAACTATTGATGGAGATCAATCAACAAATGACTCTTCTTTGCTTGTCGCTACTGGATCATCACTAATTTCATTGTCGAAAGCTAATGAAAGTAAGATTGTGAAAACTATTCAAGAAATTTTTTATTCCTTGGCAGAGAAAATAGTACTAGATGCTGAAGGAGCGACAAAGCTAATTTCGATCACCGTTAAAGGACTCAAGACTGAGAGTGATTGCAAAACAATTGCTAAAAATATTGCTAATTCTCTGTTAGTAAAAACAGCTGCTTTCGGAGAAGACCCAAACTGGGGAAGAATCTTAATGGCGGTAGGTAATACCAATATTAATTTTGATGAGAAAAAATTTAATCTAAAGCTTGGAAAGCTCCAAGTATTTAAAAATGGAAAGCTCGGCTCAAATTATTCAGATAAATTAGGGTTAAAAGAATTTAAAAAGAAAAAAATAGACATAAACATTAAGTTGGGTGAAAGCGATAAGATAAGCAAAGTTCTTACATCGGATTTATCTAAAGATTATGTAAGCATGAATGCAGACTATAGATCCTGATTATTTTTTTATTACTCCTCAAGTAATTCCAGAAAATTACTTAGAATTATTGGAATCAATCAAAATTAAAAAAGAATTGCTTTTGCTGAGATGTTTGGACAACTTTGAACTCAATAAAAATTTAAAAACATTTTTAACAATAAAAAATAAATATCAAACTAAGCTGATTTTGAGTTCTAGACACTTAAATATCTCCGAACGGTTTGATGGCATTCACTACAATTCAGCGGATCTTATGAGTTTAAAGAACTTAAAAAATTCTCAATATTACTTAGGTGCATCCTGTCATAACAAGGATGAGATAAATAAAGCAAATCAACTAAAGTTAGATTATGTTTTTATCTCACCAATCAAAAAAACAAAAAGTCATCAGGAAGCTTCTTCTCTGGGTTGGAAAAAATTTAAGGAATTAAGATCACTAACCAAAATAAAGACTTATGCTCTTGGAGGAATAAGAATTTCTGACTTACACGAGGCAAAAAAACATTCTGCTGATGGAATAGCAGGTATTTCTTCTTTTATGGGTCAATAAATAGATCATCCTCATCTATAATTGGTCTAGAAATCTTGTGTTTCTCAAAAAACCAATCGCCTAAGTCTATAGCCTGACATTTTTCGCTGCAAAATGGTCTATGGTTTGAATCTTTATCAACAGAATACATTTTTCTGCATCGAGGGCATTTTTTCTTCATTTACTTATTTCTCTTTCCAAGTCTTCATGAAATTTTTTAACTTTCTCTTCCAATTCCTGCAAAGATCCATCATTTAAAATAATGATATCTGCAAGTTCATTCCTGCTTTTTCTATCTATCTGGGAGTCAATAATTAATTTAACCTGATCAGGTTCAACATTATCCCTTTTAGAAGTTCTGTCAATTTGTCTATCCTCGCTTGTATCGACAACTATTGTTTTAGAGCATAAGTCTTTTTGATTTGTTTCAAACAATAAAGGAGATACTAAGATTGCATAACTAGAACTTGCACTAGTCAAATCATCAATGAGTATTTGATGAATAAGCGGATGAAGAAGATTTTCTAACCAGTCTTTTGCAGAATTGTCGTTGAATATTATCTCTCTAAGCTTTCTTCGATCTAATTCTCCCTCAGAAGTAAGAATATTAGCTCCAAATTTTTCAGCAATTTTTTTTAATGCTGGTTCTCCTTTCATCACCGGTTGCCTTGAAGCAACATCTGCATCCACAACTTTAACACCCAAGCCTTCAAAGATCTTTGTGACGGCTGATTTTCCTGATCCAATTCCTCCTGTTAAACCTACTACTATCATAAAAATTATTTTTCTGGATAATGATTATATTCCATGAACGGATAAATAATTCAACTGGGGGAATATGAATCCATATAGGTTACTTTTCTTTTTGACGCTTCTGAATCTTTTAAATTTTGTAGACCGTCAACTGATTGCAAGTTTTGCAAATTTTATTGTTCCTGACCTTGGCTTAACTGATTGGCAGTACGGTATTTTGACTGGATTAGCTTTTGTCTTTTTTTACTCGATCATGGGATTGTTCATGGGAACACTGGCAGATAAGTACAATAGACCAAGACTAATTGGTTTTGGAGTTCTACTATGGAGTGTTTTTACTGCGCTCACAGGGGCTGCCAAAGGATTTATCAGCATGGCTATTCCCAGAGCCTTTATTGGAGTTGGAGAATCAATCTTAACGCCGACATCTATGTCGATGCTTTCAGATAGCTTTCCAGCAAATAGGATGGGTTTTGCTGCAGGAGTCTACTATATGGGTGTTCCTATCGGAGTTGGCATAAGCCTTCTTATAGTAGGTTTTCTTGGTGAACCCTTGGGATGGAGAAATTGTTTTTACATTTTGGGGGGTATAGGAGCAGTTTTGGGGATCGTCGCATTTTTCTTTAAAGATCGTCCTAGAAAACACCTTATCGATAATCCAGATGAGGTTAATCTCTCATTTTTAGAAATAGTTTCTACTTTAAGGCAAGCTTTGACCTCTTCCAACGCATTAATCTTAACTATTGCCGGAGGAGTTCTTTATCATGTGGCGCTTGGAGCAGCAGTTTTTGAACAACTTTGGTACGCCCAAGAAAGAGGTTTCGAGAGATCAGAAATTGCCCAACTTACAGGAATCATTGGGGTAGTTGCAGGTCTAGCTGGAAACTTATTTGGTGGTTTGATGAGTGACTGGTGGTTAAGAACTTTCAATCAAGGACGTCCTATGTTTCTTTTTTGGCTTACACTTTTGCTATTGCCTCTTGGAATTATTTATAGATTTGTAGAGCCGAATACTTTTATTTTTTGGCTGGGAGTTGTTATCGGTTATTTCCAACTTGGATGTTTTTACGGTCCAACCTTTTCAACCGTTCAGGAGCTTGTTCCTCCTAAAATAAGGGCTACTGTAGTAGCATTTTATATATTATGTCTTAACCTAATAGGTCTTACTTTTGGATCTTTAGGGGGTGGAATCTTCACTGATATTTTAAGATCATTTGATGTGATAGAACCTTATACAATAATGTTAGTTACTTTTTCTTTAATCGCTGGATTAGCTATACCCTGTTATTATTTTGGTGGCAAAATTTATGAATCAGATAGAAAAAGACTTTTGGAAAAATTTAACAATTGAAATTACAAGATTGTCATAACATTAGCGATTTAAGAAAAGCTGCTGAAAAAAGATTACCGGCAGCAATGTTCCATTACATCGATGGTGCTGCTGGAGATGAATGGACCATAAAACACAACACAAATTCCTTTGAACAATATGAAGTAATTCCTAATTATTTAGTTGATGTAGATAATATTGATACTTCAACTAAAGTTCTTGGAACTGAGATTGATTGGCCTTACATATGCTCACCTACAGGGTATCATAGATTGTTTCATCACGAAGGAGAGATAGCAGCCGCAAATGCTGCAAGTGATATGGGTACGATTTTTTGTTTGTCTACCCTCTCAACTACTACTATAGAAGAGGTTGCAGAAAAATCTAAAGGTCCGAAAGTTTTTCAAATTTATGTTCTTAAAGACAGAAGCATTTCAGTTGAATACATTGAGAGATGTAAAGCTGCTAATTACGATGCTCTATGCTTGACTATCGATGTCCCTGTTAACGGGAGACGAGAAAGAGATCTCCGAACAGGCATGACGGTGCCACCAAAATTAACCTTGAAGTCTTACCTTAATATTGCCAGTAAATTTGATTGGACATTAAATTATCTTACTCATCCCCCCACACCTTCCATGGTTAATATTGAGCACAGGTTGAAAGATGCAGCTAACGATATTTCCGTGATGGATTTTATGAACAGTCAGTTTGATAGAACCGTCACTTGGAAAGATGCAGAGTGGATGATAGGTCAATGGGATAAGGCTTTTGCGGTCAAAGGAATTTTATCTGTAGAAGATGCTAAACGAGCAAAGGATATTGGTGCTTCAGCAATAATGATTTCAAATCATGGAGGAAGACAATTAGATGGATGCCCAGCGCCATTTGAAATGTTAAAAGAAATTAGAGATGCCGTTGGAGACTCTATTGAAATTATAGTTGATGGGGGCATCAGAAGAGGAATTCATGTCATAAAGGCCCTTGCCATGGGAGCTAATGCTTGCATGGGTGGTAGACCTTACCTTTATGGACTATCAGTAGGAGGATACAAAGGTGCTAAATATGCATTAGAACTTTTAAAAGATGAAGTTGAACAGAGCATGATACTCACAGGAGTTAAAAACGTTAATGAATTAAATAGATCTTTTTTAAGAAGGCCTGGAGACTGAGGATTAAATTACTGATTATTTTAGCTTTATTAAAGTTTAATAGCCAAAGTGTTCTACTGTGAAACGATAGAGCTTGTAACTTTTCTTCCTTGAAATGACCAAATTTTTCTGAGTATTTTGATAATGAATAATCTAATAGTTTTATCAAAAAAGGAGATTTTTTCTTTGGTATCTTTGGCCTCTGATATTTGCTTCCCTCTTACGACTTGGCCTGGGAGAGTTCCTGTTGCTTGGCCATTCTCATAAACAACCTCACCACTTTTAATAGTCGTTAAATAACCAAAAGATTCCTGAACAAGCCTTTTCCCTCCTTTTGGTAGATCAAAGATCATTTTTGGAAGAGAAACATTTAATTTTTCAAAATCAATGATATTGATGTCTGCAATCATTCCAGCTTTTATCTCTCCCCTATCAAACAGTCCATAAGTTTCAGCAGTATCTTTTGTTTGTTTCCTAATGATGAGTTCTAAAGGAATCTTATTGCCTGCAGATCTATCTCTTGCCCAATGAGATAAATTTGTTGTGGGCATGCTTGCGTCACAAATAAGACCGCAATGCGCTCCCCCATCACTCCCACCAGCTACAGACGATTTTAGTTTGTAGAATGTTTCAACGAACTTAAGTTTATGATTTTCATAAGGAGTGAAACATGCATAAATTAAACTTTTACCATCATCTTTTATCAATTCGTCATAAATGACTTCTTCTTCTGACTGATTTCTCTGCTCAGCTAAGTAAGCAATACTATCTTCTCTTGTTGGTTCGTAATTAGGAGGATCACTTAAAATAAATTGGGTTTCATAATTAGAAATTAGTTTTTTGCCTATTTCTGCTTCTGCTTTAATTTCTTCTTTAGTCTTATTAGATTTTTGTTCTTGAGCAGCTTTTTGCAAATCATCTTTAAAACTCGGCGACTCATTTAAGATTTTTTGCTTAAAAGAAGGATCTCTCATGATTGAGAGTCTCTCGTTCAAGGAAAGATGAGAAATTTCTTTGTAGGAAGGATGACCTATAAAAGGATGCAAAGAACTTTCTAGACCAAACATAAGTCCAACATTTCTTCCTGGGAACTGAGGTCGAACATTTTTACCTTTAAGAAACTGTTCTTCACAATAAAGAATTGTTTTAACGGAGTCACCATTTGTTTGAAGTAAAGTTAAACCGCAATCAGACTTTTCAACGTATTCTTTCATCCATGACATTTCTATTTCTTGGTCCAGCCAATCAGATACAATTTCTAAAGTACCCTCACCTGCACGATCCACTGCAAAAGCAAGTTCTTTCATTTCTTCTGAGCTTGCTTCTGTTCCAGGCACATAAACACCATAAACGTCCCTGTGTAAGATAGTTCTTGATGTGCTGAATCCTAGTGCACCAGCATTAATAGCTTCTTCAACTATTTCTGACATTTGGTTAATTTCATCTTTAGATGCATCAACTTGGTTTTGACATCTGTCGTAGCCCATAACATAGCTTCTTACCGGTCCATGCCCAATCATAAATCCTAAATCCATAACAAATTCTTTCCTTTCAATTGCATCAAGAAATTCAGGGAAAGTTTCCCACTCCCAATCAATACCTTCATGCAGTGCAGTACCTGGAATGTCTTCAACACCTTCCATAAGTTGAATAAGGAAATTTTCATCACCGGGTTTCACGGGTGCAAAGCCAACTCCGCAATTTCCCATAACAACTGTGGTTACTCCATGCCAGCTCGAGGGAGTTAAATAAGGATCCCAACAAACCTGACCATCATAATGTGTATGAATATCTACCCATCCAGGAGAAACAAGGTTTCCATCAGCGTCAATTTCTTTTTTACCGGAGTTAATGACCTCACCGACTTTGGTGATTTTTCCCTCATCAATTGCAATATCTCCAAGAAAAGGTTTTTTCCCTGATCCATCAACTATATTGCCGTTTCTAATAACTACATCATGTATGTGCATCTCTCTCATGAACTTATTATGTATCTGTAATGAGGAAAATTGAAGTGTTTTTGGTGGAGCCAGGCGGGATCGAACCGCCGACCTCCTGCGTGCAAAGCAGGCGCTCTCCCAGCTGAGCTATGGCCCCAGAAGAAGGGGTAGATTAGAGAAAGATGTAAGAAATGTCTAACTTTTTTAAGCAGGCAATGCATTAGAGATAGCTTTTAGAAGCGGTCTCTGGTGTGCTTGCTTAGTTTTTAAATAATGAGGATGGCCTAAAGTAGCTAAATCTTCTGCCTTCTCCATTATTCTTTTTTCAAAATCTGAAGGTGATACTATTTCATCGAGTAGTCCGGCCTCAATACACTTATCAAAAGGATAAGGATCAGCATGATAAAGCACAGAATAAACATGCTTTTTATCTATTCTGCTTTCAGCAACTTCCATAATAGGAGAGGGAATATCCATGTTATTTCTAACTTCGTTTGCCTGAGCGACAAATTTTCCTTCAAGTGCAATCCTATAGTCCCCGCAACATACTATAAAGAGGCCCATTGCGATAGTGTGTCCAGTTACAGCCATAATCACAGGTCTAGGGAAAGTATATAAGTCGTGCATTGTTTTCATTCCCATCTCAACCATTTTTTTGGATTTTTCTGCATCTTCACCTTGAATAGTTTTTAGATCAAAGCCTGCGGAGAATATTCCTTCTCTACCTCTTACGATCAATGCACCTTTATCTTTTGGCACTTCTGCTAAGCATTGCTGAATAGACTCAAGCATTTCTAACGAGCAAACGTTAACTTTTCCATCATCTAAAACTATCGTTGAGATGTCACCATCAGTACTTAAAGTTGCTATCTCTGTCATAATTTCTCCTAAATTTATATTAAATCACAAGCCTCGGCAGGCATCCAATGTGCATCTTTACCATCCCATTTTATATTGCAACCGATCGGATTGGTAATAGGCGTAGTAATTTTTTTATTTCCTAAGTGTTCATCAATGGCAGTTTCAAGATCGTTCTGAGAAGCTAAGGAGGGATTTCTTGGATTATCTATTGACCTGCCAGTATAAATAAGCTCTCTACTCTGATTGAATAAAAAAAAGTGAGGTGTTTTCAACGCTCCAAATGTTTGCGCTATCTCTTGTGTTGAATCATAAAGATAATCCCAAGGAAAATTGAATTCTTTCATTCTGTTTTGCATATTTTCAAAGCTATCCTCTTCATAGGTATTAGGACTATTAGAGTTGATACAAACAAATTTGATACCTTTTCCTAAGTACTTTTCAGCACTTATTCTAGTAGCTTCATCAGATCCGATGACGTAAGGGCAATGATTGCAAGTAAATGAAATGACTAATAATTCATAAGATGCGTAATTGGAAAGACTATAAAATTTTTCGTCAGTTGCTAAAAGATTAAAATCTGGCGCGTCTTGTCCAATTTCTAAAGTATAAGCCATGATCGAAATTCTACTGTTCTGCAATAATTAGATCAATTTTGAATAAAAAAGATTTATAGATATTTTGGTGGGTCTGGCAGAACTCGAATCTGCGACCTCACCCTTATCAGGGGTGCGCTCTAACCAGCTGAGCTACAGACCCATATGAAATGGAATGCAACCTTAGCAAGCTATTATCAATAAATAAAGTTAAATTAATTCTCGGAATCCCTTCTTATTACATAAGGACGTTTTTTATTCGAAAAGTAAATTCTAACGACCACTTCAGCCAATAATCCGGTTGTTAAAAGTTGGGTTCCAAACACAACAGAAAGTATTCCGCCGTAAAATAAAGGTCTATCGCCTAGGTCTATGCCGAGCATTATTTTTTGGGCACTTAATATAAATAAGATAATTATTCCAAGGCCCAGAAACACTAAACCAGGAAAACCAAAAAAGTGTGCTGGTTTAGATAAAAATCTTTGGAAAAAAATAATTGAAAATAAATCCAAAGGTACTCTCGCAATTCTTCCAAACCCATACTTACTCTCGCCAGCAATTCTAGGTCTATGATTTACAACCTCCTCGCTTATTCTTGCCTTATCTGTATATAGACTCATCCAAGCAGGAATTAACCGATGCATTTCACCGAACAATTGAACTGCTTTGAGGGTTTTATTTCTGTAGACCTTTAAGCTACATCCGTAATCATGGAGTTTTATATCAGTCGACCAGCCAATTAAAGAATTTGCCATCTTTGATATGAGACTTCTAAGAAAAGGATCTTTTCTGTCTTTTCTCCATCCAACAATTAAATCCAATTTTTCTTCTTTCAGCCTATTCAAAAGTCTTAAAATATCCTTCGGATCGTTTTGAAGATCACCGTCCAAAGTTGCTATGTATTTTCCTTGCACGTGGTCAAAACCTGCTTGCATTGCAGCTGTTTGCCCTGAATTCCTTCCTAATTGCAGGTACCTGACTTCTTTTTTTAATTTGGCAATTGATTCACATATATCTCCAGTATTATCTTTACTTGAATCATCAACAATGAGTAATTCCCATTCTTTGTCTAGAGATTCCATCGATTGATAAATTTCATCGACGAGAGGTTTTATATTTTCTTCCTCGTTGTAAACAGGAACAACAATGCTTAAATAAGTTTTCATGTCTTCTTAATGAATGTTGAAATAATTGCAAGGATAAGACTATATAAAAGAACAGTAAAGTGGACCAATAAAGAAGCACTAATCATTGAATCGATATTAATATTTTTATCAAAAGAATTTAGTCCAAATATTATGCCTCCCTCATATGTCCCCGTTCCTGCAAAGCCATGGATGGGTAGGATTGATGTTAATTCACCAAAAATAACGGCAACGAAAGAACTTTCTAAGCTTGCTGAAATCAAAGATAACAGAAGATAAGTGAGTGCAAATATTTTTATGAACCAAGCTAACAAAGACAAAATCAAAATTTCAATTTTTTCAAAAAGATTTTTTTTAATATCTCTTTCTTGCAATAAATAACTTACTCCTAAATACCAAGTAACTAAAATTAAAAAATTAAGCATTAAAGAATAGTAGAAACTAAGAAAGACAAATAAAGACAAAAAAGTGATTGATAGAAGATCTGTGATCCTGAAAATAAAAAGTGCTCTGAGGGATATCTTATTATCGATCCCATAAGATTCTCTCAAAAGCAAAGGAAAAGAAAATTCTCCAATTCGCATAGGTAAGAAATTATTTAAAAAGTTATGCAAGAAAGTGATTCGCATAACTCCTAGACTCTTTGTTTCCTTATTAAAAAATCTTCTAATTCGAGCAGCCCTTATCAATAGGCTTAAAACCAAAAGACCTAATGCAACGGACACTAGGAGAAAATCCAAATTTTCTGTCATTAAAAGAAAGGAACTAAAAGATCCATATTGATAGATTAAATATATGAATGTGGAAGAGATAAGCAAAGGCATAAAGATTTTAAAAAAATTACTCTGAGATACCTTTATTTTGGTGAAATATTCTAAAGCAATACTAAAAATGTTCTCTATCTTCAGTAAATTAAGAAATAAAAGGGGACTCAAGAAAATAAGAATGTATAACCAACCTATTTCATTTGCAAAATCATAGGTAGAAAAATTGCCAATGATTAGTGTGTAAAGCGCGATGCTTAATAAAATAATGAAAAATACAGAATATAAAGTATCCAAAATTTTTGACGATCTATCTGCCAATGAAGCTGAGAGTAAAGGCAAACTAAAACCCAAAGAAGCCCCGATCAGAATATCCATTGGCCAGTGAGCCCCAACTAATATCCTTGTAAAAGCAATAAGTGAAAAGGCGAAAATTAACAGTACAAAATAATTTTTTTTAATCATGCCTGAGACAACCAAACAAGAGAAAAATAAAAAGAGACTAAATGCGTGTCCAGAAGGCACGGATTGAGAGGTCAAAAGAGGCTCAACAACAAAAAATTCTTCTCTTGCTAAGATTGCCCCAGGTCTTGGAATATCCAGTAAAATTTTTAACCCCCTTGAGAGCAAGATTCCAATAAGTGTAGATGAGGTGATTAACCTAAAAAATTTTCTTGAGTAATATATTGGGATTACAGATGCAATCATCAGTACGGCTGCGTTACCAAATTCGGTAAGAAAAGTGATAGCTGATTGATTTATAAAAGCTCCCGCACTATTTAGTCCAATAAAAATAAAGTTATTTAGAACAATTACAGGATCTAAATAATTCAAACCAATCAGAACCAGCGCCAACGCAAAGACAATAGATCCTGTTTTGTGCTGGGGATTCACTCTTTTATCACCACAGAAATACCCGACCTATTATAAATTTCTGTCACTGAACCCAGCTCATCAATTTGATTGCTCCTTAAAAGAATTATTTGTCCATCATTATGATTTCTATAGGCAGTGTCTCTTGCATATACTCCAAATGAGGGAAAGTTCATCTTGTGCATGGCTAAAGGCTTATTCATTTCTTTTACCTTTAATCCAGCCTGTTTGAATCGATCTTGGAATAGTCCTATGGCACTTGGAAGGAAAATTAAATGGATACTAATTAAAAATAATAAAGAAGAGATTATAAATTGGTTCAATTTAGAAAAGACCATAAAGGAGACAATTCCAAGGACTAGAAGAATTAATATTGGAATAAAGAAATTTGAAGGAGTAAAGAAAACCTCTATTTCCTCTCTCAAAACATTCCAAATAATGTCTTTCTCTGAAGAAGCCAGAGTTTCTAATACAATTGGCAAAGATGATATAAAGCCCAATAAAGAAATAAAAATTAGCAGATTTATTCTTTTGCTTTGCTGCTTAAAATTGAGTGCCATTAATATGAATAGCGGAGTTATTCCATAGAGCAAGTAGTGCGGTAACTTAGTTGAAGATATTGAAAAAAAGAGTAAAACCCATAAAAACCAAATCCATAGAAAACTTCTAGTTTCATCTTTGAAGTCTGTCTTAATTCTACCGACTACCGTAAAAAGACTATTCCAAAATGGAGCCACCAAAAAAATCAAAATAACAAGATAGTAATAAAATGGTCCTGAGTGGCCTTCAAAGGTTGATGTATATCTTTGAATGTTGTGTTTAAAAAAGAATCCTAATATCGGATCTATGCCTTCGCTTAAATATAAATAGATAAACCATGGCGAGGCAATGCAAAAAAAGACTAGCCATAAAAAAGGATTGAGAAGCTTTCTTAACGTTTCAGTTAAATATCCATTCCACCAAGCCCAGAAAAATAATGCCCCTCCAGGCACGATTAAAATAGCGGGTCCTTTCGTTAAAAAGCCAAAGCCTGCAAGAATTGCTGCATAATATAAATACTTAGTCTGTTGTTCTCTTAAAGCTAAAAATGCCAATAAAGTGGTTGAAGCTACAAAAAAGTTAAAAATTCCATCTGCAGTTGCTGTTTTGATAATAATTGATGCGCCAAGGCTAGCTAGAACGAAAAAAGCTGCTAAAAAAGCATTTCTCTTATTTGAAATCTTTTTTGTAAACCAAAACGTTACGAATGCCCAAAGTAACCCAAAGATTACACTCGGTAATCTAAAAGCGAACTCTGAGAAGCCAAAGGTTTTTAAACTTATGACCTGCAGCCAATGAGTAAGAACTGGTTTGTCATCCCTCCTCTCTCCTGCTAATTCAACGTTTGTAAAATTTCCAGAATCCATCATGGTCAAAGTTGCTGATGCGAATGCACCTTCATCTTCATCAACTAATGGATAAAGGTTAATAGAAAACAGATAAACGGAAAATAAAGAAATTCCTAAAATAAGGGCGAGTATCTTATTTGACACCCTATTGATGGTACTAGTTTTTTTCCTTATCAACCAGACGGTTACTAGCTATCCAAGGCATCATCTCTCTCAAAGATTTTCCGACTTCTTCAATTGGATGAGCGGCTGATCGTCTCCTAAATTCTTGCATTGCAGGGCCTCCATCTGGACCATTGCTTTTTCTTGCATCTGCAATGAATTCATCTGCAAAATCTCCAGACTGAATCCTTTCAAGAATTTTTTTCATTTCTTTTTTGGTTTCGTCGGTAATTACTTTAGGCCCCGAAGTGTAATCTCCATATTCTGCTGTATTTGAAATGCTGTACCTCATGTTCGCTAAACCTCCTTCATAAATCAAATCAACTATCAATTTAACTTCATGAACGCATTCAAAATAAGCCATTTCAGGAGGATAACCAGCCTCTACAAGAGTTTCATAACCTGCCTGAATCAAAGAAGTCAGACCTCCACAAAGCACTGACTGTTCTCCAAACAAATCTGTCTCTGTTTCGTCTTTAAAGGTAGTTTTGATGATCCCAGCCCTTCCACCACCTATGGCTGAGGCATAAGCAATTGAGGCATCTAATGCATTTGAAGAGGCATCTTGATGGATTGCTACTAAACAAGGTACTCCAGCCCCATCTAAGTATTGACTTCTCACAGTGTGACCAGGCCCTTTAGGAGCTATCATGATTACATCTAGGTCTTCTCTTGGGATGATTTGTTGATAATGAATATTAAATCCATGTGCAAATGCTAAGGTGGCGCCTTTCTTAAGATTAGGTTCTATCTCTTCTTTATAGGTTATTCCTTGAAATTCATCTGGTATAAGCATCATCAGTAGGTCGGCTTTAGATGCTGCTTCTACATTACTTGCAACTTCAAAACCTGCTTCAGATGCTTTTACAGCGGAGGATGATCCATCTCTCAGTCCGAGAATTACATTGAAACCAGAATCTTTTAAATTATTGGCATGCGCATGGCCTTGTGAACCATAGCCTATGATAGCTATGGTTTTGTCTTTTAATAATTCAGGATTTGAATCTTTTTCGTAAAATACTTCCATTAATTTCTCCTAATACTCAATTGTAGTTTCACTTTCTGAAATGAGAAAGTTTTCCCCTGTCCCCATTCCAAGCAAACCTGATCTAGTAACTTCTAAAAAATTTTGCTTATTTAAAGATAGAAGAAAATCATCAACTTCATGATTGGAACCAGTAACTTTGATCATTACAAATTCATCTTTATGATTAATAATTTCTCCTATAATAGGGAAGGCATTATCAATGATTTTTTTTGCTTCTTCCTCAGTAATTTTTAACTTCACAATAGCAATCTCCAGTGAGACTGATTCAACGTCAGAGAGATTTTGCACTTCAACAACATCAATAACTTTATTTAGTTGTTTGAGTATTTGAGAAATTACGCTTTCTTCTTCTTTAACAACCATCGTAAGCCTAGATAAAGATGAATCGTTTGTAGGAGCAACAGATAAAGAGTCTATGTTGTATCCTCTCTGAGAAAATAAACCCACGACCCTAGAAAGAGCTCCTGGTTGGTTTTCCATTAAGATTGATATGTGACTCATTTTAAAAAGTCTTTTTAGTTTTACTAACTCTCATTTCAGACATATTCCCTCCGGCTTCAAGCATAGGGTATACATGTTCTTCTGGATCAACATATACATCCATAAATACAAGTTTATCTTTCATGGAAATACATTCGTCCATTCTCTCTTCTAGCTCGCTGATATCCTCTACCTTCATGCCCACATGCCCATAAGATTCTGCTAATTTAACGAAGTCGGGTAAGGAATCCTCATAGAGAATACTTGAATACCTTCCTCCGTATTGCATATCCTGCCACTGCTTTACCATTCCTAAAGCTCTGTTATTGAGATTAATTATTTTCACAGGCAATCCATATTGCATACAAGTAGATAGCTCTTGAATACACATTTGAATACTTCCTTCTCCAGTCACACAAACAACATCTTCGTCAGGGTAAGCAAATTTAACTCCCATAGCAGAAGGTAGACCAAATCCCATTGTTCCAAGACCGCCAGAATTGATCCATTTTCTTGGTTCATCAAATTTATAATATTGAGCTGCAAACATTTGATGCTGGCCTACATCAGAGGTTATAAATGCTTTTCCGTTGGTAGACTTATACAACGACTGTATTACCTGTTGGGGTAGGATTTGCTTCTGATGAAATTTTTTATCTAAAAGATCATGATTGAGACCATGAGTTTCTCTCCAGTTTTGGATTTCCTTATTCCAAAGTTCTATTGATGTTTTATCAATATTTTTAGGATCTATTTTACTGAGTATTTGATTTAAAATCTTTTTAGCATCGCCATTTAAAGATACATCAACATTTATAATTTTTTCAATGGATCCATAATCACAATCTAAGTGTATTTTTTTGGCATTTAATGAGTATTTTTGAGGATTGTTAGTTGTTCTGTCATCAAACCTTGAACCCAATGCAAAAATCAAATCAGATTCATGCATTGCCATATTAGCTTCATAGGTTCCATGCATCCCTAACATTCCAATAAAGTTATTATGACTAGCAGGGAAAGCCCCCAAACCCATTAACGTATTTGTAACAGGAGCATTCATGATATTCGCTAACTTCATTAGTTCCTCAGATGCATTGCCTTGAATGATCCCACCACCGGCATATAAAACAGGCTTTTTTGCATTCTCTAATAATGAAACTGCCTCTTCTATATGGTTTTCTTCTACCTCAGAAGGAGCTGAATAAGATCTCATTTTTATTTCTTTAGGATACTGATAGTCAAAAAGATGATTCGGATCTGTCATATCCTTTGGAACATCAATCACAACAGGTCCTGGCTTTCCTGTTTTTGCAATAACAAAAGCTTTTTTGACAACTTCTGGTATCTCTTCTGGGCTTTGAATAAGAAAACTATGTTTGACGATAGGTCGAGATATTCCCATCATATCTGTCTCTTGAAAGGCATCTGTTCCTATTAGATGACTTGCAACCTGACCTGAAATTACCACTAGCGGGATAGAGTCCATATAAGCAGTTGCAATACCTGTAATTGCATTTGTTGCGCCAGGGCCAGAAGTTACAAGAACAGTTCCAACTCTTCCAGTAGCTCTGGCATATCCATCAGCAGCATGCACAGCTGCTTGTTCATGTCTGACTAGAATATGCTGAACTTTATCCTGTTGATAGATTGCATCATAAATATGTAGAGCAGCTCCTCCAGGATATCCAAAGAGAAGGTCAACGTTTTCATCTGCTAAGGCTCTGATAAGAGCCGAACCACCTGATTCTTTCTTCATAATTATTAAACAGTTTTAAAAAGATTCGAATTGTGACACTAGAAGGCTTTAAGTCAAGTTTTCATTGGTTTTTAGGCGATCCAATAAATTTTGAAAATCCTTCGGAATTTTGCTCTGAAAATTAACCGTTTCATTAGATGAGGGATCTATGAAGGAGAGTTCTGTAGCATGTAGTGCCTGTCTAGGAAACTTGATAATAAAATCTTTCAAATCATCTGAAGTATTTTTTGCAAACCTTTGACTAGTTCCATAAGTTTTGTCACCAACCAAGGGATGTTTAATGTGACTGAAATGTACTCTAATCTGATGAGTCCTCCCTGTTCCTAGATAAGCTCGGATATAAGTATAAAAACCCAAAAATTCTAATACCTTGAATTTAGTAATTGCTTCTTTTCCTTTTTCTGTCACCGATTGTTTTGTTCTTACTGTGCGATGCCTTCCAATAGGGAATTCTAAAGTTCCTGCTCTAAGTGTTCTGCCAATCACGATGAGATCATATCCCCTTTTGACAGTCCTAGAGGATATTTGATCTGATAAGTGTTTATAGGCTCTATCATTTCTTGCGATAACCATAAGTCCAGAAGTATCTTTATCTAAACGGTGGATTATCCCAGCTCGTGGCAAATCTGCGAGCTCTGGAAAATTAAACAGTAAACTATTGAGAATAGTTCCAGACTTGTTTCCTGAACCAGGATGTACAACAATCCCCGGAGCTTTATTTATTACTATGAAGTCCTTTGTTTCTTTTTTTATTTCAATCTCAATATTTTGAGGTAGATTTTCAACTTCTGTATCAATTTGACCAGATAAACTAACTTTACTGCCTACTGGAACCTTCTCACTGACCTTAGATATTTTTTTACAATCAATAGATAAGAAATCTAGCTCTATGAACTTTTTGATTTGCATTCTTGAGAACTCTGGAAATTTTTTGGAAATTATTACATCTATCCTTTTTCCTGAATCTTCAGCATCAACCTCGAAATCAATGGAAATTTTTTTTGGCATGTTTTTTAACCTTTAAACAGATAGAATTAACGAATGTTATCTAGTAACAAGTACTATTTTATCTTTAATCTGCCTTTTTTACTGATCTTGATGAGCTTATCTTCATCTTGTGCAAATAAAGATGAAACAATTGAAAGAGTTCTGCTAGAAAAAGAACTATTTGATCAAGCTCAAAATAGATTAAGATCAGGTAATTTTGCCGCTGCCGCAATGAGCTTAGAAATGCTTGAGGCTAGATATCCTTTTGGACGATTTGCGACTCAAGCCCAATCTGAATTAATTTATGCTTACTTTAAATCAGCAAACTATGATGCTGCTATTTCTGCTGCTGATAGATTCATAAGTTTGCACCCCAATCATCCCAACGTTGATTATGCTTACTATTTAAAAGGAATGTCTGGCTACACTGCTGATATGTCAATTTTTAATCCAAATATGATCCTTGAAGATGCCGCCTCGAAGAGAGATCTAAATCAAGCAAAAAAATCTTTCTCTGACCTAAGTGACTTTTTACTTAGATTTCCAGATAGCGATTATGCGGATCAAGCAAGACAACGTATGGTTTTCTTAAGAAACTTAGTTGCAAAAAAGGAAATTTATGTTGCGACTTTTTATATGGAAAGAAAAGCTTATGTTGCAGCATTAAATAGAGCTAATTACGTGATAGAGCATCTGCCAAATAGCTCCCAAGTTGAGCAAGCTCTAGAGATAAAAATTCAAGCATACAAAGAACTAAATCAATCAGATCTAGCCGACATAACTCAGGATTTACTCAAAGCTTTCAAAGAAGAAAAAATCAAATCCTAATGGCTATATTAATTTCAGTTTTAATCTTTATCGGAATAATTGTAGGTCTAGCTCGTCTTTTAGGAGAGAGTTCGGTTGATATTAGTGAAGATCAATCGAGCATGGTCAAATGTATAGAATGTGATGTTTACTTTCCCATGTTTGAGGCTAGGAAAACATCAAGGGGTTGGATCTGTAAAGATCATTAAAATTTATATCTTAGTTTCAGAATAAATTGATCAGAGTAAGTAGTATTCCATCCAGTTGAATATAAATCCCCAAAAGATCTTATATCATTATCATCATTATCATAATAATATCCGCCTCTTGTATAAACTGCATAAAAATTGGATAAAGGAGACAGTTCATACCTATACCTTATCTGGAAAGCGACCTGACTTAATTCAAATGGATTAAGAGATCCATCATAATTAATCATCTTCCCGTCAGTGCTTACATAGTAAGGATCTGGATCGTTGGCAGTTAGAGAATAAAATTGAGCTTTAATTCTTAACTCATGAATATTATTTTTTATCCAACCCAAAGATAAGGATGATGATAGTTTCTTCTTTTTATAATAACCAAACACATTATCAAATTCGTATTTGACCCAATTTTTATATTCATCATATCTAATGAGAGCAAGATTTAAGTCCAGATCTTGAGAAGGCTTAACAATTGCTCCTAAATTAAAACCCCAACCCTCTCCTCTTTTAGAGTTTAAGGGATTATCAAATTTGTAGCCTCCAGATGAACTTTCAATTTTTATGAATGGTATGAAAATTTTCTGTTTTGGTGCTGAATATCTCATACTCAATAAGTATCCTCCAAGTCTCCTTATGTAAGGGGAATCTGAATAATTTCTTGTTTCAACGAAATCTTTTCCAGGTGACAGAATGCACTCACAGAAAATATCAATTGAAGAAAAATCTTTCAAATCCAAATTTAATGATATCCATGCCATCGCTCCGCCATTTATTCCAGATATGCTTCGTTGATGTCCACTATTCAAATCTAATGTAAGACTTCTAATTAGAGAACTTTCTGAGAAATTGGTTTCTTTGTAAACAGCTGTAATGCCTGTTTCAGCAAAATTTCTCATATCTAAGTAACCCATATCATTCATTTCATAGCCTTCATCATAAATACCAAAACCCCAAAGAGCGGAAAACTTTTCTGTAAAGTTTCTTGCTACTCTTCCTCTAAGAGCTACTCCCTCTGTTGTAGTTGAGTCAGAATCAATATTTGAATAACTTAGAGTCCCTGAGAATCTACTTGATTCATCGAAAGAATAATCAAAATCCATTGTATGCACTTGAGCAGACCTAGTTATAGTTGGACGGTCAACATAAGTTAATAGATATCCAATGCGAAGATCATCTAAACTTTTTCTGTACCTAATAGACTGGAAATTTCTTCCTTTATAAAATCTACCGTCCCTTTCAAAAGCTGAGAAAATTCCAAATTCGTCATCTGCCTCAGTCTGGGTATATCTTAGGGCCAAATCTATTTCACTGTATGTTTTTCTTTGAAGGTTACAGCTTGATTCATCTATTTCTGAAGAGCAATTATAGTCTGGTCGAGCACCAATCCTTCTTGTGTTTATTAAAAAAGAAGTTCTACCTCTTATTTGAAAAAGGTCCTGGTTTTCAGTAAAAAAAGGTCGTTTATCTTCATAAAAGGTCTCAATTGCATCAAAACTTACAATAACATCATCACTTTCTACTTGACCAAAATCAGGATTTAAAGTGACATCTAATCTTTTTTCTGAATCTATTGCCCAAAATATTTCTCCACCAATTTTATTCTCTTGTTTTCCACTCACCTCTTCCTGAGAAATAGAAATATAAGGAAAGTAATCAACTTGTGAGCTAGAGTTTTTTGCAAAATTTCTTATTTTTATAGGATGAAATCTTGAGATAAATTTTGTATCAGTCCAATTAATTTTAGGGAAACCATGCCATTCATTTTTAAAAAAATAACCTCTAGATGTCCTAACATTTATTTCAATAAATTCTTTATCGGAAGTTTCCAATGGAGCAACATCCCAAGGAATCAAGAATTCAGCAAACCAAGCATCCTTATTTTGAGAAGTTTTAGCAAACCAAATTGCATCCCAATCTGATGATGGTTGATTTTCATTAGCCCAAACAGCATCTCCGATTGATCCACCCAAAGATACTGCAAAGCTATAGGCTCTTATGCCGTTTCCGTTGAAGTCTATTGCTAGAAAGGCTCTGTCTGCAGATGCATCCATAACGTCTCTTTTATGAAGCAAAGTTGTTTGATTCTCAATAGGTTGTTGATAATTTTTAAACCCAAAATATATCCCATCTTTGTTAGCAAAATATAAAACCTCAGTTTCAACCTCTGGAGTAGCATAAGTTAAGGGTTCGGTAACAAAAAAAGTATCAATAACGCCTGCAGAATCCCACTCAATTTCATCTAATTTTCCATCAATTACTATTTCCGCTGATAATTGTGTGAAAAAAAATAGAATTATTATTTTTCTAATCATATTTATTGCTTTAATGAGTGTTTGAGTCAAATTGAACTTAGAAAAGAAATTGGGCAATATTCTATCTGAATTAATCCGACCAATGTTGTAGAAGAATCAATTAATATATTCTGAGAATGAAAATTATAAAGATTTTTAAATTTACTTACGAAGAATTTTAGTAAGAAAATCTATATCTTATTTTCAAAATAAATTGATCTGAGTAAGTTGTATTCCATCCTTTTGTATATAGCCTATCAAATGATGAAGGGACAATTTCAGAGTTGAAGTAATCTCCTCCCCTAGTATAAACAGCATAAATATGAGACAAAGGTGCCAATTGGTATTTATACCTGATTTGAAATGCCATTTGACTTAGCTCAAATGAATTTAAGCTTGCGCTCATAGATTTCATTTTTCCATCTGGAGAGACAAAAAAAGCTTCGGGATCCTCTGCTGTTAAACTATAAAATTGAGCTTTAATTCTTAATTCGTGTTTTCCTTCATATAATCCTAACGAAAAAGAGGATGACAGTTTTTTCTTATGGTAAAAACCAAATACGTTGTCGTATTCGAATTTACTCCAATTTTCATCTTCATCGTATCTGATGAGTCCGAAGTTAATATTCAAATTATCTGTCGGTTTAATTGTTGCACCCAAGTTAAAGCCCCAGCCTTTCTCTTTTCTTGAAAACATAGGATCATCGAATTCATATCCTGACGATCTACTCTCTAGTTTCACAGAAGGAATGAAAACAAGAGTCTCTGGTGCCTCGTATCTGATTGCAATGGTATACCCACCTTTATTTCTTATGAAA
This sequence comes from uncultured SAR86 cluster bacterium, assembly GCA_902604535.1. Taxonomy (GTDB): domain Bacteria; phylum Pseudomonadota; class Gammaproteobacteria; order Magnimaribacterales; family AG-339-G14; genus CACNYO01. The sequence continues at coordinate 68,635 of CACKZK010000004.1, forward strand.
GGTGCATCAGGAAAACCTCTTGTTTCCATATAATCTTTTCCAGGGTCTAAAAAACACTCGCAGGAAAGTCTTAAAGAAGAGAAATCTTTAAAATCAAGGCCTAGGTTCACATTTGCCAAAGATCCGCCGTATATTCCTGAGGCGCTTTTATTAAATCCACCATTTGAATCTATAGTTAAACTTTGAAGTTGGGAGTTATTTTCAAAGTCAGCTTCTCTATAGTTTGCTACCCATCCAGTAGACATATATTCCTTCATTTCACTATAACCCATATCGTTAAGATCATAGCCCTTGCCATAAGATGAAAAAGCCCACAAACCTGAGAATTTTGTCGTAAATTGTTTCGAAACTAAAGCTCTGATTGCAGATCCATTTTTAGGTAAAATTGGATCATCAATGTCTGAGTGGCTTAACATTCCAAAAAAACGAGTATCTTGATCGATGAAATATTCGTAATCTAAAGTATGAACTTGAGCAGATCTTGATATATTTGGTTTATCAGCATAAGTTAATAAATAGCCTACTTTTCCTTTATTGAAATTTCTTCTGTAACGAATAGCTTGGAAATTTCTAGCTTTATAAATATCCGTTCCCTTCTCAAAAGCAGAGAAAATACCAAACTCATTGATTGCACCGGATTGGGTATACCTTAAAGCAAGATCAATATCACTTGTAGATGAATTATCTTTAAGGCATTTATCAGCAAGTCTTTCGTCTAATTGATTGCAGTCATAATCTGGCGCTGCACCAATTCTTCTAGTATTGACAAGATAGGTTCTCCAGCCAGTTATTTGAAATAAGTTTTGATTTTCAGTGAAGAAAGGTCTCTTATCTTCATAATATGTTTCAGTTGAATCAAAATTAACAATAACATCATCACTTTCTACTTGGCCAAAATCAGGATTTATAGTTACATCTAATCTCTTTTCAGCATCTATAGACCAAAATATTTCACCACCTATTTTATTGATTTGTTCATCTGTAACTTGCTCTTGTGATATTGAAATATAGGGATAGAAATCGGCGCCGCTTTTTGTATCCCGAGCAAAATTCTTTACTTTTATTGGTTCAAATTTAGATAAAAAAGCTGAGTCAGTACTCCAAATAGCAGGAAAACTTGACCATTCATTACTGAGAAAATCAAAAGTATTGAATCTTATTTTGATCTCTATTTCGTCTTCAGAAGATGAGCTAATGGGAGCTACATCCCAAGGTATTAAAAACTCAGAGTACCAAGCCTCACTATCTTTGCTAGTTTTTACGAACCAAACCCCATCCCAATCTTGATTGAACTGATTTTCATTCGAAACAGTTCCATCGCCAACAGAATCTCCTAGGGATGTTCCAAAAGAAAATCCGTTATTACCGTTTCCCACAAAATCTATAATGATAAAATTTCTATCTCCATCTACCATCCATGCATCTCTCTTATGTTGAATTGGGGTTTGTCTCTCTGAAGGTTTAAAATTTTTAAATCCAAAGTAAATTCCTTTTTCATTGGCAAAATATAAAACTTCAATTTTATATTTTGATTTTTTCAAGATGTTTGGCTGAACAATTAAAAGGTCATCAATTGACTTAGCTGAATTCCATTCTTCTTCATCAAGAATCCCATCGATGAGAATATCACCTATTGAAAAGCTAGGAATGAGGAGTAAGTATAGAAAAATTATGAAATTTTTCTTAAGTTTCAATTTGGAATAAATCAAGAGGATTTTTCGCAGATTTATTCTACGAAGATCGTAATTTTATCGGAAATGACCGGCTCTCTGTGTGGAATGTGGAGATAATTTCCCATTAAAAGTTGCAAGGTTCTTTTTCCCTTGGGTAATTCAAGAACTGTTTGAGTCTGACCTTTACCAAAGTGAATGTGGTTTTTATCAGCTGGAATTGGTTTTGAGAGATTAGGTAAATTTTCTAAATCAACAAGGAGATGATGATGACCAGTATTAGGAAAATCTATTCCTGCAGGAGCCACTCCCATTCCTGATAACCCAAAAACTATTTTTACAGGTCCTTTTAATGTTGCACCATCCTTAGGCTCAATAAAATAAAGCTCAATCTCGCTTGACGATACAAAGCTTGAGCAAAAAACAAAAATTAATAAATGAAATACTTTAAACATATTTTCCTTCTTGATATATCAGGGGTAACGAAGCCTCATTATGAATTAAATCTTTGATCTCACCAATGAAGATAGAGTGAGTAGTGTCTTCCATGATTTCTTTTAAGTTGCAGAAGAGATTTGATTGTGCATTTTCCAAATATGGGGTCTCCCCCTTTTTAAGCCAAGAATCATTAGAAAATCTTTCATTAATTTTCTCTGAATTACTACAAATATCAGCCACATGTTCTTGTTCCTTACTTAATAAATTAAGACAAAAAGATTCAGTAGTTTTTAAGAAGTCGTGCATAGCTGCAGATTTATTTATACAAACAAGCATTCTTGGTGGGTTAGCTGATAAAGAGGCTACTGAAGAAACAGTCATTGCCTCTTTCGAAACTGAATTTCCTGAAGAAATTACATAAACTGTTTGAGCTTGAGTTCTTAAAATATTTAGAAATATATCTTGCATTTTGTTGCGATTAGAAAAGAGAATTATAAAAGAAAATTATGAGCAATAAAGCAATAAAAGGATCTTTCAGAATAATAGGCGGAAAATACAAAGGAAGAAAATTTGAATTCATTCCTTCTGATGTTCTGAGACCAACTCCAGACAGGATAAGAGAAACACTATTTAATTGGCTTGGACAAATTGTTGGTAATAAAAACTGTTTAGATATATTTGCTGGAACTGGATCCTTAGGACTTGAGTCCTTATCAAGAGGAGCAGATAAAGTTACATTCGTTGAAAAAAATTCTCATCATTTAAATAAAATTAAAGAGTACGTTGAGAACATTAAAGCTGACAAAGATGTCTTTATAATTAAAAAAGATGTACTGACTTGGTTGGATGAAACAAATCAAGAGTTTGATTTAATATTTGTTGATCCGCCTTTTTATAAACAGCTTGCTGAGAAAGTCCTTTTAAAAATTAGATCAAATTCCCTGCTTTCTAAATTCGGGAAAATTTATCTGGAAGTAGAAAAAGAGTTGGATTTAAATTTTTTGGTGAAGGATTGGGACATCGTAAAAGAGACTAAATCTGGCAAAAAGCAGTATTTATTACTCAAAGAAAAATAGTTATTTACCTTTCTTCATTGAGCTGAAGAATTCATTGTTGGTCTTATGTTTGCCAAGTTTATCTATCAGCCATTCAGTTGCATCAACATCTTCCATATCATTGAGAAGCTTTCTAAGAATATTAATCCTTTGAAGTTCTGCATCATCAGTTATCAACTCTTCTCTTCTTGTTCCTGATCGTCTTATGTTTATGGCTGGAAAGACTCTTCTTTCTGCAATTGATCTGTCTAGGTGAATTTCTTGATTTCCAGTCCCCTTGAATTCCTCATAAATTACTTCGTCCATTCTAGATCCAGTATCAATAAGTGCAGTTGCAATTATGGTGAGGCTCCCACCGCCTTCAATATTTCTCGCAGCACCAAAAAATCTTTTTGGTTTTTCTAAAGCGTTAGCATCCACACCTCCCGTTAATATTTTTCCAGAAGCTGCTTGGGTAGAATTATAAGCTCTAGCTAGACGAGTAATTGAATCTAGCAAGATGATGACATCATTTTTTGTTTCAACAAGTCTCCTAGCTTTAGCAATTACCATTTCAGCTACTTGCACATGTCTTGAAGGTGGTTCGTCAAAAGTAGAAGCAACAACTTCACCACGAACTGAACGTTTCATATCTGTTACTTCTTCAGGTCTTTCATCGACTAAAAGAACCATAAGCTTGCTATCAGGACTATTTCTTTCTATTGAATGAGCAATTGTTTGAAGAAGAAGAGTTTTTCCTGCTTTCGGGGGAGATACAATTAATCCTCTTTGCCCTTTACCTGTTGGAGCAGTTAAATCAATAATTCTTGCTGATAAATCTTCTGTAGTCCCGTTTCCAGCTTCCATGACGATTCTTTCTTCAGGGAATAATGGTGTTAAGTTTTCAAAAGCAACTTTTGATTTCGTTTGTTCTGGAGCAGTAAAATTTATTTTTTCTATCTTTAAAAGTGCAAAATATCTCTCACCTTCCTTAGGTGGTCTTATTTTTCCAGATATGGAATCACCAGTCTTAAGCCCAAATCTTCTAATTTGGCTGGGAGAAACATATATATCATCTGCACCAGCTAAATAAGAAGAAGACGGTGATCTCAAAAACCCAAATCCGTCATTTAGAATTTCAAGAACGCCTTCGCCTTCTATATCTTCACCTTTTCCAGAATGAGATTTGAGAATTCCAAAAATAACATCTTGTTTTTTTGAGCGGGCAAGATTTTCAATACCCATCTCTTCAGCAAGACTGAGTAATTCTTCTACGGGCTTGGCTTTTAATTGGCCTAAATGCATAACAAATATTGGGATTTAATTAAAGATTGTCTAAGACTAGGTGGATTAATTTAACACCTTAGTTACCCCTAGTCTAGGTTAAATTAAATGTGTGGTTCTATAAATGATAAAAGCTGAGCCTTTGATAAAGCACCTATTGCCTGATCAACTATCTCACCATCCTTGAATAGAATTAGCGTTGGAATGCTCATTATGTTTAATTGAGCAGCTAACTCTTGATTTGCGTCAACATCAACTTTTCCAACAGTGAGCTTTTCTGACATGTCAGAGGCAACTTCTTCCAGTATCGGGGCTACCATTTTGCATGGGCCACACCATTCTGCCCAGTAATCTACTAGCACAGGTTTATTCGACCCAACAGTTTCTGTAAAATTTTCTTTATTTAGCTCTATCGTGTTACTCATAATATTATTATTAGGTTGAATTTAAAAAATGCAAATTAAAAGTTATCTGTTATGGCACCCTCAGACGCTGATGCCACAGATCTTGCGTATTTAGCTAGAACTCCTCTTTTTGGAGGCTTTTTTAAAGATTGCCATTTCTTCTTTCTGTCAACTAGCTGTGTTTCAGAGATATCAACATTTATTTGATCTTTTTTTGCATCAATGGTGACTAGATCTCCATCATGTAAAAGCCCAATTGGACCTCCGTTTGCAGCCTCAGGAGTAATATGACCAACCACAAAACCGTGAGACCCGCCTGAGAATCTTCCATCAGTAATAAGCGCAACTTTATCGCCTAGCCCAGCTCCCATAATTGCAGCTGTAGGTTTTAGCATTTCCCTCATACCAGGACCTCCCACAGGACCTTCGTATCTGATAACTATTACCGAACCTTCTTGAATGGTATTTTTGAAAATAGCATCAACAGCCTCTTCTTCAGATTCAAATATTATTGCAGGACCTGAAAAAGATAATCCCTCTTTTCCAGTTATTTTGGCTACAGCCCCTTCAGGAGCCAGATTACCTTTCAAAATCCTAATATGACTTTCTTTCTTAATTGGATTACTAATTTGAGAAATAATTTTTTGGTCATCTTTATACGGTTCAATATTTTTAAGGTTTTCTTCTATAGTTTTTCCTGAAACGGTCAAACAACTTCCATCAAGCAATCCTTCAGAAAGCATCATTTTCATTAAAGGTTGGATTCCTCCTTGCTCGTTCAAATCACTCATTAAATAATAACCAGAAGGCCTGATGTCAGATAAAACGGGTGTAATTTTTCCAATCCTAGTGAAGTCATCGAGGTTTAAATCAACATTTGCAGATTTTGCCATTGCCAAAAGATGGAGCACCGCATTAGTTGAACCACCCAAAGCAATCACTACTTTAATAGAATTTTCAAAAGCACTCTTAGTTAATATGTCACTGGGTTTAATATCTTTTTCTAATAAATAGTCGATAGCTTTTCCTACTGCTAAGCAATCATTTCTCTTCTCCTCAGAAATAGCATCTTGTGAACTGCTACCAGGCAAGCTCATTCCCAAAGCTTCAATTGCCGATGCCATAGTGTTTGCCGTATACATTCCTCCACAAGAACCAGGTCCAGGAAGTGCATTTTTCTCAATTGCAATGAGTTCGTCCTCACTTATTTGATTTTGAGAGTATGCTCCAACTTTCTCAAGAACAGTAGCAAAATCTGTATGATCCTTTCCTGGTTTGATAGAGCCGCCATAGACAAACAAACTTGGCCTATCTAATCTTATCAATCCCATCATGCAACCAGGCATATTTTTATCGCATCCACCAATCGCTACAACAGAATCAAATGACTGACACCCAACAACTGTCTCAATTGAATCTGCAATGACTTCCCTAGATACCAAGGAATATCTCATTCCTAATGTACCCATTGAGATACCATCAGAAATTGTAATAGTATTAAAAAGAACTGATTTTAAGCCAGCATGATCAACAGAATTGCATATGGTTTCTGCTAATTCATTAATGTGCATATTGCAAGGAGTCACATTCGACCAAGTTGAGGCAATGCCAACTTGTGGCTTTTTAAAATCCTCGTCTGTAAAACCTGTTGGTCTTAGCATTGACCTCGCTCCAGCTTGATCGATTCCGTCAACTAGAGAAGATGAATATTTTCTTTTTTTAGACATTGTGACTAATTATAAGCAGCGTTTATAAGATTGATTGTATATCCATCTTGAGGTGTATCAAATATTTGATCAGTTGGACCAGATTCGATTATTGAGCCTTTTTTCATTACTAAAACTCTATCTGACATTGATCTTATAACTCTTAAATCATGACTGATCAAAACATAGCTTATATTTTTTGAATTTTGTAAATCCTTTAACAACAGAAGTATCTCCTTTTGAATTGAAACATCTAAAGCTGATGTTGGCTCATCCAGCAAAATCAATTTAGGATTTGTAATCAAAGCCCTTGCGATAGCAATTCTTTGTCTTTGACCTCCGGAAAATTCGTGTGGAAATTTTTTTAGACAAGAAGGATCTAAATGAACGTCGTTTATTGATTCTAGGATGCGTTGTTTTTTTTCTTTTTCACTCATTTGTTTGAAATGGATATCCAAACCTTCTTTTATAATCTCTTCCACTTTCATTCGAGGGGAAAGAGAACTAAATGGATCTTGAAAAACTACCTGACAATTCTTTCTTAGATTACTTAACTTATCTTTTTTCAATATTTCATTTTCAAATAAAATTTTTCCTGAATATTCTTCAATACCTAAAATTGCTTTGAGAATAGTTGATTTCCCTGATCCTGATTCTCCTACAATTCCTAGGGTGGAATTAGTGATTAAAGAAAATGAGATTTTTTTAACTGCATCAAACCTTTCTTCCTTTTGAAGAAAAGAAGCTTCTTTAACTTGATAGCTTACATTTAGATTTTTGCATTCCAGAATTTTAGAACCTGACATGCTTTTAATCTTTTTAGGTTCGGGAATAGACTCTAATAATCTTTTTGTATAAGAATCTTTTGGATTAGAAAAAATGTCTGAAGTGGTTCCTTGCTCTATTACATTTCCTTGATTCATCACCAAAACCTTATCTGCGAATCGTTTCACAACATTTAAATCATGCGTTATAAAAATTATGCTAAGGTTTTCCTCCTCTTTCAATTTGTTCAGAAGGATTAGTAATTCTTTTTCAACAGTAACGTCCAAGGCTGTTGTCGGCTCATCCGCGATCAATATTTGAGGATTGTTTGATAAAGCCATTGCGATCATGACCCTTTGTCTTTGTCCTCCTGAAAGCTGATGAGGAAATGAAGAAAACTTTTGCTCTGGGTCTTCTATTTCAACTTTCCTTAATAAATCTATGGCTTTCTCTCTTGCATCTTTTTTAAATACTTTATTATGGACTTGAATTGACTCTATGATTTGCTTTCCAACTTTTATAAAAGGGTTCAAAGAAGTCATAGGCTCTTGAAATATCATTGATATTCTCTTCCCTCTGATATTTTCAAGTTCTTTTTTGGGCAGATCAATGAGTTCTGAACCTTTAAAGTTTATGGAACTATCTTTGCTGTGAAATGCAATTGGATAAGGAAGTAATTGCATAATAGATAAAGCTGTAACTGATTTCCCTGATCCACTTTCTCCTACAATAGCTAAAGTTTCCTTTTCAGAAAGATTAAAATTTAAATTATGAACTGCCTTAAAAGTTGAAGATTCATTTGCAAATTCAACATTAAGGTTGTTAACTTTTAAAATTGTTTCACCAAAATTATTCATGAATTTATTTTTACTTTTTTTTTCAGCTGTCTTTTCAAGCAATAGTTTCTTGTTTATCGGGACGAGTGATCAGTTCGTATCTCCTGAGGAGGCATATACTATCACTATAAATTCTTTTGATGATCATGTTTTGATAGATTTGAAATTACATCAAAATGTTTACGTTTATGCCGATAAGCTAAACTACTCAATCTCTCCGGCAAATAAAAATTTTAAGGTAGATACAGAGTCATCAGTTATAAAAGATGAGTTTTTTGGAGAATCTGAAGTCTTCATTAATAATATTTTCTTTAATGTCCCAAATCTGAAGGATGGCATTTTGTCATTAAAATTAAACTATTTGGGATGCTACCAAGGGAAGTACTGCTACCCGGAAAAAAATAACAAAATAGATCTATTATTCAAAGAAAATCGTTTAATTTCAAAAAAAATACTTTAAAATTCGCTAAATGTCTTCGATCTTGCTTTTAAATGGGCCAAATTTAAATCTTTTAGGTGAAAGAGAGCCAGATATTTATGGAAAGTTTTCTCTTGAAGACATTGAAAAAACAATTAAAGAGCTTGGCAAAGAGAATAATATCGAAACCGAATGCTTTCAAAGCAATGCAGAGCATGAGTTAGTTGATAAGATTCATGATGCTAAATCTAATGGAGTAAAAGTTATTCTATTTAATCCAGGCGCCTTCACCCACTCAAGCATATCTTTGAGAGATGCAATACTAGGTGTAAATATTCCTTTGATTGAAATACATTTGTCGAACATTTATGGCAGAGAAGAATTTAGAGAAAAGTCATTTTTTTCAGATATTGCTTTGGGCGTGGTTTCAGGATTTGGAAAGGAAAGTTATTTAATGGCCTTTCAAGCAGCAAAAAATTATCTACTAAGGGAGGATTAATGGATATTCGTAAAGTAAAAAAATTAATTGAAATGTTAGAAGAATCTAATCTCAATGAAATAGAAATAAAAGAAGGCGAAGAAGCTGTAAAACTTGTAAAGAGTAACCCTGTTCCAGGTAATTTTATTTCTTCTACAACTCCTATCATTTCAGAACCTACTCAACAGTCTCCGATTGCTAAGCAATCGGCACCTTCGCCTGAAGAAACAGTTACTCAAGAAATAAGCCAAACATCAAATGTTCTTGAAAGTGGAAACAAAATGAATTCTCCAATGGTAGGAACTTTTTATTCTGCTCCAAATCCAGAGTCAGAACCTTTTGTAAAAGTTGGTGATCAGATTAATGAAGGCGATGTACTTTGTATAATTGAAGCCATGAAAATGATGAATGAAGTAAAGTCAGAGTTTTCCGGAACAGTAAAACAAATCTTAGTTGACAATGCTGAGCCTGTTGAGTTCGATCAAACCTTATTTATTATTTCTTAAAGACCAATGTTTAAAAAAATCCTTATAGCTAATAGAGGAGAAATCGCCTTAAGAATCTTAAGAGCATGCGAGGAGCTTGATATAAAAACTGTTGCTGTTTATTCATCAGCAGATAAAGATTTAAAACATGTAAAGATGGCGGACGAATCAATTTGTATCGGGCCTGCAGAATCAGCAAAAAGTTATCTCAACGTCGCTGCTATTATAAGCGCATCAGAACTGACAGGAATTGATGCTATTCATCCGGGTGTAGGTTTTCTTTCTGAAAACGATCATTTTGCTCAACAAGTTACATCTAGCGGATACAAATTCATAGGACCAGATTCTGAAACCATAAAAGTGATGGGAAACAAAATCACTGCAAAAGAAGCAGTTTTATCGGCTGGAATGCAGGCCGTACCAGGTACAGGAAGGATTAACTCGGAGAAAGAAGCATTGAAGATGGCTGATGAAATTGGCTATCCAGTAATAATTAAAGCTGCTTCAGGGGGCGGAGGTAAAGGAATACAAATCTGTGAGAAGAAAGAAGAATTTTTGTCAAAACTAAGTCTCACTCAAATTGAAGCCTTAAATAGCTTTGGGAGTGACGAAGTTTATATAGAGAAATATCTTCAAACTCCAAGGCACGTAGAAATACAAGTGGCCGCTGATGATCACGGCAATGTTGTTCATTTTTTTGAAAGAGACTGCTCAATCCAAAGAAGAAATCAAAAGATCATTGAAGAAGCTCCTGCTTTTGATATTCCTCAAGAAAAGTTAGATGGAATAAGAAACATAGCAGTTAATACCTGCAAGAAAATTAACTATAAGGGTTTAGGTACTTTTGAATTTCTTTATGAGGATGGAAATTTTTACTTTATTGAAATGAATACAAGATTGCAGGTAGAACACACGATCACAGAAATGATAACTGGGATTGATCTTGTAAAACTACAAATTATGATTGCAGCAGGTCAGGAAATACCTTTGTCTCAGGAAGATATTAACTGTCGTGGTCACGCAATCGAATGTAGGATAAATGCTGAACATCATGAAACTTTTATTCCATCTCCTGGCAAGGTAACTGAATTCCATCCTCCAGGCGGATTTAGGATTAGGACCGATTCTCATCTCTATTCTGGCTATACAGTTCCCCAATATTATGATGCTCTGATAGCGAAAATATGTGCGCATTCAAGTGATAGAATTTCTGCAATTAGAAAGATGCGAGTAGCGCTCGAAGAAACTTACATAGAAGGAATAAATACAAATGCTCCTCTTCATCAAAGAATTCTTATAGAGCCAAACTTTGTTGAAGAAAAAATCTCAATAAATTACTTAAGAGATATTCTTAACATAAAGTAAATATTTTCATGAAAGAGTATGATCCAAAAGTCATTGATCAATCTATTCAAGATTATTGGGATTCAAATAATGCTTTCGAGGTAGATCCTGATACTGATAAAGATAAATTTTACTGCTTAAGCATGCTGCCCTACCCGTCTGGAAAAATCCATATGGGTCATGTTAGGAATTATACGATTGGTGATTTAATCTCTAGATTCAATATCAGATTAGGAAAATGCGTCATGCAACCAATGGGTTGGGATGCTTTTGGGTTACCAGCAGAAAACGCAGCAATAGAAAACAAAGTTTCTCCAAAAGACTGGACCTATCAAAATATAAAAACAATGAGAAGTCAACTTAAACAATTAGGATTTGCCTATGACTGGCGTAGAGAATTTTCTACTTGTGATGAGAGCTACTATAAATGGGAGCAAGATCTATTTTGTAAAATGTTTGAAAAGGGTTTGGTTATTAGAGAAAAAGCTGAAGTAAATTGGGATCCTGTTGATAAAACAGTTTTAGCAAACGAACAAGTCATCGACGGTCGAGGCTGGAGATCTGGTGCACCAGTAGAAAAAAAATTCCTTAATCAATGGTCTTTGAAAATAACAGAATATGCTGATGAACTTCTTTCAGAATTAAGTAATCTTTCTGGCTGGCCTGAACAAGTAAAGCTAATGCAAGAGAATTGGATTGGTAAATCAAAAGGAATGGTATTCCAATTTGAAAACTCAGTGATAGATCAGTCAATTGAAGTTTTTACTACAAGGCCTGACACCATCATGGGTGTCAGCTTTATTGCATTATCATCAGAACATGAAATCACGAAAAGAAAACTATCAAAGAATAAAGATTTACAAATCTGGATAGAAGAAATGATTAAGGTTAAAAGCGCGGAAAAAGATCAAACACTACAGGAAAAAAAAGGTTTTTTTCTTAATGAATTTGCCTATCACCCAGTCTCAAAAGAAAAGATACCCATTTGGGTAGCAAACTTCGTGCTTTCAGATTATGGATCAGGTGCATTGATGGGCGTACCAGGTCATGATCAAAGAGATTTTGAATTTGCCACAAAATATTCACTGCCTATTATTAAAGTAATTTCTTCCGAGAACGAAGATTCTGATAAGGCATCTACAGATAAAGGGAAATTAATTAATTCGGATCAATTCGATGGTTTAAGTTTTGATGATGCGTTCATAAAAATACAAAAATTTGCAGAGCAAAATAATTTTGGGAGGTTTGAAGAAAATTACAGGCTCAGAAATTGGGGGGTATCTAGACAGAGATCTTGGGGCGCTCCTATTCCTATGATGATTTCTGAAAATGAAGATGACAACGATGCCATTCCTTTTTCAGATCTATCCGATGATGAGCTAAAGGCAGAGTCAATAGAGAGAAATGGAAAAAAATATATTAAAGAAAAAGATACGCTAGATACTTTTTTTGAATCCTCTTGGTATTACGCAAGGTATGCATCTTTTAAATCCGATAAAGATATTTTAGATGATGAAGCAAATTATTGGTTGCCAGTCGATCAGTACATAGGAGGAATTGAACATGCAATACTTCATCTGCTCTACTCAAGATTTTTCTGCAAAGTTCTTAATGAATTAGGATATTTGGATACAAGAGAGCCATTTACAAATCTTCTCTGTCAGGGGATGGTTCTTATGGATGGTGCAAAAATGTCTAAGTCAAAAGGTAATGTAGTGAATCCAGATGATTTAATTGAAGAATACGGTGCTGACTCTTTAAGATTGTTTATGATGTTTGCAGCACCTCCCGAACAGTCTTTGGAGTGGTCCGATAGTGGCATCAAAGGCTCATTTAAATTTATCAATAAACTTTGGACAATGTCCCAAAAACATTTTTTAACTGTTGGGCACTATGAACATAACTCTGAAGATTCTGATATGGAAAAACTTTACGTAAAGGTAAATCAGACCATCAAAAAAGTTAATGATGATTTCTTAAGAAGATTTTCTTTCAACACTGCGATTTCTTCAGTCATGGAAATGATAAATGCAATACCTGATAAATTCCTTGATGATAATTCTTCTGAAGATCAAAAAAAATTAGTTAATGAAACTTTTAGGGTTGCTGTAAGTCTTCTCAATCCAATCATTCCCCATGTTACAGAACAACTTTGGAAGGATGCTGGAGGGCATTTTCTTTACAATGAAAGTTGGCCAGTTCCAAATGAAAATTTCTTAGTATCTAATGAAGTTGATTTCATTGTTCAAGTTAATGGGAAATCCAGAGGTAAGTTAATCATTGACATCGATGCAAGTGAAGATGACGTCAAATCTATGTCGATGAAAATTGAAAATGTTTCAAAGTATTTAGATGGGAAAGAAATAAAAAAAATAATATTTGTTAAAGGTAAATTGATAAACTTTGTAGTGTGATGCGTTATGTCTCTTTATCCCTTCTATGTCTGTTTATTTATTCCTGTGGCTATAGTTTAGTTTCTAACAATCCAACAAAGCTTGATGCTTTAATAATTTTTGAAAGCACTCCTCTTAATAAATTACTTGTCAAAAATATCAAATCTAATCAAGGATATGTAGGATTGAACTTATCTAAAACAGATCAAGTTGATTTGAAAATTAGAATTATTTCACAAAGAATTGGTAAATTTCTTTCTGCTACGGATAAAAATCTTACGCCTGCGGTAGGAAGCATTGAGTATACTTTAGAGTATGAATTTATCTTGGATGACAAAATCGTTTCACAAAGTTTCTATGACTCGGAGCTTTACCCTTACAATACTTCAAATATTCTTTCTAATGACAAAATCACGGAAAAAATCAAAAATTCTTTTCTCGATAAAGCTCTTGATAATATTAAGTTTAATCTGATAGAAATCTCTGATGGCTAACATACATTGCGTTATTAGTGATGAGTCCTTTCTGCTTCAAGAAAATAGATTAATCGAAATAAATAAATTAAAAAAAGAAGGATATCTGAACAGAAAAATTTTTTTTGTGGACAAAAAGTTTAACTGGGATACGTTTGATAACAATGAAAGTTTATCTTTATTCGAAGATAAGGAGCTTTTAGATCTAAGAATTAATGGATTTGCTCCTACGAAAGATTGTCTCAAATATCTAGAGGACTTCTCAGGTAAAGAAGAAAGTTCGAAAAAAATTATCTTATCAATTGAAAACATAACTAAGGTTAAAGGCAGTGCATGGTTTAAAAAAATTTCCTCCATCACGAATTCGTCATACATAGAAAAAGTTTATCCAAACCAATTTCCTGCTTGGCTAAAGTCTAGAGCTAAAAGGAGAGGATTGAATTTAGATGCTCAAATGACTGATTATTTAACTGAACTGACAAATGGAAATCTTTTGGCTGCAGATCAAGAGTTAAAATGCCTCAAACTCATTTCAAAAAATGAAGATCTAAAAATGATCACCATCAAAGATTCATTGATCGATAGTTCAAGCAAAGATATATTTAATTTTTCTAGGAGTTTCATCAATTCAAATGTACTGCTTTTTAATAAACTTCTTAATCAACTCCTCATTGAGAAAGTACCTTTAACTTTAATGCTTTGGAGCTTAAATAGAGAGTTGTCTTTTATCGAAGCATTACAAACCAATCCAACAATGAAAGTACCAGGACCTTTCGACTATGTATCTGATTTAAAAAATAAGGCTAAGACAATATCAGAAGATTCAATTAATAAAATTAAAATTGAAATTGCTAGATTAGATAGGTTGATTAAATCAGAAAATAATGAAAAGTTAATAAAGGTTCGTTTCAATGCCTTAATGTCCTATGTTTGATAAATTTCTTGTAAATATATTTCTCTTAGTCTCGATGTGAGATCACCTGGTTTATCTGTATCAAACTTAGAACCTATTATTCTTAACACAGGAATTACTCCTTTGGTAGTTGAAGACATGAAAACCTCTTGAGCATTATCAATTTCCGACAAATGAATAATCCTTTGTATAACATTTATGTTATTAGCTTCCGCTAAATTAATGAGTTTTGCCCTTGTGACCCCAGGCAATATGTTTGCATCAAGAGAGGGTGTATGAAGATCATCATTTATGAATAGAAATAAATTTGATACTGCGCCTTCATTTAAAAAACCATCTTTATGTAAGATTACCTCGTCATGGCCTTCAGAATCAGCTTCAATTTTACTCAATACGTTAGCCAGTAAAGATGTAGATTTGATGTCTGTTTTTAACCACCTCTCATCTTCTTTAAGTAAAGTAGAAATTCCTTTTTGTTGATCTGATGGATCATTGATTTTAATGGACGTTATAAAGACTGTGGGACTTAAATTTTCCTCAGGAAGATGATTTCTAATTAATTGAACTCCTCTAGAAACTTGAACATATATTGCTTGAAAAGATTCATCATTTATTTTTGCAATTCTATTAATTCCATCCGCTAAGTTTTTTTCTTTAAAATTTGGAGTTAGTTTTATGGAAGCTAGACTTTTTTTTAACCTAGCAAGATGATCTTCAAGAAAAATACATCTTCCGTGTATGCAAAGGATCATTTCATAGACAGCATCTCCAAATATAAAGCCCCTATCAAAGGGTGATATAAAAAGTTTTTGAGATTCTTTTATTTCAAAATTTAGAGAAGAGAAAGACATTAAGTAGTTTCATCTTGCATGAAAAAACTATAAATCGAGAAAATTAAGTTATCCCACAATGCTGAAATAAAACTTTTTTTCTTTACGTCTGTTATGGCTACTAAATCATAAGACTGAATTCTTTCACCATTAGATAGCAAAATTAATTCATCCAATTTTTGATCTCTTGATATTGGTGCCCTAACACCTAAGCTGCTTGGCAAATCTAATTCAAGGTTTTTAAATTTATTTTTCTGAAGAGTAATTTTTAAATCCGATTCTAAACCTAGCGAGACTTTTTCATTAATTCCAGCCCAAACATCTACGGTTGTTAGAGGCTCGTATGCTTTTACAATTGTTTTTGTTTGATAAAACCTAAATGCATAGTCCAACAATCGCCTTGTATCTCTTATTCTCGTCTTTTCAGAAGCACTTTTCAAAACAATGCTTACAAATCTTGTTTCTCCTCTCATAGCAGAGCCAGCTAGACAGTAACCTGAGTCATTTGTATGCCCAGTTTTAATGCCATCGACGGAATCGTCTTGCCAAAGCAGGCTATTTCTATTCAGCTGTCTAATATCATCAAAAGTAAATTCTTTCTCTTTGTATAAAGAATAGTGCTCTGGAAAATCATTTATCATACTGATACTTAATTTTGCTAAATCTCTAGCGGTTGAATAATGGTTTACATCAGGTAATCCCGTAGGATTTATAAAATTTGAATCTAACATACCCAATTCAGAAGCATACTCATTCATCAAGACAGCGAAATCTCCTTGGGTTCCAGCAACATGTTCAGCTAAAGCACAGCTTGCATCATTTCCAGATTGAATGATCATCCCTTTAAGCAAATCATCAACCGAAACTCTTTTTCCTTCTTGGATAAACATTCTTGAGCCTTCCATTAGCCAACAAAATTCTGAAATCAAAACTTGATCATCTTTTGATATGAACCCTTTTTCTATCTGATCTGCAACCACATAACCTGTCATGATTTTTGTTAAACTTGCCAAACCAGATGGCAGATCTGCATTTTGCTCTGAAATAATTTCATTGGTATGAGCTTCAACTAGAATATAACTTTTTGCATTAATCTCAGGAGGATCAGGAATCAAAGTCTGGGATGATATATTTGAAATTGAAAGCAGAAAAAAGATAAGTAATATTCTCAAATCAAACCTCATTTATAGTGAAAGCCAACTCTTTGCTTAATAAAAAGACCGCAATAATGTAGAAAGAGCTCTTATTATATCTTGATAAGACCTTCAAGTTCTCGCCGCCTATCCAATAAGACTTATCACTAACAGCGACTTGTAAATATGTTTCACTTTTTAGGTCATCAAATTCGACCTGACTTTTAGGCTTCAACTCAAGGTATTCATTTTTTTTCATTTTCCAGATAGTTGAAATAGGATTTTGCTTATCAACTAAGTTTGCTTCAACAGCAATATTTGCATCCTTTTGCCATCCATTTCTTTTTAAATAGTTGGCAACGCTTCCAATGGCATCTACAGGGTTATTAATAATATCTCTCACACCGTCTTCATCAAAATCTATTGCGAGTCTCCTATAAGAATCAGGTAAAAATTGTCCATAGCCCATGGCTCCAGCGTAAGAACCATTTAATTTAAGAGGATCGAAATTTTCTTCCCTTGAAAGTAATAAAAAATTCTCTAACTGTATCTTAAAGAATTTAGATCTTCTCGGATAGTCAAAACTTAAAGTAGCTAGAGAATCTATCACTCTGGTACTTCCTTTTATTGATCCATAGCTCGATTCAATACCTATTATCGAAGCTATGATTTCTTTTGGAACACCAAATTCTTTTTCTGCAGCGATGAAATTTATCATATATTTATTTAAGAATTTTTGACCATTCTCAATTCTCATTGGAGAAACAAGTCTTTTCCGATATTTGTTCCAAGTAAAAGTTTTTTCTGCAGGCCTATTCATAAGGTCTATGATCTTTTGCTGCTTGTTGGCACTTGAAAAAATTGAATTTAAATAATTTTGATCAAAATCATGCCTTTGGTGCATCTCTTTGATAAAAATTTTTACATCTTCATTAGAAGAATAGTCAGCAAAGCTGAGCGGTGAGAGAAACATAACCAAAAAAATGATTCTCATCATACTGTTCTCCTAAAAGACAAAATAATTCCAATCATAATCATGTTAATTATTAATGCTGTCCCTCCCTGGCTTAAAAAAGGTAATGGCATACCAACAACTGGTAAAATTCCAACAACCATAGCTGTATTGAATGCAACATAAGTTAGAAGAAGAAAGATAAATGTGCCCGCTACTAGTTTTACAAAAAGGAAATCTGAGTTTTTTGCAATCATAACTAATCTAAAAGCTAATAATAAGTATACCAAGAACAGTCCCATTACTCCGAATAATCCAAATTCTTCAGCTACAACAGCGAAAATAAAATCTGTATGGCTTTCTGGCACAAAATTTAATTGGCTTTGAGTTCCTTGAAGAAAGCCTTTACCAAAGAGGCTTCCTGAGCCAACAGCTATTTGTGATTGGATGATATTCCATCCTGTCCCTAATGGATCTGAGCCAGGATCAAAAAAAGTGAGCACTCTTTGTTTTTGATACTCCAATAAATTCATCCAAATAAAAGGAGTTGATAATAGAATAATGACTGTTCCAAGTATTTGATAACTGACAGGAAATCCGGATATCAAAACTGGAAGAATCCCCGAGATCAAAACCATAATCGCAGTTCCTAAATCAGGTTGAATGAAAACTAGATAAAAGGAAAAAAAACTTGCTCCAATAACTATCATCCAATCTTTAAGGGCTATTCCGGGATTCCTAGAGAGAAATGCTGCTGCACTTATCGTCAAAACACAACGCATAAGCTCAGAAGGCTGAAAACCAAAAATTCCCAGATCAATCCACCTTCTCGTAGCTGCATCAGAAGGGATTACAAGAACTACTAATAAAAAAAATATTCCTATCCAAAATACATTCAAGTAAATGGGCAACAACCTTTGATAATCACTAAAAGATAAATAGATCATAAAGAGAAAGCCAATTACTGCAAAAATACCTTGTCTCAGAACCATCTCCGCAGAGCCAGAAGCACTGTAGATCATCATTAATCCAAAACTAACTAAAGAGATGATCAAGAAAAGAACTAACCAATCTTGATTAAGCCACCTATTAGGCTTGTTCATTTTAGAAGACAAAGAAAATTCTAAAGGATTTCTACTCATTCTTAGTTAAATAATAATCAAAACCTGCTTTCGCGATTGGCGCTGCAACCCTGCTTCCAGATTCTCCATTTTCAATTATGACCAAAATCAGAAGTTCTGGGTCAGGAACAGGAGCATAACCAACGAATAAAGCATGATCCCTAAAGAATGGATTTTCTCTTATATCTTCATATTCCTGATCTTCATAACTTTTGATTTGAGCTGTGCCGGTCTTACCTGCAATCACATATCTACTATCCTTTATATTGTTTGCAGTGCCATTTAAAGAGTTAATGACTTCAATCATTGATTTTTCAATTTTTTCCCAATTAGCTTCGTCTTTAAGGTTAATTTTTCCTAAAGACTCCAATTCTGTAGGTGTTTTATTAATTTCTTCAACTAAACGAGGTTTAATTATCTCGCCTCTATTGGCTATTATTGCTATCGCGTGTGAAATTTGAATGGGGGTGGAAAGCATGTAGCCTTGACCAATGCCTAGGTTAATGCTGTCTCCCTTGAACCAAAACTCGCCTATGTAGCCTAACTTCCATTTTTCATTAGGGACAAGTCCCCTCGCTTCTTCCGCATCAATATTAGTCTTATCACCAAAGCCAAATTTATTTAGAAAAGGTTCTAACCTTTTTATCGTAAGATCATAGGCTGTAGAGTAAAAATAAACATCCGAAGATTCTACGATCGCTTTTTCTAGATCTACCTTGCCATGACCATCTTCCTTCCAGCCTCTGTAGGGCCGCGGATCACCTTCAACATAAAATTCTCCGTCATCTTGAATAATTGTCTGCCAATCGACTATCTCCTCATCAAGAGCTGCTAAACCAAGGATTGGTTTTATAGTTGATGCAGGCGGATAATTACCCATAGTTGCTCTGTTGAATAATGGTCCTTCATCATCGCTAAAGATAGATTGGATTTCAGCTAAAGAACTGCTTGAGTTAAAAATATTAGGATCGTAAGCAGGCGAACTTATCAATGCCTTAATCAAACCTGACTTAGGTTCTAAAGCTACCAATGCACCTTTTTGCCCCTCAAAAAAAGGAATTAAGAAGTTTTGTAAATCAAGATCAATAGATAGTTTTAAGTCTTTACCGCTTTCAGCATCTTTTTCAGATAGAACCCGAACAAAGTTACCAGATACATCTTTTTCCTCGATTCTAGTTCCTACTTCGCCGCTTAATTGATCATGATAAGTTTTCTCTATCCCAGAAATTCCAATCAGATTACCTGAATTAAAATTTGAACTTTTATTTACATCATTTGACTCAGAATATCCCATGTACCCAAGGACATGAGCT
>CACKZK010000005.1:0-80832 GCA_902604535.1 uncultured SAR86 cluster bacterium
TTTCTGAAGATATAGCGCAGGAAGCTTTTATTAAGGCTTACATTAATATTGGCGGTTTCAATGAAGAAAGTGCTTTTTTTACTTGGCTTTACCGAATTGCAGTAAATACAGCAAAGAATTATCTTTCTAGTAAATACAACAAAAACGAAATAATTGAGTCTGATATAGATGAAAACATTCTTACTCAAATAGGCATGGATTCACCAAGCCCAGAATCAATTTTTGAAGCAAATACTCTAAGGGATAGGCTGTTTCAATGTCTTAATGACATGCCAGAAGAGATTAAATCTGCCATAACTCTGAGAGAATTCAATGGTCTGAACTACGATGAGATTGCAAAAATATGCAATTGTCCTGTTGGCACAGTGAGATCAAGAATATTCAGAGGAAGGAAATTATTAGACGAAATACAAATTTCTATGAACAACGAGGCTAAAAGCAACAATGGAAGATAGCATAGAACATAGACTGTCTGCTCTCCTTGACGGAGAAACCTCTGAATTTGAGACTAGACGGCTCATTGAAGAAATAAACAGAAGGCCTGAGATTAAGAATCTTTGGATAAGAATGAATAAGACCAAATCTTTACTGGCTGCTGAAATAGATTTCTCTCCGAGAAACATTTCTTCAACAGTTATTGAAGAGTTAGATTCTCCCAGTATCAAGCAAATAAAATTTTCAAAAGATGAAAAATCCAAACAATTGAAATATTACGGCTTTGCATTTGGTGTTTTATTATCGCTGGGCCTTGTTTTTCAACCCTTAATGATCCAAGAAAAAAAGTCGTTTAAGTCAACTTCGGTAATACCTGCACTGTCCATTGGAAATACCCCGGTATCATCAAATGAAAGTTATTTAGAAGAGATTGGTAATAATTTGAAAGGCAGCCTTAAGAAAATAGAAT
This sequence comes from uncultured SAR86 cluster bacterium, assembly GCA_902604535.1. GTDB lineage: Bacteria > Pseudomonadota > Gammaproteobacteria > Magnimaribacterales > AG-339-G14 > CACNYO01. The sequence continues at coordinate 905 of CACKZK010000005.1, forward strand.
TTATAGAAGATGGTGACATAATCGCAAATTACGTAGAAAACGATTCAAACAGGAGTTTTAAGCTTAGAGTTTTATTCAGAGATCTTTCAATTGAAGATAGAATTAAGTTATCTTCTACTGGGATTACAGTACATTCATTGGCAAACAATAAACCAGTAGTCATAAACTTATCAAGTGAAGAAATAAATAATAAAGGCTTGGTTGAATTATCAAATAGAATTTTTTTAAACATAAGGAAATAAAATGAAAAAATCTTTAATATCACTGTTTTTTCTTCTTCTAAGCGTTTCTGCAACAGCTGATTATCCAGATTTTTCTGACTTAGTAGATGAAGCAGCTCCCTCTGTAGTGAATGTAAGTGTTATCAAAACAATTAGTACTCAGAATAGAATGAGTCCCTTCAATAGAAGACAAAATCCATTCGATGATTTTTTTAATTTCCCTTCTCCATTTGAAGATGAACCTCGAAGAGAACAGGAGAGAGAAGTCAGATCTGGCGGTTCTGGTTTCATTATTTCAAAAGACGGTTACATTGTAACGAATCATCATGTCGTAGAAGATGCTTCACAGATTTTTGTCAGCCTAAATGATAGGCGAGAGTTCATTGCTGAACTCATTGGTAGTGATAAAAAATCCGATGTTGCTTTATTAAAGATTTCTGCAAAAGAATCTTTACCATTTTTAGATCTTGGAAATTCTGATGATGTAAATGTTGGTGATTGGGTGCTAGCTATTGGATCTCCCTATAGACTAAATTTTTCTGTAACAGCAGGCATTATTAGCGCTAAAGCTAGAAGTGTTCCTGGACAAGGAACTTCTTATATTCCTTTTTTGCAATCTGATGTTGCAATTAATCCAGGTAATTCAGGAGGCCCTTTATTCAATTTAGATGGTGAAGTTATTGGTATCAATGCAATGATTTACTCCAACAGAGGTGGATACATGGGCATCTCTTTCACAATTCCTATCAACTATGCCCAAGAAATTATTGATCAATTAAGAGAGGATGGCTTTGTTAAAAGAGGGTGGTTAGGAGTAAGTGTCCAAGAAGTTACAAAAGATTTAGCAGATTCTTTTGGATTAGATATTCCCCGGGGGGCTTTAATTGGAAGCGTTTTAACCGATAGTCCTGCTGAATCCTCTGGCTTAAAAGATGGCGACGTAATTGTAGATTTTGATGGGAATGAAATTATCTACTCAGGCGACCTGCCAATGGTTGTTGGAAGAATCTTGCCTGGAGAGGACGTGAAAGCCACTGTTTACAGAGATGGCAGAAAGAAATCTATCAGAGTGACTGTGGGAGAGCTAGAAGAACTTGAAGAAGATACCAATCCAATTGCCTCTGCTCCTAAAAGAAACAGACTTGGCATGATGGTTGAAGACTTTGAAGATATTGCTGAAAGAAGAAGTGCAGACGTTGAAAAGGTAAAAGAAAATTTTGGTGTCAAAGAAGGCGTAGTGGTCAGCAGGGTAGTTTCTGGGCCTGCATTTGATGCAGGACTTAGAAGAGGAGATGTGATCACCAGAATCGGAATGACTAACGTTTCGTCCAAAACTGAATATGAAAATGCTCTTGAAGATTTAAATAATGAAAATGTCATCCCTTTAAGGTTTGTAAGAAACAAAAATGGTGCATTTGTTACGATAAAAATTAAAAAATAAGGGATAATTGTCCAGCTTTTTTAAAAAGCATCAAAAAATGGACAACATAAGAAATTTTTCGATCATAGCTCACATTGATCATGGTAAATCTACTCTAGCTGATAGACTCATAGAACATTGTGGAGGCTTATCTTCTAGAGAGATGAAAGAGCAAGTCTTAGATTCTCTTGAGCTAGAAAGAGAAAGAGGCATTACTATCAAAGCCCAATCAGTTTTTCTGGAATACTCAAATAAAGAAGGAACAAATTATCAATTAAATCTAATTGATACTCCCGGACACGTAGATTTTTCTTATGAAGTTTCTAGATCTCTGGCGGCATGCGAAGGAGCAATTCTTCTTGTTGATGCATCTCAAGGAGTTGAAGCTCAGACAGTTTCAACTTGTTATACCGCAATAGAGCAAGGTGTTAATATTTTTCCGGTATTGAATAAAATTGATCTTCCTCAAGCCGATCCAGATAAAGTTAGGAAAGAAATTGAAGAAATTATTGGAATAGATGCTTCTGATTGTCCTGAAATCAGTGCAAAAAATGGACAAGGTATTGACAATCTTCTTGAACAACTAGTAGTTCAAGTTCCTTCTCCTGATGACACTGACAATTCTCTTCAAGCTCTTATAATTGACTCATGGTTTGATCAATACCTTGGGGTAGTGTCTTTGATAAGGATTTTTTCTGGATCAATAGACTTAGGTCAAAAAGTAAAAATCAGCTCAAATAATCAAGTTCATACGGTTGAAAAAATTGGTGTATTCACTCCAAAACCCGAGGATAGAAAATCACTCTCCAAAGGGGATGTTGGATTTATTTGCGCGGGCGTAAGAGAAGTAAGAGGAGCTCCAGTGGGAGATACTATATGTTTACCCAAAGATACAAAAATACTCCCCGGCTTTAAAAAGATTAATCCTCAAGTTTTTGCAGCTTTATATCCTCTAGACTCAGGCGAATTTGAATCATTCAGAGAATCTTTAGAAAAATTAGCCATTAATGATGCGGCTTTATCTTTTCATCCTGAGCAGAGCCAAGCTTTAGGTTCGGGTTTCAGATGTGGATTCTTAGGCACCCTTCACATGGAAATTGTGATTGAGAGAATTAAAAGAGAATATGGCATAGAGCTTTTAGCTACAGCACCTACGGTTGTTTATGAAATTGTAAATAAGGCAGGAGAGATTGAAGAGGTTGAAAACCCTAGCAAATTTCCTGATCCTTCTTCTATCGAAAAGATTCGTGAACCTATTGCAAGAGCTACAGTACTTACTCCAGAAACTTATGTAGGAAACGTAATCGAATTATGCGTTGAGAAAAGAGGCATACAGAAATCATTAAGGTATGTTGGCGGACAAATTGAATTAGTTTATGACTTGCCGATGAATGAAATAATTTTAGATTTTTTTGATCGGCTAAAATCGACTAGCAAAGGATATGCTTCTCTTGATTATGATTTTGATCGTTTTCAAGAAAGCCAAATGGTAAAGATGGATATTTTATTGAATGGAGAAAGAGTTGATGCCTTAAGCTCTATGGTTCATAAATCCCAATCTGATTTCAAAGGGAGGCAACTTGTTAGGTCGTTAAGAGAAGTTATTCCACGACAAATGTATGATGTCGCTATTCAAGCTGCAATAGGAGGAAAGATTCTTGCACGAGAGACAGTAAAAGCTTTTAGAAAAGATGTTACTGCTAAGCTCTATGGAGGAGATGTTACTAGAAAGAAAAAACTCTTAGAGAAACAAAAAGCTGGGAAGAAAAAAATGAGACATATTGGAAAAGTTGAAGTTCCTCAAGAAGCTTTTCTTTCAGTCCTTAAAGTAAATAAATAATGAATTATTATTTTATTCTTTATTTTTCTTTGCTGATTTCTTTATTAGGAATCATTGGCTGGTTAGTTTCTGAAGCTAAATACGAAGGACGACACTCAAAATTAATCAACAGAGTAACCTTTGTTTTTCCATTTTTTGCACTTTATGCATGGTTTAGACTGAATCTAGATTTTGGAATAGTCTTGGTGTTTTTGACTTTTGGCTCCTTATTGATTTGGATGCTTGCTAAATATTTGTTAATTCCTAGAGCTAGCAAAGAGAGTAGGAGTTTTTTCTTCGTCATATTGGCAATAACTATCTTTCGTTCTTTTTTATATGAACCTTTCCAGATTCCCTCATCATCAATGTATCCTGGATTGAAAATAGGAGATTTTTTGTTAGTGGAAAAATTTACATATGGATTGAGAAATCCAGTTAATCAGAATACCTTTATCTCGACAGGAAAACCTAAAAGAGGCGATGTAGTAATTTTTGTCCCAGAACACACTAGATGTAACTCTGATTTTGATATTGCTAATCCCAAAGGATCTTATTCATCAAACAGAGAGAAAAATCAGCGAATGTATTACTGGAGTATCCTGTCTGAAAATTGTACCCCACAGGGTGTTAAATATATTAAGAGAGTAATAGCTGAACCAGGCGATGAGGTTATCTACAAAAATAAAGAATTCATCATTAACGGCAATAAACTTGATCAAAAAATTCTTGATAGGAAAGATCAAGAGGAGTTAATAGAGGAAATAAATGAGGATAAAAAATATGTTGTTCGAAAACTTTCTAGAAAACCTGAGAACGGATCTTGGAATGTTCCAGCAGGATATTATTTTCTAGCTGGAGATAACAGAGATAACAGCCTTGACAGCAGAAGATGGGGGCTAGTTCCACAAGAGGAAATTACCGGTAAAGCTTCACTGATTTGGATGCATTGGGAGTGTTTTTCATGTCTGCCATCATTATCTAGAAATGGACTTATCAAATAATTTAGATTCTTTGGAAAATTTACTTTCATATAAATTTTCTAATAAAGAATTTTTAAAACTCTCACTCATTCATAGAAGTTTTTCCCAAGAAAATAATGAAATTTATGAATTTTTAGGCGACTCAATTATCAATCTATGTGCTTCAATCTGGCTGATTAATAATCATAAAGATTTAAGTGAGGGAGAATTAAGTTCGCTAAGATCAAAAGTTGTTAGCAGAAAAAATTTAGGAAGGCTTGCTAAAAATTTTAAATTGGAAGAATTTTTAATATTAGGAAATTCAATTAGTAGAAAAAAAATCCATCAAACAGAAATTTTAGGGAATACTTTTGAGTCAATAGTTGCTGCTATTTACCTTGATTCAAATTTTGAGATAACTTCTGATTGGTTGTTTGAAGTTTTTGAAAAACAGAGCGGTCTAATGGATTTATCTCTGGAAAAAGATTCAAAAACAGAGCTCCAAGAATTCTTGCAAAAAAGACAACTATCCCTTCCAAAATATTTGAATACTTCATTGAAAGAAGGCTTATTCGAAAGCTCCATAGTATCTGAACAAAACAAGCACTTCTCAGGTAAAGGCTCGAGCATCAAAGAAGCAGAGAAAAAAGCTGCTGAAAATTATCTAAAACACCTGATAAAAGATGAGTAAGTTTGGATTTATATCAATAGTTGGAAAAACTAATGTTGGCAAATCTACCTTGCTCAATAAAATATTGGAAAGAAAGTTAGCGATTACATCTAGAAAGCCGCAAACAACAAGAAACAGAATTCTAGGAGCATGGAATCATGAAGATATGCAGGCAATATTTCTTGATACACCCGGAGTTCATACTGGGCATAAAAAAGCTTTAAATAAATACATGAATCAGGTGGCATTGCATGCTTTGAAGAATGTTGACCTCATATTATTTATTGTCGATCGGGACAGATGGGGCGAGGAAGAAGAAAGAATCATAAAGCAATTAAGAGGATCTAAAATTCCCGTAATTCTGTTAATAAACAAAATAGATAGGATAAAGGATAAGGAGAATTTATTACCAACAATAGAAAAATTCAAAGATAAGTTCAATTTCGAAGAGATCATCCCTATTTCAGCGCTAAAAAATAAAAATACTCCAAAAGAGCTATATGAAGTAATTAATAATTATCTTCCTCACGGCCAACCGCATTACGAAGAAGATTTTGTAACAGATTTATCCAAGGAATTTTTTATTTCAGAGATAATCAGGGAAAAGGCTATAAATAGGCTAGGGGATGAATTACCTTACAGCATCAGCATAATCATAGATACCCTCAAGGAAGATAAGAAATTACTCAGTATTTCTGCAACTATTTACGTTGATAGCAAGTCTCATAAACCTATATTGCTAGGTAAAAAAGGAGATATGATGAAATCAATTGGAACAGCAGCAAGAAAAGAAATTCAATTTGAGTACGATAAAAAAGTATTTTTGGAATTGTGGGTAAAAGTCAAAAAAAAATGGACCGATGATGTTAACTGGATCTCACAACTTGGCTACGACCTAAAAAAATATGAAAACTAGAAATAGTCTAGCCTTTCTTCTGCACGCAAGAGATTATTCTGAGACAAGTGTTATAGCAAGTTTTCTGACAAAGGATTTTGGAATTTTCAATGCCTTACTGAAAGGAGCCAAGCGAAAAGGGAGTAAATTCGCCAATATTTTATCGCCTGGTTCTGAACTTTACATTAATTATTCAGATAAGAATGCTCTCAAAACGATCTTCGAATGTGAAATAAATAAACAAATTTCGATAGCTCCCAAAAATTTAAAGGTTCTTATTTACCTCAATGAATTAATTTTAAAAATTTTTGAAAAAGAACATGATATTCCTGTCGTATTTAAAGACTATGATGAATTAATGAGCCTTATGACTTTAGATAACGATGATGAGGTCTTAGAGTTATCTTTAAGAAATTTTGAATATAGATTAATAACAGATTTAGGCTATGGATTTGATTTGACTAAAAATGACTCCGGAAGCTTAATTGAACCAAATCAAGATTATCTATTCAGTCCATTAAGGGGAATATATTCATTGGATAAAGGAGATATAGAGACATCTTTTAAAGGGCGGCATTTGTTAGATTTTATGTCTGGAAAGTTTTCAAATAATATGACCAAGAAAGTAATAAAATCTATTTTTAGAGAATCATTAGAAGCGATCTTGGGTAAAGAGTTGAATGCAAGAAAATATTTCAATTAACAAAATGCTAAGAAGTGGTATTGATCTCATCGAGATCAAAAGATTAGAAAAATCATATGAAAAATTTGGAATGCGAATGTTAACAAGACTTTATGATGAAAGTGAAATTGATATTTTCTCAAAAAGAAAAGGTTACAACGGTGCGAGGTATCTTGCTAAAAATTTTGCAGGAAAGGAAGCCGTTTCAAAAGTTTTAGGTTATGGTTTTACAAACGGAGTTCGTCCTAGAGATATTATTATTCATAGACGTTACGGTGGTCCAGAAGTAGAACTTAAAGGGAAAGCAAAAGATATAGCTAAAAAAATAAAATTATCAGAAATATCAATAAGCCTAAGCGACACCGATTCTCTTGCCGTTGCCGTTGCTCATGCCATTAGAGAGGATGCCTAATGAGAATTATTTTACTTGGGCCACCTGGAGCAGGAAAAGGGACTCAAGCTGAAAACATAATACAAGCTCTCAACATACCTCATATCTCAACCGGAAATATGCTTAGAGAGGCCATTGAAGAGGGGACCCCATTGGGAATTGAGGCTAAAAAAGTCATGGATAAAGGAGCACTAGTTTCTGATGACATAATTGTAGGATTAGTAGTAGAAAGATTAAAAAGACCTGACTGTTCAAACGGAGTCTTATTTGATGGTTTTCCGAGAACGATTCCTCAGGCTCAAGCCCTAGATGATGTCAATATAGGAATTGATTTAATCATTGAAATCCAGCTAGACGATGAAAATATTATTGAAAGAATGTCTGGAAGAAGAGTTCATATATCGTCTGGCAGGAACTACCACCTTAAATTTAATCCCCCAAAAAAGGAAGGTTTCGATGACTTAACTGGGGAAGAGTTAATCCAAAGAGACGACGATAAAAGAGAGGTAGTTGAAGAGAGATTGATTGTCTACAGAAATCAGACTGAGCCTTTAATAAGTTTTTATAAAGCTAAGCAGATAAATAATGAACTTGATTATCTGACAGTTGATGGTTCTGGAAGTGTTGAATCAATCAGTCAATTTATTCTTAACTTCTTTAAAAATAAGTGAACGTACTTGCAATCGAAACATCAGCAATGTTTTGCTCAATTGCTTTGTTCAAAAATGAACAAATATTTTTTATAGAGGATAAGAATAAAAGTCAGCATGGAAAAGTTATCCTTGCATTTATCGATGAGCTTTTGGAGAAATCTCAATTATCCTTGAAACAAGTAGATAGAATTTTAATAAGTTATGGCCCAGGATCTTTCACTGGTTTGAGAATCGGGTGCGGTGTTGCTCAATCTTTTAATTTAATTCATGGAATTAAATGTTTCGGAGTTTCTAGCCTCAAAGTACTTGCTTCAACAGCTTATCAAAAAGAAGTACAAGGAAAAGTAGTCAGTCTAATTAGTTTAGGGATGGGAGAATTTGGTGCCTCAAAATTTGATGATAAAGAAAGTCTTTTAGATAACAAAACAGAGGAATTTATTTTGCATAATGAGCAGCTTGCAACTTTCTTAAAGGATCATGAGGATTATCATTTGATAACTTCCTCCGAAAATGCAGACATGGTGAATATTCTTAAAAGCAATAATTTTTCTTTTATGCAGCCTGAAGCAAAAAGTATGTTCGAATTTAGCAACATGGATGATATTGCTTCTGTACAAGGCGATAGCTTTATAGTTCCAAATTACTTATCCAATAAGGATCACTGGAAATAGTTGCAAATGGATTTAATTCAAATTGTCGTTTTATCAATAGTTCAGGGAGTAACCGAATTTCTTCCTATAAGTAGCTCAGCTCATTTGATTCTTACTTCAAAGTTTTTTGGTTGGCAGGATCAAGGAATCCTTTTTGATATATATGTTCATGGTGGAAGCCTTTTAGCGATAATTTATGCCTTTAAAAAGGAAGTCAGTATATTGATTCAGAGAGCATTTTCCCCATATAAACAAAATTTATTATTGTGTTTAATAATAGCAACATTGCCTGTTGCATTAGCTGGCTTCTTAGGAGAGGATTTCATTAAAAAGAATTTTCGTTCATTAGAATTCCTAATCCTCACCACTTTTTTATTTGCAATTTTCTTATTCATTGCAGATAAATACGGTAAAAAAACAAATTCAATCGAATCTATTGGTCTCAAAGATTCTTTTATCGTTGGAATGTTTCAAATTTTTGCTCTCATGCCGGGAGTCTCAAGATCGGCCATCACTATGATTGGAGCTTTAATATTAAGTTATAGCAGGGAAGATGCCGCCAGATTCTCTTTTCTTTTATCTATTCCTACTTTATCGGCAGTTTTATTGGGAAGCTCAATAGATGCAATTCAATCAGAAGAAACTGTTGACTGGTCTATTTTAATTTTTGGAGGATTAATTTCTTTTGTTACATCGCTTTTATGCATTAATTTATTTTTATCTTTTATACAAAAAATAGGATTCACTCCCTTTGTGCTATACAGAATCATCCTATCGATCATATTAGTTGGAATCCTGTGGATTTAATAATTGATAAGTTTGACGATAATCTAAAACTAAGAGAATTTGCTGCTAGGCATCACATACCTGCAGTATCGGATATAAGTTCACCGAAACTAAAATATTTAGTTACTGAGAGAAATGAACAATTTCTATTCAAAGATCTCAGAAGAAAAAAAGCACATTTTTTTTCTTTAGATCTTAAGCCTATGAATATTGATAAAATTTTTAAATCTAATTTTTCAAAATGTTTCCTTTCCCTTGATAAGAACTTACAAGTATTTGACTCTACGGCCGGCTTATTAAATGATTCTGTTCATATTGCTAATATGGGATTCAAAGTTATCGCAGTAGAGAAGATCTCTTGGCTGTATGAAGTCATGAAAAAAGAGCTAGATATAGCAAGATTAGGAGACTCTGTATTAGAAAATATTGACTTCCAGAATGGTGACTCTCTAAAATTAGCGGAAAAAATTAGGCCGGACGTTATTTATTTTGATCCGGTATTTGATCTTAAGAAAAAGGCGACTGCAAAACAACCAATGGAACTTCTAAGATCAATAGCATCAAATAAAAATTCTCAAGACTATATTGAACAATTTCTAGACTGTTGTTCGGAGAGATTAATCTATAAAAGACACAAAAAACAAAAATCGATTTATCAAAAATTTATCACTTTTTCTATTACAGGAAAGTCAGTTGCTTTTGACGTCTATCAAAAATAAAAGAGGCTGCAAAAGCAGCCTCTTTGCGGAAAATAACCTTTAAGCTGTTTCGCCGTTGATAACTTTTCCAGAATTTATCTCAATCTTCTTAGGCTTCTCTGATTCAGGGATAATTCTTTCCATGTTAATGGATAAAAGACCATTATTTAAATCAGCACCTTTCACAAGAATTTCTGGAGATAAAGTGAACTGAAGCAGGAAAGATCTTGCTGCTATTCCTCTATGCACAACATTACTTTTATCGTTTTTTTGATTGTCATGCTTAATGGATAAAACATTATCTTTTGTTTCAACTTCAATATCTTTATCACCAAGACCGGCAACAGCAACTTCAATCGTGTAATCGTTACCATCCTTCCTAAGGTTATAGGGAGGATAGCTTGAAGATCTAGTATCAGGTAATTCGCTGAAAGTTCTTAGTGAATCGAAAAGGTTTTCAAAACCCAACCATCTTGATGAGAAAAAAGGATCGGAAAGATCCAATAAACTTCTATTAGTCATAATTTACTCCTTGTATAAAGCAAGTTAAATTTAATTGGCACCTCTAAAGAGCGTACCTCCAATGGATAGACTCATAAAGCAATCTATCTCGCTATATTTATGGTGATGAAATAGGAAATTTCAAGAGTTGTAGGAAGTTTGATTCAGCTCTTCGCGCCAATCTGGCATTATGAATTTCGACGCAGCAACTTGCATTTTTTTTGTAATTCTTGAAGCATAAATTAGTCCTTGCTCATCTTCTCTAACGAAGCGTTGTTCAATAAGTTTTGATAAAAATTGCATGAAAGTCCATCTATCTGAAAATTCAGGTGCCATCCAGTCGTACTTAGCTTGAAGGTTTGTTGCTATTTTTTTGCAAGATATTTCCAATTGATTCTTAGAGACATGATCGTTTTCATTTTTCCAGAGTTGCAACATAAGAATATAAAACCTATCTATTGTTGGTTGGATCATTCTTCCAAGAGACTTTGTTTCCAGATAATGAGGCGAGTCAAAAGGAGGTCTCTTGTAAAGATCTCCATCATTAGACAATAATTTTAAGGCTACTAAAGAGTCTAAACGCTTATCAATTTCATGTTTTAGCTCTACGTTAGTCCATTTTAAGAATAGTTCTCCTTTTAAATATGGATAGAGCATTTCTATGATCTCTATGATTTCATCTTTCGAAACTTCTTCTCTGGCCTGGAAAATACCACAAATGAAAGATTCTAATGTCAGCAAGTGGAGAATGGTATTTCTGTAGAAACTCATCATTGCCCCCTGCGCTTTATTTAATTTAACAAGAGATTTATCGCCGTCATCTAGCTTTGGAATTAGTTTCAACGCATTTACTTGTTCAAGTAATTTTTTACTTGATTGAGTTGGGAGGACTGTTTTGTTGGAATATCGAGAAGAATTCATCAAAGAAATATACAGATCAATGCGATTCTCGAGTTTATCTTTTGGAAGACTATGATTATTTGAATTTAAAAGAGCTACAGCAACCAAACTTGAGGAAGTCACTACAGTACTTTCGTTTATGTTCATCATGATTTTTTCACCAAGTTTTGGTGTCGCATTAAATAGCCAGTTTGTATCGTCTGACGATGTGCCGTTAGTTTGAGAATCCTTACTTTCCCAATCTGGATCTTGGGCATCAAGAAAATCTTTCAAATCAATAGGGTCTCCAAATTGTAGATAGGCATTACCCAAGAAACCTCTAAAATCACTGGCAACTCTGAAGATATCTGAAATTCTTTCTTTTCTTTTTTTTCCACCCATGAGCTCGGATAAATATGAATTTCCCTCCAGCACTTTCTCATAATTGATACTTACCGGAATAAATTTCACAGGTTTTTCTGTTCTGCTCTTAAAAGATCTGATCAACATGGAAAGAAGACCGGGTCTTGGAGGAAGAAGCTTGCCTGATCTGCTTCTTGTCCCCTCAGGAAAAAACTCGATTGAATTACCTCTAATTAAAAGTTTCTTTAGGTGTTCAAAAAATACAATTGAATAAAGCCTATTCTCACTAAAAGATCTTCTCATGAAGAAAGCACCGCCGTTTCTGAGGATTCGGCCCAGAAAAGGTAAATTTAAATTAATTCCAGCTGCTATTTGAGGCAGCATTAAGTCATTTTTATAAAGGATGTAAGAAAGAGCTAGATAATCAACATGACTTCTATGGCAGGGAGTAAAAATTAAAGAATTATCAACTGCTAGATTTTTAACTTTTTCTAACCCTATGAATTTAAGCTCTTCGTATCTGTTGTTCCAAAGCCAAGATAAAGCTGCATCGTATAAAGAACCTACCACTGTATAGGAGACGTCTGAGCAAATCTCTTCTGCATATTTTATTGCTCTTTTTTTGAGAAGCATGACTTTTCTCTTATTACTTCCTGCCTCCGATTCAATGTATTTATTAATTTCTTTTGAATTCACTAAAGTTTTTATCCAGTTTCTCCTATGAGAAACATCCAATCCGAGAATAGCTTGCTTATTTTTTCTAAAACGACCTCTTAGTAATCTTTCTGTTTTTAGTAGAATTTTCTCTGCAGACTCTCTATCTTCGAAAATATCTTCCATCTCCAATGCATTTAAAAATCTAACTTTTACCTGTCTACCGTTGATAAGTAATCGTAGGTATCTTTTGATAATTGATGTGCCTTCCCAAGATTCAGAAAATAATTTTTTCATGAGGTTATCTTGGCTTTCGGCACCTTTTCCCCAGTAAACATCTACCGGAATTATTTTTAATTTTTTAGAAATATCCGGATATTTACTTATTTCATAAAGATCATCGGAGTGTTTTCTTTTTGATCTTGCCCAGGGGAGAAGTTGTTTAGGTTCTTTCAACTGAAAATAGTTTCTATTGATTGGAGAAATAGCACTTCTATTACTGGGTCTTATAAAGCCCATTTTTTTGCAGATTTTATCCACTGCTGCAAGGTTCGTAGAAGAGTCGTTAGATAATGCAAAAATGAAATCACCCTTGAGTAATTCTGGAATATTGTCATTCTCAAATTCAGCTTCTGCGCGAATGAATGCCTTAAGAAATCCATTAAAGATGTTAATATTCGCCATTAGATAGAATCCGCTAAGTAAATTTTAGATTTCGATCGAATTTTACATGATTTGCCGGAGTGGCGGAATTGGTAGACGCGCTCGATTCAAAATCGAGTGCCCACAAGGCGTGAGAGTTCGAGTCTCTCCTCCGGCACCAAAAGTGAGGAATTATGAAAGAAGTAGAAATAATAACTGCCCAAACATCAGGTTTTTTTGGAACGCAACTTATAATGATTTTTGGTTTCATATTGTTGTTATACTTTTTGCTCATCAGACCCCAAAATAAAAGGCTGAAGGCTCATCAAGAATTAGTAAATAATCTAGAAATTGGAGATGAAGTTATTACCTCTGGAGGTATTGTTTGCACTTTAGTAAAGCTGTCAGATACATACGTTATTGCCAGAACTGGAAACAATCAAGAAATAGTTATCCAACGCCAACAAATTAACAGCGTTCTTCCAAAAGGAACCGTAAAATCACTATTTGAATAAAATTGACTAATTTTTCTCTTTGGAAATACATCCTTGTTTTAGGAGTATTTGTATTTGGGATTGTTTATGCTTTGCCCAATCTAAGCCCTCCTGATCCGGCTGTTCAAGTTTCTCTCCAAAGTGCCGGAGACACTTTTGACAGTCGTATAGTTCAGTCAGTAAGTAAGATAGCTAAAAGAGAGGGTATTCTCAATGAAAATATTGAAGTAAATCAAAAATCCTTACTTTTAAGAACAAACTCTTACGAAGAACAAATAAAATTGAAGGATGAGTTGCGAAAAGAACTAGGCCCAGACTATGTTGTTGCACTAAATTTAGCTTATTCAACACCTGCCTGGCTTCAAAATCTGAATGCCACTCCATTAAAACTAGGTTTAGATTTAAGAGGAGGAATCTACTTTTTATTAGAAGTAGATACTGATTCGCTAATAGAAACAAGACTTGAAGCGAATGCAGAAGACTTTAAAAGAAGGCTTCGTGAAGAGTCTTTAAATTTTAGATCCGTTGAAAGCAACGAAGAATCAGTTACTTTTCTTTTTTCGACTGAAGAAGATAAATCAGACTCTTTAATATTTTTAAGAGGCTTCCTAACAGATTTTGAAATTGATGAGGAATCTGAATCATTCAAAATTAAATTTTCTAGAGAAGGCATTAAATCAATACAGGATTATGCAGTTCAGCAAAATTTAACTACTTTAAGGAATAGAGTTAATGAGTTGGGTGTTTCTGAACCAGTTGTTCAAAGGGAAGGGACTAAAAGAATTTCTGTTCAATTACCTGGAATACAAGATACTGCCGAAGCAAAAAAAATAATTGGTAAAACCGCCAACCTAGAATTCAGACTTGAAGCAAATAATCGTACCTTGAGGTCAAGAAAAGAGGCTTTTGATTTCAGGGGTGTTAGCGTAGACCTAGAAAAAAATATAATTATTTCAGGAGATAAGGTAGCTGATGCAAATGTTGGTTATGACGAGAGCGGATTTCCGCAAGTAAATATTACTCTTGACGGAGAGGGCGGAGCGAAAATGCATAGGTCAACAAGAAATAATGTTGGCAGAAAAATGGCTGTCCTTTTCATTGAAAGAAAGTCAGCAGCCAAAGAAGTCATTCTTCCTGACGGAACTTTAGATTTAATCATCGAACCTGTGATTACTAAGAGAGTGATAAGTCTTGCAACAATTCAATCAGCACTGCCCAATAGATTTAGGATTACCGGGCTTGACTCACCTAATGAGGCATCTGAATTAGCATTATTATTGCGGGCAGGTGCTTTGGCAGCTCCTATGGAGTTTGTGGAAGAAAGCACAGTAGGACCAAGTCTTGGAGCTGAAAACATAAGATTAGGAGTTCAATCATTAATCTTGGGACTCTTTTTGGTTTTAATATTTATGATTATTTACTATAAGATCTTTGGACTATTCGCCAACATAGCAGTAATTTTTAACTTGATTCTCATCACTGCAATCATGTCAATCTTATCTGCCACTTTAACGTTGCCAGGCATCGCAGGAATTGTTTTGACTGTCGGTATGGCTGTAGATGCCAATGTATTAATTTTTTCAAGAATTCGAGAAGAACTTAAAAATAATTCCAGGGCAACAGATGCGATCATTGCTGGTTATGACAGAGCTTTCGTAACTATTCTTGATGCAAATATAACGACTTTAATAGTTGCGGTTATTCTTTATGCCATTGGCTCAGGACCTATCAAAGGCTTTGCTATAACTTTAAGCATTGGAATAGTTACCTCGATGTTTACCTCAATTCTTGGTACTAGGGCTATGGTTTCATTGGTCTATCGAAACAATAAGGCAAGGAGGCTTTGGATATAATGAACTTTAATTTAGATTTTCTTAGATTCAGATTCATTGCTCTGATTGTGTCTGGTTCTTTGATTTTAGTGTCTCTAGCTACGATCTCTATTCAACAACTCCAACTTGGTTTGGATTTCACGGGAGGAACTCTTGTGGAAGTTGGATTTTCTGAAACCGTTGATCCAGAGGAGATAAGAATTTATCTTGAAGCAAAAGAGATAGATGCTTTAGTTCAGGCCTTTGGTTCTGATAAAGACTTACTTATTAAAATTCCAAGTTCAGAGAATATAGAAAATGCAAATATAGTTATTGATTCTTTAAGACAACAATATACATTTCAATTGAGAAGATCAGGTTTTGTTGGGCCCCAAGTTGGTGGCGAGTTGAGAGACCAAGGAGGGCTGGGTCTATTAGCAGCTTTACTAGTTATGATGATTTACATCATGTTTAGGTTTCAATACAAATTTGCAATTGGAGCTGTCGTTGCTCTTTTTCATGATGTTCTAATTGTCTTGGGTATTTTCTCAATATTTAGAATGGAATTTGATCTTTCTGTCTTAGCAGCGCTTATGGCAGTCATTGGATATTCTTTGAATGATACGATCGTAGTATCAGATAGGATCAGAGAAAATTTTAGAGCTAAGAGAAAGTTAAATAGTGAACAAGTCATCAATAGATCTCTTAACAATACGTTGGGCCGAACTCTAATCACATCACTGACTACGTTATTAGTTTTATTTTCTCTGCTTTTCTTGGGCGGAGAGATTATCAGAAATTTTGCTATCGCTTTATCCATAGGAGTTGTTATTGGGACTTACTCATCAATTTACGTCTTAACCAATGTTTTACTCTCCATGAACATTAGTGCAGATGATCTTGCTGAAAGATCTAAAGACAGTTTTGATGACGGAATGCCTTAGGAAGTCGCATCAATAAATGCTTTAACCATTGGTGGCATACATTTAGGACTGCAAGCAATTAAATGGTGGCTATCGTAAGGATCTGGATTTCCTAAAATGTCACTGACAAGTCCTCCTGCTTCTTTAACCAATAAAATACCGGCAGCAACATCCCATTGCTTTAGACCATAGCCCCAAAAACCATCCAAATAACCAGCTGCAACGTATGCAAGATCAAGAGCGGTGGATCCAGTTCGCCTGATAGTCAAACCGTGTGAATATAAATTTCTCATTGCCATCAATTGATCTAGTTTAGGTTCATTATCTGCATCAAAGTGAGACGATGAGGAAAGAAGTGAACCTCTTAGACCTCTGATTTTGCTTACCCTGATTCTTGTTTGATTGAGGTAAGCTCCTTTCCCTTTACTTGCAGTGAACTCATCATTTCTGGAAACGTCAACAATGATCGCATGCTCAGGTTCATTGTTGATATAACAAGCAATGGAAATAGAAAAATAAGGAAATCCATGAATAAAATTTGTCGTTCCATCAAGAGGATCTATTATCCACTTACACTCTGCTCTGGGGTTACCAATGAAACCCGATTCCTCTCCATGAAAAGAATGATCGGGGAATGACTCTCTTATTGTATCTATGAGGATTGCTTCAACTTTTTTGTCGACTTGAGTTACGAAATCTACAGGAGCCTTCTCAGATATGGTCAGTTTTTCTCTTCTTTTGTAAAAGTAGTGAATTTCTTTTGCAGCAAGACGAGCAGCTTTAATTGCAATGTTAACTTTAGGCTCCATGAGGGATGCTAGTGTAACAGACGATGATGAATCATAATTATAATGCTTAGATTATTATGAAAATATTTCAAAATTTAAATTTTGTTCTCGTAGAAACTTCTCATCCCGGAAATATTGGAGCTTGTGCCAGAGCAATGAACTCTATGGGCATCTTAAATTTATTATTAGTGAATCCTAAAGAATTTCCAAGTAAAGAAGCCGAAGCAAGGGCTAAATCAGGGAAGAAAGTTTTAAATAAAGCTAAAGTTCACAAAAACATAAATGAAGCGATCGGTACATCAAATTTGATTATTGGAACAAGCGCAAGATCAAGATCAATGCCGTGGCCAATGATGGAGGTAAGTAACTTAGGAAAAACTATTAATGATTCTCTAGCAAATAAAGACGAAGTATCCATAGTCTTTGGTAACGAAGCAGTCGGCTTAGATAATGAGGATCTTGGAAAATGTGACTTTCACCTTCAGATCCCTACTTTTAAAGATAGCTCGTTAAACTTATCGCATGCAGTGCAGGTAGTTGCTTATGAAATATATAAGGAATCTTTTTCATCAGATTCAAAAGGCCAAGAAAGAGAAGTTGATTTGGCGACAAGCATGCAAAAAGAAAAATTAATTGAGCACATTGAAAGAGTACTAGAGTTATTAGACTTTTATGATCATAAAAATCCTAAACAAGTTCCTGCTCGTTTGAGAAGACTTACAAAGAGAATGCAGCTAGATAAACTTGAAATAGGTATCCTTAGAGGAATTTTGTCTAAGCTTGAAGATCGACTTAACAAATAAATAAAGCGTGCTAAAATCGCTCTCCTATGTTGTCCCCTTCGTCTAGTGGTTAGGACACCGGGTTTTCATCTCGGCAACAGGGGTTCGAATCCCCTAGGGGACGCCACCTTAAACAATGTCCTATTATAAGGCAAAGCTTTCTTCTTTGGCTGAAATTCCCTTTGCATAAGCAATAGCGATGCACTAATTTAGTTCAATCTAGTCTAATTATTTCCTTAACATTGTTAGGGCTTAGTTATTGAGCCCTTATGAAGTTACTTACATTGATTGTAAAACCATCAAAAACTGAATTAGTTAAGGAAGCTTTACATTCTTCAGGTATAGGTGGTGCAACAATAATAGAAGCTTCAGGTTATGGGTCACAAAAAGGTCAGTCCGAAACCTACCGGGGTACTGAGTATCGTGCAGATACAAATCCTAAGGTAATGTTTCAGGTAGCTTGTGATGATGGTGAAACTTCATCAATCATCGAGGCTGTCAGAAATGCTGCTGGTACAGGAAAGATTGGCGACGGGAAAATTTTTATAACTGAACTTACTGATGTTGTGAGAATTAGAACAGGTGAGACAGGCTCAAAAGCTATTTAATTTTAGGAGATTTTAATGGATGAAATAAAATTTGCGGTAGATACCTTTTACGCAATTATGGCTGGTGCCTTAGTTATGTTTATGGCTGCTGGTTTCACAATGTTGGAAGCTGGATTGGTTCAAAAGAAAGACGTATCGGAAATCGTAACAAAAAATTTAGGTTTATATTCAATTGCTTGCATCATGTATCTAGCATGCGGATTTATTTTAATGTATCCCGGATCCTCACTAATCGATGGAGTTATTCCTGGTATTGGATCTTCATGGGGTCTATCAACAGCTCTTCCTATCGAAGAAATAGGAATGGAATACGGTATGGACTATTCTCAACAAGCTGACTTCTTTTTCCAAGTAGTCTTTGTTGCAACAGCTATGTCTATTGTTTCAGGAGCAGTAGCTGGAAGAATGAAACTTTTACCATTCTTCTTGTTCGCTATTATCCTTACTGGTTTCATTTACCCTATTCAAGGTTACTGGAATTGGGGCGGCGGTTTCTTAAGCTCTGGAGGTTATTCAGACTACGCAGGTTCAGGAACAGTTCACTTATGTGGAGCGGCTGCAGCTTTAGCTTTAGTCACAGTTCTCGGTCCTAGAAAAGGAAAGTACGGTATGGACGGTTCAGTCAATGCGATGCCAGGCTCAAATATTCCGATCGCTGCATTAGGAGCATGGATACTCTGGTTAGGTTGGTTTGGATTCAACGGTGGGTCAGAATTGATCATCAGTGATGAATCAAGTGCAATCGCAGTGAGTCAAGTATTCATGAATACAAACATGTCTGCAGCAGGTGGTGTTGTTGCCGCATTACTCACAAGCCTTGTTCTAACTGGCAAATCGGATGTCACAATGGCCATAAACGGAGCCATTGCTGGATTAGTAGCTATTACTGCAGGTCCGAGTGCACCTACAGGTGGTGAGGCAGTAATCATCGGTGCAATCGGTGGTGTCCTAGTCTACTTCTCAATATTGTTCTTTGAGAAAACCTTAAAAATGGATGATCCAGTTGGTGCTATTTCTGCTCACGGTACAGTAGGTATTTACGGAGTAATGGTTGTTCCATTCACTTCGGATGCTTCATTCCTATGGCAGTTTTACGGAGTTCTTGCTATCGCAGGATTCACTTATGTTGCTAGCTTAATAGTTATCTACATCATCAATATGTTCTTAGCAATAAGAGCAACTGATGAAGAACAAGCGGCAGGTCTTGATTCTACTGAAATTGGAGTAGAGGCTTACCCAGAGTTCGACTAAGTTTATTTTTTCCTCCCGCAAACAGGCGAGATTTTATCTCGCCTGTTTTTTTTTATTTTTTTAAAAAAATGGTATAATCGTCATACGTTCATTTAGTAAACTTCATTAAGTTTATTAAACGGAAGTAGGGAGATAGGAAAACCTCTTTCTTTGATCTTAAAGAAAGGTAAGCAAGTACCAAGAAATTGGGAACGAGACCGAATATCTACCGAAGGAACGCGTTGATAAGGGTGTATACCGATTGGTATATGTACGTTTGAAACGAAAACTGGAGGAACGATATGACTACTTACTATAGAGGCGTTGAAGTTTCTGCTGATGTTAAATCAAAGTCTGAAAAGGCTTCTGACTTAAACTACAGAGGAACTAAGCACAACGCAAACGTTGTCAAAAAGTCGTCAAAAACACCTGGTATTTACCGTGGTGTCAAGACTGCTGCATAACTGAAAGTTATGAACTAAAGGGAGGTTTTTTAACCTCCCTTTTTTTTGTTGGATAAATTTAAGGTAGAATTCAAAAAATGGCTGAATTAAAACATCTTCCATCAACTTCATCTGTCGATAGTATTCTAGAAGTGCTTGAAAGAGATGCAGGGGTTATCATTGATAATGTTGTTAATTTTGATTTTCTAGTTGAGCTCAATGAAGAGTTAAATCCTTTCTTGTCGAGTGACAATCTAGGTCGTGATGAGTTCACAGGTTTTAAAACTAATAGGATAGGGGCCCTCATTGCGCGGTCAAAAAAATGCAGGGAATTAGCTTTAAACAAATTAATCAATGAAACTGCCACTCAATACCTAAAACCGTATTGTGATGGCTATCAATTACACTTTACATCTGCGGTGAGTATTGGGCCTGGTGAATCTTCACAAATACTTCACAGGGATAGGGGAATATGGGGCGGATATTTACCCAGAAAAGTAGAGCCTCTTTTAAGCACTATATGGGCAATAAACGAATTTACAAAAGCAAATGGAGCTACACAAATAGTTCCAGGCTCTCATAAATGGGATAAAAACAGACAGCCGCTTGAAAAAGAAATTGCTTTTGCTGAAATGGATGCAGGCTCTGTATTAATATACACAGGAACTGTGCTACATGGTGGAGGAGAAAATACTACAAAAAATATCACAAGAACCGGAGTGTTTCTCCACTATGCAGTTAATTGGATAAGGCAGCAGGAAAATCAATATCTATCTTGTCCACCAGATATAGCTAAAGATTTGAGCTCAGAATTAAAATCTTTAATAGGATATTCAAAGGGCGGTTATGTTCTAGGTTTTTATTCTGATCCTTATGATAATGAAGCAAGGTTTGAATCTGTATCTCCAGAAAATATGTTTTCCAATTCTAAAGATAGATTTTCTGAAATCCCTGATCCAAAAGATCTAGTAAATGATTCTATAAAATAAAATAATAGATCTATCTTTAACCCTTAAAATTTCATGAAAATTCTGTTTTCTATTGCTTTTATTTTTTCTCAATTCTTATTCGCTGAGGAAGAAGTAATAGTTACAGGGTCGTATATAAATAATTCTGATTCCGATTTAAGTCCAATTGAAATTTTTTCTATAGATGATTATCGTAAACTCAATACCATTAGCTTGGCTGAGATTTCAAGATATGTTCCTTCTGTTTCAGGATCTCATTTTCAAACTAATGCCATGGATGGTGAAGATCAAGGACTGTCATCGATCACCTTGAGGGGGCTGGGTCATGCTTCGACTCTTCTTTTAATTAATACAAAGAGACAAACCTTTTCAGGAACACCTTCACGAGAGGGTGAGGGATACATTGATGCAAATATAATTCCTGATATTGCCGTTAAAAAAATTGAAATTTTTAAAGAGGGAGCAACTTCTTTATATGGATCTGATGCTGTCGCTGGCGTTGTTAATGTTCTTACTTATAAAGATTTTGAAGGATTTCTTTTTAGAACTGATAACCAATTTGTTGAATCTTATTCACAAAATGATAACAAATTAGGATTTTTGTATGGCGTTAAAGAAGATAAAAATCATCTAGTTGTAGGACTTGAAAGTTTTTTTAGATCGCCTTTGTCAGCAAAAGAAATCAATGGAATAGCAGATCTTTCAATAAGTACCTTTGGCAAAACATTTATAACAACTGAATCTGAAGAAATTTTATCTGGTGATTACCAAGGTTCCTATGATGCCAATGAAAAGATCCCTGATCCAAACTGTGAGATTAATGGAGGATTAATTCTAGGGGGCTTTTGTAAGTTTGCCTATGGTGAGAGATTCAATATCATAAATAAAGAAAGACATAATAAGGGATATTTAAATCTGACTTCCAATATTGAAGATTCCTATCTTGAAAGTAATGAATTAATTTTGATTTATGCCAAAGTGGATGTTTTAGATAATCCTCAATCTCCTTCTTATCCAGCACTACCTTTTATTTCAAGAAACATATTGCCGAACGAAGGAGGTAGCCCATTCAAGAATGAAATCAAATGGAGAGGTAGACCTTTAGGAGCCAATTATCCATCGCCTAATTCAACAAAAGATATTTCTCAATATCATATAACTAATACGTTAAAGTTTTCTTTTAAAAACAGTCAATTTTTTGAATTGTCAGTTTCGCAAAGTTCTCATAATAATTTAGCTATTAGACCCGACATTATAAATTCAAGATTTTTGGATGCTCTCCAAGGAAAAGGGGGCGTAACTCAAGATAAGCTATGGAATTTATTTTCTGACACAAACTCAAGTGAGTTAGTAGAGTATATAAAAGGCAACTTAATTGCTGAAAAAGGAGGCGCTCTTTCCTCTATAGATGGAATATTTGTATCTTCTAGGGATTCTCTAGACTATTCGACAGGTTTTCAAATCGCAAAGGATGTTTTAGATATCAAGTACAATGATTTAAGTAGAATAGAAATTGATTCAAATGGCAGCATCACTAAACAGGCCGATCTATTTTTCCTGGGCGGAGGAACGGATGTTTCACAAAGTAGATCAAAAGTAGCTGCCTTTGTTGAAATCAACCAAATTTTTTCAAATAACCTAGATTTGAGATTTGCTTTAAGGTATGAAAATTTCTCAAGCCAGGAATCTTTGGATCCAAAAATATCTATCAAATATCAACCGAGCGATGTCTTTGCTCTAAGATTTTCCTCAAGTTCTTCATTTACGATGCCCTCCATGGCTCAAATGTATGGATCAGATATTGTTCTTGGAAGCGTCAGAGACGTTACAGGAAGTGTTTTTGTTAGACAGGGCCAAATTGGAAATCCAAATCTTAAGCCAGCAAAGTCAATAAATACCAATTTAGGATTTTTGATTTTTCCATCAAATGCTTCGTCAATCAGCTTTGATTTTTTTGATTTTCGTTACAAAGACAGAATTGAGGCAGAAAGCGCTCAGGCAATGGTATTAAACAATCCTTTTAGTCCTGGCATTTCCAGAAATTCATCTGGAGAGATTACAGGCGTTACAGCCTCATACATCAACGAGGATAGATCTTTTATAAACGGATTAGATTTTTCAGTAAACGTAATTCACGAATTCAAAAAATTCGGAAGTTTAAACTTTAAGGTTTCATCCACGACATTATTTTACTTCTTAACTCCTCATCCTGAAGAGAATAATAACAAGGAAGAATTGATAGATAGAGTAGGTAAATTCAATTACGATGCGCACACCCATTCTTTACCAAAAAATAAGATTAATATTTTCTTATCTTGGAATTATAATGAATACAGTCTTGATTGGGCTTCAAGGTATGTCTCTGGATATTCAAATGAAAGAGTAATAAGCGATTATGCAAAATCCTTAGGATACACAAATGAAGTTGATGAATTCTTAGTCCATGATATCTCTATCACTAGATCATTTTCATTAGAAACAGGGAAACTCGATTTAAAATTTGGGATCATTAACTTTTTGAATAAAACAGCGCCAAGATTATACGACGCGCCCGATTTTAGTTTTGACACCAGGTTGCATGATCCAACCGGCAGAACGTATAACTTTTCTATTCAGTATCAACTTTAGGCTCTTTCACAACCTTATTTGTCGATGCATTTTTCATTAAAATGGCAGTACCGAGAATCCAAACAGAAAGTGCTACTTCAACAAATAATTGGGATGTAACTTCGCTTCCATGATACACGACATGATAAATATTTAATCCAAGAGCGATTGAGTAAATAAGGCCGCAGGCTACCAACCAAGAAGCTCTGAAACTAAGAAAAGAGAACAAGCAGAAGACTGCAGTGCCGCTAAAAAGGGCAATGTAATCCCTGTAAATTGAATTTTTTCCTTGATCTGAAAGAGCATCGTAACTAATTCCGAAGCCTGCAGCAGTTCCACTCGGGTCAATAAACCATTGATAAGCAACAAGACCAAGTAAAATGCAAGGAACTAATGAGAGCAATCTAATGACAAACTTATTCTTCATACAAACATTCTATATCTTAAATTATAAAAAACACTACCTGCTATACCTCCTGCCATGACATGCAGAAACGTACCCAGGGAAGTTCTGTTACCTGCGATTACTTCAGTTTGATAA
Source organism: uncultured SAR86 cluster bacterium (assembly GCA_902604535.1). Classification (GTDB taxonomy): domain Bacteria; phylum Pseudomonadota; class Gammaproteobacteria; order Magnimaribacterales; family AG-339-G14; genus CACNYO01. The sequence goes on from CACKZK010000005.1 coordinate 24,983, forward strand.
AGAAATTCAACAGTACTTATCAATACTAGCCACATAATCAATGACGAAATAAAGAAATACCAAATATTGGCAGGCAAGGGGATAAATTTAATTGTGTATTTAGAGATAATTAGGCCTAAGCCGAAAGGCAGCAGAAGAATTAAAAATAAAATAATTCCGAGATTTAGAAGGTCCGCAAGTAAAACTGAAAAAACCTCGCTTAGTCCAACCGGCATCTCCATGGAACTTAGCCAAATTAGGTTTGATGTACTTGTAATTGGAACTATAAGAATCGTAAGCAAAGCTACAGATGTTAGATATATGATCAAATTTTTAAAAAAGATTTTCACTTTCAGTAAGTATTTTGTGAGAGAATCCGATTTTATATTTATTCCTCAATATGCTCAAAAAATTATTTTATTTTTTTATTCTCATAAATTCTTTTACGACATTCTCGCAGGATGAAAATTACGAAACCAAAACCCTTTTAAGCGATCTAAGTCATCCTTGGGGGATAGACTTCATTTCCGACGATGAGATTTTATTTACTGAAAAAATTGGGAAACTCAATTATTTCAATATTTCATCCAGAGAGTTTAAAGAAATAAGTGGCTTGCCCGAAATTTATTATCGTAGCCAAGGCGGCCTATCTGATATCAAAATAAGCCCATCGTTCAAAGAAGATAACAAAATTTTTTTTTCATTCACATCTTTGAATAATAACGGAACTAATACTCTTGCTATTTCATCAGCAATTTTAAATAAAGAAAACTTTGCTCTAGAGGATGTAAACGAGATTTTTAGGGCTGTCGCCAATAGAAAAACCGGCGCCCATTACGGAGCAAAAATTTTATTTTTACCTGATGATACTATTTTAATTTCGAGTGGAGACGGTTTCGATCATAGAGAAGATGCACAATACTTAGATAACCACTTTGGAAAACTGATTCGAATCAATCAGGATGGTTCCATTCCTGAAGATAATCCTTTCTTTGCAAACGATGAAGCTCTTAATGAAATTTATTCATATGGTCATCGAAATCCTCAAGGTTTAATCATTGCATCTAATGGCAACATTATCGAACACGAACACGGACCTTTTGGTGGAGATGAGATTAATGTAATTCAACCTGGAAAAAATTACGGATGGCCAGCCATTACATATGGAAGAGATTATTCTGGTGCTGTCATTTCACCTTTTACTGAAATGGAGGGAATGGAGCAACCTATCAAATATTGGGTTCCATCGATTGCACCTTCTGGGATGATTGAATACAAAGGTGAAGCTTTTCCTCAGTGGAAAAATTCCCTCCTGATTTCAGCTTTAAAAGCAAAAAAAGTCACCCGAGTTGATTTATCAAGAGATAACATCTTAGAGGAAGATATTTTTACAGAACTTAATTTCCGTTTTAGAAATTTGATAGAAAGTCCAAATGGAAACTTAATTCTTTTAACAGATGGTCCTAGCGGCAAGTTAATAGAAGTTAGTCCAATAAAAAATCTTGAAGTTGTTACTCCTGATGGAATAACTTCCTTTTATTTAAAGAATCCTAAATCAATAGTTGTTCCAAGAAAACCTTACGATGAGAATGCAGACGCTGATTTATTAATTACTCAGGCTCTTTCCAAGTTGACTTCGAAAAAGAAACTCCTTTTGATTCTGGGGGGGAATTGGTGTCCGGACTGCAGGGTTTTAGCAGGAATGCTCAAAAATAATTCGGTTCAAGCTCTTCTAAAAGATAATTATGTAGTAGAGCACATTGATGTAGGCCGGTTTGATAAAAACCTTCATATTCCAAAGAGGTTTGGTATTGAGAAGTTATACGGAGTTCCAACGGTGCTGATCATAGACAAGGAAGAAAACGTGATGAATACCCCATTCATTTCCGATTGGACTACGGCAAGAGCAAAAAATCCTGAAGATTTTTCTTTTTATCTATCTAAATGGCTAGAAGGATAAAAATTGAAAGAACTCGATGAAAGACTTGATCATGAAGAAGCTGTAGATTCTCCTTCTAGTCCTGAGACACTTTCCGTATGGGGTTTAGCTTGGCCATCAATACTAAATAATATTCTTTTTGCTTTTGTAAGCATTGTTGCCCTTAAAGCAGTTGGGGCATTGGGCACTGAGGCAGTGGCGGCTGTAGGGACAGGACAAAGAATTTTCTTTTTTTTACAGGCAGTTCTCATGGCCACAGCAACAGGAACACATGCTTTAGTAGCTCGAGCCATCGGTGCTAATAAGCCCAACGAAGCTGCAGAGGTTACGCTTCTGTCAACAATAGTAGCTATTTTCTTTGGTGTGTCTTCAGCCTTAATTTTTTGGGTATTTGGAGAAGAAATAATAGGAGCTTTTGGTCTCGATGAGCTAAGCCGTAAATTAGCCGTAGATTACCTGCAAATCTCTTTATCTTTTGTTCCAGGATTTGCAATTATGTTTATAGTTGGCGCTTCTCTGAGAGCAGCTGGAGATGTGATAACTCCTCTCATCATAAATCTAATTGTAAATATTATTAATGTGTTTCTCTTAATAGCCCTGGTGAATGGTCAATTTGGCTTCGAGGCACTGGGCGTAATTGGAGCAGCCTATGCATGGGGTATTTCTTTTACAATAGGATCCATCTTGTCTATCGCTATTTGGATAAGCAATAAGATCGTCATTCCAATGCCCTCGATGAAGTTCTATACCTTTGAAAGACTAAAGCAGTTGATCGTTATCTCAGTACCTGCAGGCATAGAATCGGTTGTTTTTAATTTTGGTCTTCTTGCTTATTTCTGGATCATATCTATTTACGGGAACGAGCCTATTGCTGCATACAACGTAGCTATAAATATTTTAATGATTAGTTTTATGATAGGCCACGGCTTCTCAATAGCTGGAGCTACTTTAACTGGACAGTACTTAGGAGCAGAAAATCCTGTTGAAGCAAGAAGGAGCGGATGGAAATCAGCAAGGTTGACTGTCTTTTCAATGACTCTTGTTGGGATAATAATTGCTATATTTTCTAAACCTATCTCTGGTTATTTCATAGACGACCAAGAAGTTATCAGGTTGACCGTAATTTTTCTGTGGATTTTTGCACTCATCCAACCGCTTATGGGGATAGAATTTTCTTTAGGTGGAGCTTTAAGAGGCGCTGGCGATACTAAATCACCTTTAATCATCACTATGATTGGCTTGATTTGCTTCAGATTGGTATTCGCATCTTTGTTTTTAGTCCTCAATATGCCCGTTGAAGTTGTTTTTGCTTCTCTGATAGCAGATTACTTGGCTAAAGGTATTTTATTTACATTGCGCTTTAAATCTGGCAGATGGGTGAATGCACTTAACTAGATTTTTATAAATTATTTTGGCAAAATCTACAAATATTAATTTATATATAAATTTTAACTTATTTAAATAGGTGAATTATGGGAGAAATATTAGCTGTTGACGATTACGTAGGTATATCGTTTTGGTTAGCTGCCGCAATAATGTTAGCTTCGACTGTTTTCTTTTTTGTAGAGAGATCAGACGTGCCAGTAAAATGGAAAACATCGTTGACGGTTGCTGGTTTGGTTACGGGTGTAGCTTTTTGGCACTACCTCTATATGAGAGGTGTCTGGATTTACGCAGGTGAGACTCCAACAGTTTTCAGATACATTGACTGGTTAATTACTGTACCGCTACAAATAATTGAATTTTATTTAATTATCGCTGCGGTTACTGCTATTAGTTCAGCTGTTTTCTGGAAACTCCTTATTGCTTCCCTAGTCATGCTTATCGGTGGTTTCATCGGTGAAGCTGGTTTAGGCGATGTCGTAGTATGGTGGATTGTTGGAATGATTGCTTGGCTATACATCATTTATGAAATTTTTGCTGGTGAAACTGCGAAGGCTAATGCGAGTAGTGGTAATGCTGCTAGTCAACAAGCCTTTAATACAATCAAGTGGATCGTGACTATTGGGTGGGCTATCTACCCGATTGGATATGCTTGGGGTTATTTCGGAGATGGACTAAATGAAGATGCTCTTAACATTGTTTATAACCTTGCAGATTTGATTAACAAAGCTGCCTTCGGTTTAGCAATATGGGCTGCTGCTATGAAAGATAAAGAAGCAAGCACCAGCCACGCTTAACATTTGTTAGCTAAAAAAACCCCAGTATTGCTGGGGTTTTTTTTATATCGTTACCTCAGAACCAGCTTCTTTAAAAGCTTTGATTCCATTATTTGAAAATAGCTCAAGATTCTCTTCACCTATCTTTAAAAAATAACTAATTAAACCTTTTGTTTCTGAAGGATCTGAACCTTGGATCATTATATTTTTGCATTCTAGTTCTTCTAATATTTTGAGAGTAGCTTCTGAAGAATTTGATAGGGGCAACAGGCCGAGAATTTTCACTTCCTCGGTTGTTAAGATAGCACAATCGGCCTTTAGACCTTTTTGTCTGATGCGTGAAGGCTTATCAACATGACTTTCAAAATATAAAACTTTACCTCCTTGAATTATCTCGAAGCTAAAAGTCCAAAGATAATTATATGGAAAGCCAGCGTCATGCGCTCTGATCAAAAGATCGCCTATATTTTTTTCAGCCCCAGCTCTTAACGTTTCAATATTATTAAATCCAAGTTTTTTCAATTTTTTAACGGAAGGTTTGCTGGTTAAGATAAGCGTGCTTTGATCAAATCTCTTCAAACTTTCTTCATGAAAATGATCTTCAAAGGGAGCACTTATCAATATACACGCTACCTTACAGATCATTTCATCAGTGATGAGAGCGTTTTCTTCTCTGGCACGATTTATAAAGAAATTAGATTTAGGTTGCATAACCTTATCCAGCCAAGGGTCAATAATTAATGCTGTATCTTCAGACTCAATATACCAAGACTGATAATCATCAATTTTTTTAATTTTCATTTAATGAATTTGTATTTAGCTATCAATGATTTCAAGTGAGTTTTTGGTTAGCTAAATCTAGCAGAAACCATTTCTAAGAAAATTTTTGCTATTTGCGGTTTTACCCACTTTTTATTTATAGCGATCATCGCATTGAGCTTTTCCGGATAATTTCTTATCGGGATTGTTTTAAGTAGCTCTTTTGAGTTAAGTAAATCGAATTCATAAAAAATTCCTACGCCATTTCCTTTTTCTACCATTCTCAAATGTAGATTTTGATCAGCTGAAACTAAAGAGACTTTATCAACAATATGAGAATAAGGTATGTCCTCCCCAACTTCCTTCTCATAAAAATTGTGAAACCATGCTGGAGGTAGCGTTGTATAAATATTGTGATCAAAAATCTTTTCGATTGATATTTCATTTTCATTAAAAATCTCATGATCTTCTCTGGCATAAAATTTTGGTGGATTAATTTTTATAGGAATCACATCCAAAGTATCTAAATTTTTATTTGAGTTTAGTCGATACTCACGTTCGTCAAAACTAATTAATATATCGAATTTATTTTCTTTTAGCTGAGCAACGCCGGAATAGGTTGAGAGATAAAAGAATCTATATTTAATATCTGGATATATTCCCATCATTTCAGAAATTATGGGTTCGAGGATAGTTCCAGAGAGGTAAGGGTCCAAACCAATTTTCAATAAGCCTGCATCTGAATTATTTATCAAACTTATTTGATTAACTATCTTATCCTCAATATCAACTATTTCATCTGTAAGAGAAAGTAGCATCTGTCCGTACACGGTAGGTTTAGTTTTACCATTCTCTCTTTGAAAGAATTTGACTCCGTAATGATTTTCTAATTTTTTTATGTTTTGACTCAGTGCGGATTGAGTAAGGCCAATACTTTTGGAAGCTTTTCCAAAGGATTCATGCTTAATTAAAGCTTGTGCTGATTTGAATAATTTAATGCTACTCATCTATTATTAGTAAGGTTAATAATGAAAATTAGGAAATTTAATTATAAGTAAAACTACTATATTTTCAATTTAAATAACTGAAATTAAATAGTTAATGATATAGCTTGAAAAGGCTGTGTTATATATGTAAATTGAAATATCTTTCGCGAGTATAGCTCAGCTGGTAGAGCGCGACCTTGCCAAGGTCGAGGCCACGGGTTCGAACCCCGTTACTCGCTCCATTAAAATAAATTATCAGCTATTTCGTGGTTCTTATCACGATGACCAGCTTCATCGTTTCTCACGGCCACGACAACATCTCTGAGGGTGGCGTTATTTCCTAGTTTCCAATAATCAATCGCAATCTTAGGTGCTGCCACGTTTTCAATAGTGCCTTTATCAATTTCGTCTAGAAATTCTGTGTAAGAAGTCACTGCTTCTTCCTCAAAATAGCCTATCATTCGATGGGCTGTTCCCCTAAAAAAAACATATAGGAAAAAGTAAAAAGTTGCGAAAACGATCTGTGCAGATAAAACAAGAAGTCTCTCAAATAGAGTAGGTTTTGAAATTTCTATAAAGGTCATGAGATGCATTCTCTCGTTCTCAGCCTCGTCTAATAGTTCCTTAATGATACCATCATCATCTTTCATGCTACGCAGACTCTTGAAATGATGGAGCATTCCAGCAACCATTCCTGGGACAGCAGCTACAGTCTCTAATACAACTGCTCTATGCCCATATCTTTTTCTAAAAAAAAGGTCCGCAGCAATTCTTAATGCTCTGGTTATTAAATATGCCGATCTGTCACTCAAACCATATGGGTGCTTATGAGTACTTTCTTGATCGGTAAATCCAATAGTTTTCTCGAAAGGTGCGTTTTTCATGCACTCATAATATATATCTTTAGGTTATAGATAAAATATTTATTCTATTAATTAGATATATATACCTTAAGTGAATAAGGAAGGATTAGCTATCAATGTAGCTAGTCAAAATATCTTTATAAATATTTTTCAGAATTTCCAAATGATTAACATCTATATGTTCATCAATTTTATGGATTGAGGCATTGATGGGTCCTAACTCAACAACTTCAGCTCCATGCGGGTGCATGAATCTTCCATCGGATGTGCCTCCGCCGGTGTCTTCAATAGTTTTTATACCGGTAATCTTTTTAATTGATTTTGTAACAATATTTCTTAAAAAAGGTTTGTCGGTATAGAAAGGTTTCGCATTAAGCTCCCAGTCTAATTTGTAGTTATTAATATGAAGCTCAATAACTTCAATTACCTCTACTTTAATTTCATCTGCTGTTATTTCTGGAGAGAATCTAAAGTTAAATTCAATCTTTAAATCTCCCGGAACAACATTTTTAGCTCCTGTGCCGGCATTTATATTAGATATCTGAAAGGATGTTGGAGGAAAATTTTCATTTCCTTGATCCCACTGTTTTTCTGAAAGTTCTTTTATGATCCCGCCAGAGATCATAATAGGGTTTATGACGTCGCTAGGGTAGGCTACGTGACCTTGTTTTCCAATTATTGTTAATGATCCAGATAGAGATCCTCTCCTGCCAATTCTTACTGTATCTCCAAGTTTATTTTTTGAAGAAGGCTCACCGGCTAAACAGTAATTAATTGAATTATTAGATCGTTTTAAATCTTCTAAGACTTTTTCAATAGTACCATCTTTAGCATCTCCTTCTTCATTGGAGGTAAGTAATATGGATAATTTTTTTCTATTTTTAGTAAGATCAATATCTTTAAGGGCAAATAAAAAAGCAGAGATACTACTTTTCATATCTGCAGCACCTCTTGCAGTAATCACATTTCCTTTAACTTCTGCTGCGAATGGATCGCATGACCATGATTCAACTGGCCCAGTAGGAACTACATCAGTATGTCCAAGAAAACAAAAATTCTTACCAGAGCCAATTTCTGCATATAGGTTTTCAACGTTCAAGTAATTGATTCTTTTAGTTAAGAAACCCATATCCTTTAATTCTGGTTCAATTAAATCAAAACAACCATTATCTCTAGGAGTAATTGATTGTATTCGTAATAATTTTTGTGTAAATTCAATTAAATTCATACAGGCACATTTTATTGTAAAAAAATACAATCTGAAATTTTTCTATTAAAAAAAGAGGAGCATATGACTGAAAGAGTTAACGTGGGTAAATTAAGCATAAGCACTTCATTGCATGCATTATTAGAGCAAGAAATTGCTCCTGATCTAAATTTGGATACGACAAAATTTTGGCAAGATTTTGAAAGAATTGCAGAGAAATATATCCCTATTAATGAGGAGCTACTAGAAAAAAGAAAAGAACTACAAACTAAAATTGATGAATGGCATTTGGCTAATAAAGATTTTGATTTTGATGCTTATAAATCCTTTTTAAAGGAAATAGGCTATTTGGTAGATGAAGGTCCTGATTTTGAAATTTCTACGGCTAATGTAGATGCAGAAATTGCTGAAATAGCAGGTCCGCAATTAGTAGTTCCTGTTATGAATGCACGATTTTCTTTGAATGCTGCAAATGCAAGATGGGGCAGTTTGTATGATGCCCTTTACGGAACAGACATGATTTCTGAAGATGGTGGAGCCGACAGAGGAGGTGCTTATAACCCCATCAGAGGTGATAAAGTCATCGATTTTTCAAAAAATTTTCTCAATGACTACTTGCCATTAGCTGAAGGGAAATATCAAGATGTTGTTTCATTTCAGATATCTAATGGAAGTCTAAAAATTTCTTTATCTGATCAATCCAAAACTTCTCTAAAAAATGATTCAGCATTTGTAGGTTTTAAGGGCGATGAAACAAATCCTGAAAGTATTCTTTTGAAAAACAATGACTTACATGTAGAAATTAAAATTGATAGAAATGATTCAGTTGGTTCCACAGATCCTGCTGGAATAAAGGATGTTTTTCTAGAATCTGCGGTAACTACTATTCAAGATCTTGAAGATTCAGTAGCCGCAGTAAATGGTGACGATAAAGCCGATGCCTATAAAAATTGGCTTGGTTTAATGAAAGGAAATCTATCAGAGACTTTTGAAAAAAGCGGCTCAACTCTTACTAGAAGTTTAAATGAAGATTTATCCTTTTTTTCTCCCGATGGAAAAACTATGCAGCTTTCGGCTAGAAGCCTAATGCTCGTTAGAAACGTTGGCCACTTGATGACTAATCCAGCGATTCTCCTTGATGGCAAAGAAATACCAGAAGGAATAATTGATGCAATGTTTACAATCGCTATAGGAAAACACGATATAGATCAAACTGGTTCTGTTCAAAATTCTAAGACTGGTAGTATATATATCGTAAAACCAAAGATGCACGGCCCCGATGAAGTTCAATTCACATGCGATCTCTTTTCTGACGTTGAGAAAGCTCTTGGGTTAGAAAAAAATACCGCTAAGGTAGGGATAATGGATGAAGAGAGGAGAACAACGGTTAATTTAAGAGAATGCATTAGAGTTGCAAAAGAAAGAGTTATTTTTATTAATACCGGGTTTTTAGATAGAACTGGAGATGAGATACATACAAGCATGGAAGCTGGTCCCATGATAAGAAAAGCAGAAATGAAGCAGCAACCATGGATTTTATCTTATGAAGACTGGAATGTAGACAATGGTTTAGCATCTGGATTCAAAGGAAAAGCTCAAATCGGAAAAGGAATGTGGCCAATGCCTGACATGATGTTAGATATGTTCAATACTAAAACCATGCACCCAAAAGCAGGAGCGAATTGTGCATGGGTGCCTTCTCCCACAGCAGCTACCTTGCATGCGATGCATTATCATGAAATAAGTGTCTCCTCAGAACAATCAGATCTATTAAAAAGAAACAGGGCAAGTCTTGATGACATTTTAACGATTCCACTATTAAAGGATGCATCATTACTTTCAGCTGATGAAATTCAAGCTGAATTAGATAATAACGCTCAAGGAATTTTAGGTTATGTCGTCAGATGGATTGATCAAGGTATTGGGTGCTCTAAAGTCCCTGACATCAATAATATAGGTCTTATGGAGGATAGAGCGACTTGCAGAATATCGAGCCAACACATGGCAAATTGGCTTCATCACGGACTATGTTCAGAAGAACAAGTTCTAGAGACTATGAAAAAAATGGCGCTAGTAGTTGATGAGCAAAATGCAGGTGACCCAGAATATGTGAACATGGCACCTAGTTTTGATGGAGTGGCATTTAAAGCCGCATGCGACCTAGTAATCAAAGGAAGAATTCAGCCCAGTGGATATACAGAACCTATTCTTCATGAAAAAAGGCAAGAGTTTTTGACTAGCTAATGAGCAATCCGCTTGATCGCCATTTGGAATGGCTGAATCAACATTCAGAAGAGATTATAGATGCTGAAAGGCCAATAATAGATCCTCATCATCATTTATGGCCTGGAGAAACCAAGTATCTATTGGAAGATCTTTGGGCTGATACTTCGTCAGGACATAATATAAAGCACACAGTATTCATTGAGTGCACTCAAGAATTTCTTACTTCTGGACCCGATCATTTAAAACCTATTGGGGAAACAATTTTTGTAAAAAAAATTGCTGATGAGGCAAAAAAAGTACCATCCAAATCACAAATATCCGGAATAGTCTCTCACGTTGATATGACTTTGGGAGAAGGTATTAATGAAGTTTTAGATTTACATTTTCTTCACGGAGAATCTTTGTTCAAAGGTATTCGTCATGCAGGCGGTTGGGATCCACATGAAAATATGCGAAATTCTCACCATAGTCCACCAAAAGATATGTACTTAAGTGATATTTTTAATCAGTCTCTGAAGATTCTGGGCGAAAAAGGTCTAGTTTTTGAAGCGTGGCAATATCATCATCAGATTAATCAGGTTGCAGAAATTGCAGATAGAAATGAAAACCTAACAATCATTCTCAATCATTTTAGCGGACCAATAGGAATAGGACCTTACGAGGGTAAGCAAGATGATATTTTTAAAATATGGCGTAAGGACATCAAAGAGCTTTCCAAAAGACCTAATGTTTTGGCAAAGCTTGGTGGTCTTGCTATGCCTGTAAATGGCTTTAAATTTCACGAGCAAGAAACGCCAGCAACATCGGACCAAATGATAGATAAACAAAGACGTTACTACTTAGAGTGTTTAGAATCTTTTGAGCCTTCTAGATGTATGTTTGAAAGCAATTTCCCGGTCGACAAGCAATCTATTTCTTATCATGTCTTATGGAATTTTTTCAAGAAAATATCAGAAAACTTTAGCGAAGATGAAAAAAGCAGCTTATTTTACGATTGCGCTAAACAGGCTTATTCAATCTGATTATTACTGATTAAAGCCTTGTAATTCTGCAGCTTCTTCTCGAACAAGTTCTGGACCGCCAAGAATTTGTCTGTTCACTCCAATTCTTTTAAACCAATAATGCAAACCTAAGAGATCAGTAAATCCCATGCCTCCATGAACCTCTGTTGATTTTTTTGAAACCATTTTTGCTACCTCGGCTATATGAGATTTGGCCTGACAAGCCTGCAAGCGAGCCTCATCTGGATCATGATCAAAAGAATGAGCTGCTTGCCAAAGCATTGCGTAACAAGGTTCTAAATCTGCTGCCATCTCTGCACACATATGTTTTACAGCTTGAAATGATCCTATTACACGATTGAATTGTTTTCTTTCTTTTGCATAAGAAACCGCTTTCTCAATCATTGTTTCAGAGGCTCCAAGTGAGTCTGCTGATAGTATTATTCTGCCTGCATCTATTACCTTTTGAATCACAATAGGATTGTTTATAGTTTCTTGTAGAACCTCAGCATTTACATTTTTAAGATTAAGCTCTAAATATAATCTGGTTTTATCAACGGTGGTCAGTTGAATTATTTCAAGTCCTTCCTCATTTTTATCAACGATAAACATGGTTCCACCTTTATCCGATAGGATAAAGAAATCTGCTCCGTCTCCATCTATTACAAAAAGCGCTTTACCTGATGCTTTATCTTTATTCAATTCTATGCCCGAATCTTCTCTTGCCGCGACGTATTCACTTAGTCCAACACCAAATTTAATTTCATTTGAAGCAACTTTTGATAGGTATTTATCTTTTTGAGCATCACTTCCACCTAAATTAAGGGCAATAGGAGCCATAACGTAAGATCCTGCAAAAGATATAGGTCCTACTCCAGTCCCCAGTCCTTGTGCTATTGATACTGCAGACAATAGATCTCCACCCAAGCCACCATAATTTTCAGGAACCAATAAACTGCTTAACCCAAGATTCATTAAGCCTGACTTGATATCATCATGAAGTTTACTGTCATCGCCATTGGCTATTTTTCGAATTTCATCTACAGATACGTTATCTAACAGAAATTTCTTTACATAATCTTGGAACTGAGTTTGTTCTTCAGATAGTCCGAAATACATTATGAAGCCTCTTGCACTTTTGGTTCTTTGGGCATTCCTAGGCCTCTTTCAGAAATAATATTTTTTTGTATTTGGTTTGTACCTCCTCCAATTATAAGACCAAGGAAATACATGTAAGTAAATTGAAATGATCCATTTTCTTTCAATCTCGGCGTTTCCTCATACAAGGTTCCAATTTCACCAAGCACATCAATTGCAAGACCTTCTAATTCATGTCTGAGCTCTGTACCAACTAATTTTTGTATCATTCCTCCTAATTTTACATTTTGACTAGGATTAATTTTTGAGGAGAGTAGTCTTAAGGAGTGAGCCTGACTAGCCATAACTTTACCTTGAACTTGCATCAGACGATCTCTATATGAAGGAATATCTATCAATCTTCTTCCATCAATAGTCTCTTCTTTCATCATGTTGATCAGGGTATTCAATCTATTCATTGTTGCATTAGGATCGGCTAAAGATCCTCGTTCATGCCCTAAAACAGAATTTGCAACTGACCAACCGTCTCCTCTCTTACCTACGATATTCTCTTCGGGGACTGTAACGTCAGTGAAGAAAACTTCATTGAATCCAGCATCAAGGGTCATATCTACTAATGGCCTGATCTCAATTCCAGGAGTATCCATGGGAATTAATATAAAGCTTATGCCTGAATGCTTTGGAGCCTGAGGTTCAGTTCTAACTAAGCAAAACATCATTTGTGAGTATTGTGCCGTGCTAGTCCAAATTTTTTGTCCATTTATTACCCAATTTCCGTCTTTAAGTTCACCTTTGGTTTGCAAGCTAGCTAAGTCTGAACCAGCGTTAGGTTCAGAATATCCCTGACACCAAATCATCTCCCCATGCAAGGTAGGTTGAATATACTGTTGTTTCTGCTCTTCGGTACCCCATTCTAAAAGGGTAGGAACTAACATATCTATTCCTTGACCACCCATACCGCCTGGAATCTTTGCTTTTGAAAATTCAGTTGCAATAATTCTGCTTTTAATTATGTCCGTTTCGCCTCCAAAGCCTCCGTATTCTTCTGGGATAGCTCTAGCAATAAAGCCTTTATCTATTAGTACTTTTTGCCAATCGGATCTTGAGATACTTTTTTTACCGGATGAGCTATCGAAAGAAATACCTTTGTATTCCTTACAAAAATTTATAACTTCATCTCTAAAATCATCATATTCTGGTCCATATTCAAGATTCATATAAAACTCCTTTTTCTATTATTAATATTCTAATTAGATTTAACCTTTATTTGTATTATTTTTGCTTTATATTATGCGACTGCAAGAGCAATGAAAGATATTACGTATATATTAAGAATTAAATGCCCCGATGCTTATGGCATTGTTGCTAAAGTTTCATCATCTCTGAATGATATGAGTATCTTTATTATGGACTCCTCTTTTTTTAGTGATCCAGATACAAAAAATTACTTTATGAGATTAAAAATTTTCTCGAGTGAAGGGGAAATTAAATCCTCAGTTTTTTCAGATGCTTTTAACAACGCATGCAGTGATCTGAGAATGGAGTGGACTTTGGAAAAAGAATCAAAATCGCCAAATACTTTAATTTTTGTATCTAAATACGGCCATTGCTTACAAGATTTACTTTATAAGAACAGCATTAATTCATTGAGAATGAATTTGTGTGGGATTGTTTCTAATCATGAAGATATGAAATCCATAGCAAGCAATTACTCAGTTCCTTTTTTTTTCATTCCAAATAATTCACAAATTAGAAAAGAGGCTGAAGCTCAAATTGAGGAGTTAATTCGAAGTAAGAAAATTGATCTAATGATTTTGGCTAGATATATGCAGATTTTTTCTGCTAATTTCTGCTCTAAGCATTCAGGTAAAGTAATTAATATTCATCACTCTTTTTTACCAAGCTTTAAAGGTGCAAAACCCTACAAACAAGCCTATGAAAAGGGAGTAAAAATAATGGGCGCAACTGCACATTACATTACGGAAGAACTAGATGCTGGCCCAATTATTGAACAAACTGTCGAGAGAGTAGATCATTCCCAACATCCAGATGAACTTGAACTTATAGGTCAGGACATTGAGTCCATAACTCTAACAAGAGCTGTGAAAAAGCATTTGGAAGGAAAGGTTTTTATAAACGGTAAAAAAACTGTTGTCTTTGATTAATTTAAAGCTCTATCTAAATCGTTTATTAGATCATCTGCTGATTCAATCCCAACTGATAATCTAACCAGTCCATCGGTGATACCTATCTGATCTCTTACTTCTTTTGATATCGATGCATGGGTCATCAGAGCAGGGTGTTCAATTAAACTCTCAACTCCGCCGAGGCTTTCAGCAAGGGTAAAAAGAGATGTCTTTTCTAAGAAGTTTTTTGAAGCTATCAATCCATCTTTAATCTCTGCAGAAATCATGCCCCCGAAAAAATCCATCTGTTTTTTTGCAACTGAATGCTGAGGATGACTCTCTAATCCAGGGTAAATAACTTTCGAAATTTTAGGATGGGAATCTAGAAATTCTGCAATTTTTTTAGCATTTTCAGAATGTCTTTCCATTCTAAGGGCAAGAGTTTTAAGACTTCTTAAAGCTAAGTAACTATCAAAAGGACTGCTTATAGGACCTAAGGAGTTATGAATATTTGAAATTCTTTTGGAATTATCTGTATCAGCATCTTTCATCACCAAAACACCCATAATCACATCTGAATGGCCGCATAAGTATTTTGTTGCCGAGTGGATAACATAATCGAAACCTTTTGTGAGAGGTCTTTGTATGTAGGGTGAGCAAAAAGTATTATCAGCGACAGTTATGATATTTTTAGAACTTGCCAAATCTGCTAGCTTTTCAAGATCTATTACTTTTAGAAGAGGATTAGTAGGAGTCTCTGCAAAAAGCATTTTTGTATTAGGCTTAATCGACGCTTCTATATTTTCATCCTTCGACATATCAACATAAGAAATTTCGATACCCTGAGAAATACTTTTAATTTCATTGAAGAGTCTTACCGTTCCACCGTAAAGATCATCCATTGCAATGATATGATCACCGGGTTGTAATAATTCCACACAGGCTGAAATTGCAGCAACACCAGAAGAGAAGGCATGGGCCTTTTCTCCTTCTTCTAAGCTGGCAACACAAACCTCGAAAGCATGACGAGTTGGATTGGATGTTCGAGAGTAATCATATCCTTTATGTTCTCCTGGACTCTCCTGAGCATAAGTAGAGGTGGTATAAATCGGAGGTATCACTGCTCCTGTTACAGGATCAGGATCCTGTCCAACATGAATGGCTTTTGTCTCAAAATCTAAATCTTTATTTTTCATTATAAATTCTCATTCAACCAAACTTCATTAAAAGCTTTAGATAAATATTTATTTCCAGTGTCGCAAATCAAAGAAACTACAGTTTTATGACTTTTCTGTCTTTTGCAATAATCTACAGCAGCTTTTACTAAAGTCCCGCAAGAGGAGCCGGCTAGTATACCTTCCTTTTTTAATAGGAGATTAACCATTTCAAACGCATCCTTATCTGAAACATAAATTCCTTCATCAATGACACTTAAATCTAGGTTATCTGGAATGTAATCCTCGCCTATTCCTTCTACAAGCCATTGTCCTCCAGTATATTCAAAAGCTCCTTCATTTACAGCATCTGCAACTACTGAACCTTCAGGATCAGCAACAATAATTTCAATCTCCGGATTTTGACTTTTTAAAAATCTTCCAATTCCACTGATAGTTCCTCCTGTTCCAACACCAGCAACAAATGCATCTATTTTATGATCTGTTTGATCCCATATTTCAGGACCAGTTGTGGTTTCGTGAACATATGGATTTGCAGGATTGGAAAATTGATTTGCAAAAAAAGAATTTGGAGTATCTTCAACTAATTTAGCTGCAACTTCAGTGTAATATTCTGGATCTCCTTTTTGAACATCTGAGCGAGTTAGAATGATCTCAATTCCCATTGCTCTCAAATGGGCTAATTTTTCTTCACTCATTTTATCTGGAATAACTAAAATCAATTTATATCCTTTAAGAATAGCAGGAAGTGCTAATCCCAAACCCGTATTCCCCGCGGTGCATTCAATAATCGTTCCACCAGGTTTTAAGAGACCATTTTCTTCAGCAGAGTTTATTATGCTTTTACCAACTCTATCCTTTATTGATCCTCCAGGATTAAGGTTCTCTAACTTTAACAACAAGTCACATTTGCCAGTATCAATGTTGTTTACCTTTACCATAGGAGTGTTTCCTATGCTTTCTAAAATGTCATTGTGCAGATTCATCTTCCTTGATAGTTTTTTTTCTATTGTATTTACTTTTATCTTTAAAAACCTTTGGTTTATTAAATTTATGGAGATTTTTTGCTACTGGATTTTTCTTAGACTTTTTGATTTCTTTAGGCACTACTTTAAGAAAGACGTTTATAAGCTTCTTCTTTTAGAAGCCAAATTCTATCTTGACCCCAAACATAAAAAGGATTTGCGTCATCATCATCGGTTAATTTATAACTAGGCACTCCCCAACAGTTACCTGAATACATATCACTCAGATTATCTGATAAAACTTTTTTCCATTCTTCTGAATCCAAATGAGATTCCAGCTCATCCCAATTAATGTCTAATTTATCAACTATAACTTTCAATTTATCTATCTCACCTATATTTATTCCTTGATTAAAGGAAGCATCCATCAACAAAGCTATATATTCAAAACCTTTGCCTAAAGAATCGATAATTGGGAAAAGAGAATAAGCTCTTCTGGCTGGCTGACCTAGAGGCGAATATATTTTATCAATTTCTTGCGAATATCTTCTGCCTTCTCTGGCTGCATCGGAAATTATGTATTTAGCTTTATATAAAGGTATTTTCATTTCTCTCATCAGCATGGGAAGAACAGGGCGCGTAATGAGATTCAAATTATATTTAGATGCAAATTCTCTTGTTCTATCGATGCTCACGAATGTATAAGGACTATTCAGTGATGGAAAAAAATGTAAATTAAGCTTTTTTTCAGAAGAAAAACCTTCAGGAGCTTTGAATGCAGGAGAAATAATATAATCGTTAAAATTTTCTTTGTTTAATTTAAGTTCGGTAAGCCTATCCTCTAAGTGATTAAGCCTATCGAGTCCCCAATAATTTTCTCCCTCATAATGAAACGCAGATCCAAAATAATATCCTGCCTTATCTCTCAACTTATTTCCTTCATTAAGGACTTTTTGAATCTCTGTGTCCGCTAATTCATTTTTTGAAATATCTCCAGATAATTCACTTTTATTTCCCCAAATCACTTCAGCAAGTTCTAATGCATCGTGGATGAATTGTTCTTTATTGGTACTAATTAGCAAGGAATTCGCTTTTTTTACTAAAGCATTATTTGGGTATGTATCTTTCGAATAATGAACGTTGTAGTAAGGCCCAATTCTTTTAGCATCGTTCAAACAATGAATGTCGTACATGCTTGGCTCATGAACAGTCTCTGAGACGTCATCGCCTACTAACACCGGGGTAAATTCAACATTAAATCTTTTAGAAATTTCTCCTGCATACGATGCAGTTAAGTATGAATAGGGATCATCTACTTTATGAAAGTATAGAACTTGATGTGGACGATTTTCTTCAATTCTTTTTTCTTCGGCATTTTTTCTTTGATCGAGAAAAGCTTGCTCATCAGCAAACCCCATCATATTACGGTTGCGAACTGGAGCAGCTATGGTCGACTTATTAAAAAGATGCAAAAGGGTTTTTAACATTAAAACCTTACATTTCCTGACTGGATGCCTTTGTATAATTCCTCGTTAATCTCTTCGTACTTGTCACCGTTTAAAAAATACACTGGATCTTGAGATTTTGTGGGATCAAAACCTAATTTTTTTAAGTCTTCCTTTTGATGCTTAAAAGTACCTGTTGTTTGCATTTCTTTTGTTAAACGCAAAAAGTAAGGTTTTTGAAAACCGTTAAGATTCTTTTCAACATGGTCTGCAAAAGAATTTAAGCTAAAGCTATTGCTGACATTCATTTGAGCCATTCCAGCTCGTCCCTCGGTATTATCAACCTGGACTCCATAAACATTCGCATCTAGAACACCTTCAGCTTTGTTGACTATTGCTGCAACTTCCATTGTAGATACGTTCTCTCCTTTCCATCTAAAGGTATCACCAACTCTATCCGCAAAAGATAACCAATTATTTTCATGAAGAGTTAATAGATCTCCACTATTAAAATACCTATCACCATCTTTAAAGCAATCTGTAAGAATTTTCTTTTGAGAAGCTTGTGAATCTAGGTAGCCATCAAAAGAAGCTAATTTAGAAATTTCACTTATGTAAAGGCCAGTTTCTCCTATGTTAACCTTCTCACAGAGACCATCTGTATTTCTTATTATTTCTCCGCTTTCTAGATCACATTTTACGATCTTATCAGCTGATCTGTGTCTGCCGATCATACCTGGTCTACCAGCTCTATTAATGAATCCAGTTACTCCTTCAGTAGCACCGTAGATTTCTCTGATTTCAGGGATCTGAAATCTTTCTTGGAATTTTTCCCAGATATCAGGTCTTAACCCATTTCCTGAAATCCTTCTTATTTTATGGCCTTTTTCTTCTGGTACTTCTTTAGAGTTCAAAAGGTATCTGCAAAGCTCACCCACATAAGGAAAAATCGTTGCTTCATATTTCTGGATATCCGACCAAAAATCTGAGGCAGAAAACTTTTCCTTGATGACAATAGCATTCCCGGCTCTTAATGAAGCTGCCCAACAATATAGAAGACCTGTAGCGTGATAGAGTGGCAAGGTATTATAGAGAATATCGCTTTGCTTGAAGTTAAAACCTAAAAATTGACCAAAATAAGTCATTCGAACAGCTCTTTCATTAGTTATTAGAGCAGCTTTGGGTAAGCCAGTTGTACCGGATGTATACATATACATGCAAGCTTCTTTGAAAGAGGTAGTTACTTCATCACAAGGAATAGAATCTTCTTCTAAGTTAGTAAAATTTTGAATGTCAGACGGAACCTTCTCTTGATCATCTATACCAACGACAATTAAATTTTGCCTTTCTTCATCGGTGAGCGAAGAATTAAATTTCTCAAGATGAGATGCACCTATGAATATAGCTTTTGCATTTGCAACATTCAAAACATGTTTTAAACCTTCACCCTTTACCGTAGTGTTGAGCAAAGCTGCAATTGTCCCTGATTTAACAGCAGCTAAGATTAATAAAAGATATTCAATTCGGTTATCCATCAAAAGAGCAAAAGAATCTCCTTTGTTCAAGCCTAAAGACCTTATTACCCCAGAATAACAATCAATTTTGTCTGAAGCTTGTTTCCAAGTGAGAACTTCATCTTTGAAAAGGAAAGCTTTCTCATTTGGATATTTCTTAATATTCCATTTAACGAATGTATAAAGATTGAGAGGAGATTTTTCACCCCAATAAAGAATGAAACGCGGAAGGGCAGTTACGTAGTAATAAATATCTTCAAATATTCCATGAAATTTCCAATATAAATTCTCCATTTTCTCCCCCTTAACTATTAATTCAACCCGCGTTTTCTAAGCAAGGAATTCACGTTTGGTTCCTCACCTCTGAATTTTTCATATTGATTCATTAAATCCACTGAGTTACCTGAACTATAAACAAAATCTTCCAGTTTTTCAGCATATTCCCTGTCATACAAACCTTCCTTATCAAAGATTTCAAAAGCATGTGAATCAAGAACCTCGGACCACATGTAACTGTAGTATCCAGCAGCATAACCTCCAGCAAAAATATGACCAAAATAGGTACTTCCGTATCTGCTATCTATTTCAACTGGCTTGCCTATTTCTTTGAAAAGAGTTTGTTCAAATTTTTCTGTGTTCTCAACGGGTGATTCTATTGTATGCCACGCAAGATCCAGCATTGAAGCTATCATGTATTCAGTGGTAGCAAATCCTTGATTAAAAGTTCCAGCAGCTGACATTTTTTCTAATAATTCTTTTGGAATAGGTTTGCCGGTTTCAAAATGTTTTGCAAACTCTGCTAAAAAATCAGAATGTCTTATCCAGTTTTCCATAAGTTGAGATGGAAACTCGACATAATCTCTAGTCACACTTGTTCCGGATAAGTAAGGGTAATCCACATCTGAAAGGAGACCATGCAAAGCATGACCAAATTCGTGAAAAAGAGTTTCAGCATGCTCAAATGTCAAAAAAGCTTTTTCACCGTCATTTGGTTTCGCAAAATTACAGACATTCAATACTATAGGCCTTACTCTTCCATCGAAATTACTTTGATCCCTAAAAGTATTCATCCAAGCTCCGCCTTGCTTAGATGGTCTGGCAAAATAATCTGTTAGAAAAACCCCTAGATGTTCATCATTTTTATCAAGTACTTCAAAGGTATCCACATCTGGGTGATATTTAGGAATATCATTTTTCTGAACAAACTTTATACCAAAGAGTCTGTTAGCGAGCTCAAAGGCAGAATCTCTAATTGAATCCATCTCAAGATAAGGTTGAACTTCTGCTGAATCAAAGTCATATTTTCTTTTTCTAACTTTTTCAGAATAGTACATCCAATCCCATGCTCGAAGAGCAAAATTATTACCTTCCTCTTGAATAAGTTCTTGCATATCATTGATCTCTTGTTGAGCCATCGCTTTGGCAGGCTCCCAAACTTGATTAAGAAGAGCATTTACTCCGTTTGAAGATTTTGCCATGGTTTTCTGCAACGAAAGTTCCGCGTGATTTGTAAAACCCATCAGTTGAGCTTTCTCTAACCTTAAATTAGCCATTCTTCGGACTATGTCCTCATTATTAAACTCATTAGAATTTTTTCCTCTGTTTGTGTACATTTTATAAAGCTGCTCACGTAAATCTCTATTTGAAGAGCTTGTTAAGAAGGGATACATGCTAATTCTTGTTGGATTAAAAACCCACCCGGATGAATAACCTTTATTTTCAGCTAGACGTTTTGCTTGATCTTTGATTTCATCTGTTAAACCGCTAAGTTCCTTTTCATCGCTTACCAATAATTCAGAATTATTGGTATCTTTTAAAACATTCTGATCAAACTTTATAGAGAGCTCAGTTAGTTTTTTATTTATTTCAATAAACCTTTCTTTACTTTCTTGGGATAGGTTTGCACCATTCATTTCAAAGCTTCTTATCATCTCATCAGTTAATCTTTGTTGCTCCGAGTTTAAGGAAGAGTATTCATTTTCTTTGATAGATTTAAGTCTTTGAAATATTTCTTGATTAAGAAATAGAGAATCTCTGTGAGCAGAAAGTTTTGGGCCAATCTTTTCAGATAATTTATCTAAGTCATCGTTAGTATCGGTCGACAATAAATTATAAAAAACAATCGTTACTTTAGTTAACAACTTTCCCGATCTTTCAAGTTCAGCAATCGTATTTTCAAACGATGGCTTTTCATCGCTATTAGAAATTTTTTTTATTTCCTTATTATGAGCTTTAATACCTTCATCAAAAGCTGGCAAATAATGGTCTATTTTTATTGCTTTGAAATTAGGTACTTGGAACTCATTTTTATAATCTTCATAGAATGGATTCAACATCTCACTTTCCTCCGTACAACTTAAAATTAGAAATGAAATAAGAAATATGTAACTTATTTTAAACACAATATTTATTTTTTAAATATCGCTTTAACCTTATTGGATATAAACTTTTTTTCGTCTGAATTCTTTAACGATGCTTTTGCATAGTAAGTCATATGATTATTTTCAGATGGAAAAGATGTATCCGAAAAATAAACTAAACATCCATCAGGATTTGGTGGGCAATCAAATGTTTTCCATTTTTCAGCTTCGCCTTGATCGCCTTTTGATCGATAAATATCAACAAAAATAGTTACATCTTCCGAAAGATTCACCTCTGAAGAATTACTCACGGATAGTTGCAGTCGAGGTGTTTTAGAAAGTGAATACTCATTCAGTTGCAGAAAGACATCATTTTCTGATTCTTGAATCAATAAATTGAGGTCCAAATTATATTTTTCATCAAATATTCCAATCTGACTAAAGACTAAAGTCATAACAACCAAAGCTAACGCTAGATAAGGAGCTTTTTTCTCAAAATTCATTTCTTCAATTTATCCCACACTGCAAATGGAGTATATATCAATGCAAAGATTAAAAATGCAAGAAGAACAAAAATTGGTATTTGAGCTGGTGGATCTGGAAGAAAATCAGCAATTGAAGCTGCATCAGGCCTTGCCATGAGGTACCAATAATTTGCAGGCTCACCCTCAGCTAGATAATTTATAAAACTATTTATAGAGTAAACAACTGGGGATAAGAAAACAGTAATGAAAAAGATTTTTATGAAGGTTTTAAAGTAAGGTCTCACCTTGTATACAATTAAAGAAAAGAATATTCCTAACCACATTAATCCGTGACCAAAGAAAAAAAGAATGAAATTTGGATCAGGAAAGGTAAATCTTATATCTGGTTGTGTATTGGCAATCAATCCGCCTGCGATGCCCCAAAAAAATGATATTTCAAAAAAAATCTTTTTTCTAGAAAGTAAAAAAATGGCAGCACAAATTGCTGATAAGTGACAAAAATGAAGAGGTAATATTTTTAGTATCGAGAAATAATCTGGATAAAGTGCGGGATAATATATTGGTTTAGAAAATTCATTTAGCAGAATCAATAATGCTAATGAGGTAGAAATTACATTTTGAGTTTTTTCTTTCAAGGTTAGAACAAAATAGGGAATAATGATTATCGAAGTAAATATCAAACCCAGAGCTATCAAGTGATCAGATCCAAATATTATGAAAGGCTCATTTGTAAACATGTTTAAATCTTATTTCAAAGGCAGATATTTATTCTATATCTTTTTATCTTTTTTACTTATTTCTTGTTCTGAAAACAAGATTGAAAACAAAATAAGTTGGCAAGGCAATTCTTTTTATGTCAGCAGAGAAAACGATGAATATAAAATTGATTATTCTGTAACTACAAATAAAACTTCTGCAGAAATTGGAACAGAGTTGAATATCTTTTCCTTTCCTGAAGGAAAAATTATTGATAGTTTTTTTATTGAATTAATTGAAAAGGAAGTAAGAGTTGATGGAGTTGAGTTTTGTAGGATCTGGGGGAATTCAGAGAAAACTAAATCTATGAACTACATTGTCGTTAATGACTGTCTTTATTAGGATCCGCTGATTCCATAAAGTCAGCAAACTGCGTTTGCAATCTTTGCATACCGGAAATCCATCTATCTCGATCATTCCCTTTTCTAGCCACATACTCAAGAACCTCTTTATGTGGGGCTGCTAAAAATCTTTCATTAATTATCGCATCCAAAACTTCAGCAGCACATTCTTCAGGTTCAATCATCCCGTCAACTCCTGCAACACCAGGTCCATTAGCAGTCATAGCTGTTCTTACCGCTTGAGGACATAAACAGGTAACGCCAATTCCATTTGAACCGTATGTAATTTTGAGCCACTCAGCAAAAGAAACGGCAGCTGCTTTTGTAACGGAATAGGGTGCAGCCCCGATTTGAGTTAAAAGACCTGCTGCAGATGCAGTATTCATGAAATAACCAGATTCCCGTTTAAGCATGTTTGGCAAACAATACTTTGCAGCATGAATATGTGACATAACATTTATGTCCCAGATAGTTTGCCAACCCTGAGAAGTGGTATCGAGGAGGCCAAACTCTCCTCCAATACCTGCATTTGAACAAAATATATCTATGTCATTCTCTTTATTAACTTTCTCAATGAGATCTTTTATTTCTGATTCATTTGAAACGTCTGTTCTTATTGCAATACCTTCCATTAAATCAGCTGTTTCTGTTAGACCATCTTCATTCAGATCTGCAATATAGACTTTATCTGCTTTAGCGTTTCTAAAAGCTTGAGCGAGAGCTCTTCCTATTCCGCTGGCAGCCCCTGTGACAACAACAACTTTATTTTCAATATCCATTTTAATTTCCTATGCTGCTTACTGCTTCTTCCCTTAGTTGTTTTTTTGCAATTTTTCCAGAAGCAATTCTTGGGAGTTTTTCTGTTTGAAATTGCATAAATTCTGGAATTTTAAACTTAGCTAATTTAGAAGCTAAGAAACCTGACAATTCAACCTCGTCAATCATTTGATCTTCTCTGCACGATACAACGGTGGCAAGCTTTTCGCCTAGTCTCGCATCCGGAATCCCAAAGACAGATGCTTCGAGAACAGATGGGTGTTCGGTTATGGCTGCTTCAACTTCAAGGCAGGCAATATTTTCTCCACCTCTGATAACAATATCCTTCTTTCGATCTTTTATGTACAGAAAACCATCACTATCAAGTAGACCTAAATCTCCTGACTTAAACCAACCTTCATCGTCTAAAACCTCATCCGTAGCATCCTGATTTTTCCAATAACTTTTGAAGTTACATGCTCCTCGAATGCAAACTTCTCCAATTTCATCTGTCTTGAGGTCATTTCCATCATCATCAATAATTTTAAGATCTATTAATTTTGGAATAGCAAAGCCTGTGCTTGAGGGTTTCTCCGAATATAAATCCCCGGCGTTATTAGCTGCTAATGCATTTGTTTCTGTAAGACCATAACCTATTCCCGGAGAAGTATCTTTAAAGTTTTCTCTCATTTCTTTTACTTGTTCGGGAGGTCGGGCAGCTCCGCCACCGTTTAAACCTTTTAAAGACGATATGTCTCTTGGATTCTTTTTTTGAGCCTCGACTAGCTCATATGACATGGTTGGGACTCCAGTAAAATCTGAAATTTTTTCTCTTTCTATTAAATCTAGTGCTACTTCAGGATCCCATTTATGCATTAGGACTGTCTTTCTTCCTACAGGGATTGATAACAAAAATATGGCATGACAACCAGTTACATGGAACAACGGAACGCTAACAAGCACAGCAGTTTGGTTTTGCTCATTCAAGATTTCAGGGTTTTCTTCATCTGTGGTTTCTTTTAATAAAGTTTGAAGGGCTATCCAATAAAATGGCGCGAACATCACACCTCTGTGAGAAGACACAACACCTTTTGGATGACCAGTACTACCAGAAGTGTACATAATTGATGCATCATCATCTGGATCTACATCAATTTGTTTATCAAGAGTGTTATTTTGATTTTCAATAACTTTATAAAAGTCTATTTCAGAATGATCTGGATTTTCAGATCTTACTGCAATTCTTTTAATATCAGGACATTTGTCTCCAAGTCTTTCTAAGCGTTCTTGATCAGCAATAAAGACCTTTGATTCACTATTATTTAATCCATATTCAAGTTCATCGCCTTGCCACCATGAATTTAAGGGAACGGCAACTGCACCAATAGATGTTACTGCCATGTAAGTGAACATCCATTCCGGATAATTACGCATTGAAAAAGCAACCTTATCTCCTTTTTCAATACCATAGATATTCTGAAGAGAGTTAGCTAGTTGATAACACCTTGAAAGAGTTTCACTGTAAGAAATTTGTTGATCTTCAAAAACAATATGAGTCCACTCGCCATGAATTAAACCAAGTTGATAATATCCAAGTAAATTTTCTGGAGATTCTGAAAAAACGTAATATTCATTCCCTCTTATTGCCTCTTTATGAACTGAGAGGAGTCCTTCAGAAGAAATCTTTTCAAACGTCTCTAATCTTTTTTGAGGATCAATTAGATCCAACTGACCAGCCATAATTTATTTACCTGTGAAATTCGCTGGTCTTTTTTCTATAAAATGTTTGACTCCTTCTTTGAAATCATCAGACCCGAAGCTTTCAACCATCTTTTTAAATGCTTTTTGAATATGGTCATCAAATGATTCTTCCAGAGACGCATACATTTGCTCTTTCATAATTTTCACAGATCTTGGAGAAACATTCTTTGCTAGATCTTCTGCGTAAGCAATAACTTCATCCATAAATGAATCAGCTGGAATAGCTTTATTTACGAGACCGATTCTTTCAGCTTCTTTCCCATCAAACTTTCGTGCAGAGAAAAGAAGATCATTAGCATGAGATAAACCAATTATCCTACTCAGCATCCAGCCAACGCCCCATTCAGCAATCAAACCTCTCTTAGAGAAAGCTGTTGAAAATACTGCAGTCTCGGATGCAAATCTGATATCACAGTAAAGAGATAGGATAAAACCAACCCCTGCAGCAGGACCATTGATAGCTGCTATAACCGGTTTATCTAAATTACGCACATAACTGAATCCTTTCCAAGGCTCATCATCTTTAGATTGTTCAGAGGTATCTGACTTTCCTTCAGAGGTACTAGCAAGACCGTCCATGTCAGCACCTGCAGTAAATCCTCTCCCTTCCCCGGTAAGAACGATTACTTTAATGGAATCATCCGCACATGCCTGATCTAAGATCTCCTTGAGTCTTGCACTGAGAGCAGGAGTGATTGCATTTAATCTTTCCGGTCTATTTAATTTAACCAGTCCAACACCATTTTTTAAATCTTCATATAAAACTAAATCTTTATTACTCATAACTATACTGTTGTGCCTCCATCGACGACAATTGTGTGACCATTTACATAACTACCTGCTGCAGATGCAAGAAATACAGCAGCTCCTCCAAGCTCATCAGGCTCACCAATTCTATTTTGTGGTGTGCCGGTTAAAGCTGATTTTAAAATTTCAGGGTTTTCCCACAAAGCTCTTGCAAAATCAGTTTTGATTAAACCAGGAGCAATGCAATTTGTTCTGACATTGAATTTACCAAATTCAGATGCATAATTTTTAACAAGCATAATGTCTGCAGCTTTGGAGACATTGTAAGCTCCTATCACCTGACTTGCTCTCATGCCTCCTATAGAAGAAACAATAATAATATTTCCATCTTCTCTCTCTACCATCTCAGGAATCACCATTTGACATAAATTATGATTACTTTTGATGTTGTTATTCATTATTTTTTCAAATGCTTCATCGGGGATATCTTTAATAGAACCAAAGAAAGGATTGGTTGCTGCATTACACACCAAAATATCAATCTGCCCTAATTGAATTCTGGTTTCTTCTATTAACATCTCTAGAGCTGCTTTATCAGAAATGTTGCAAGGAATGACAATTGCTTTTCCAGGACCATCTTTACAAGCCTCATTAATTTCATCAGCGGTTTCTTGACACACATCAGCTTTTCTACTGGAAACTACTACTTCGGCTCCGTGAAGTGCCATAGCTTTAGCAATGGATTTGCCGATACCTTTTGAAGAGCCTGTGATAATGGCTTTTTTACCTGTTAAATCAAATAACTTGCTCATTTACTTACCTTTCCAGTTAGGAAGTCTTTTTTCTGAAAATGCTACAGGGCCTTCAATAAAATCTTCACTACCAAACAATTCTTTGACAGCAGAATAGTGGGTTTGCATGGATTTTTCTAGATCGGGTTCGTTGAAATTTTCATATGCAACTTGTTTTGTCGCCCTAATTGACATTGGTGAACATTCTTCAATTTGTTTTGCCCAAGCCTTTGCTGCGCTTAATAAATTTTCTGGTTCCACAACTTCATTTACAAAGCCTAAGCTTTTGCCTTCTTCAGCAGATACGTGTCTACCAGTTAGCATCATGCCCAATGCATTTTTCATTCCGATTTGTCTTGGAAGTCTTTGCATGCCTCCAGCAAGTGCTGCCAAACCAACTTTAGGTTCAGGTAAAGCAAATTTTGCATTAGTAGATGCGACAATCAAATCACAAGCTAATGCTATTTCAAATCCGCCACCCATCGATACCCCATTCACAGCAGCGATCAAAGGCTTAGTTAGGTTGAATCTAGAAGTTAAACCAGCAAAACCTGAAGAAGCCATATTAATATCCATCTTGCCTCCAGCTTCAGCTTGAAACTTAAGATCGTTTCCTGCAGAAAAAGCACGATCACCTTCACCAGTTATAATACCAACCCAAAGATTTTCGTCTTTATCAAACTCATTCCAAACTTCATCAAATTCTGCATGAGCGGGGGGATGCAAAGCATTCATCCTTTCAGGTCTATTTATCGTGACAGTCAAAATATGACCATCTATATCGGTTTTTAAAAATTCATAATCTGTTTTCATAAAATCTCCCTACTTTTAATCTATGAATTATATTAAGGAATAGTTTTAAATGAGTAAAGGCGTTCAAAAAAATTCTAAAAATAAATTGAGGTTAAATATTGGCATGTTAAATTTATGTTTCTAAAAAGGAAATATTATGGATATTAAAAATAAAGTAGCCCTTATAACGGGAGGGGCATCAGGCCTAGGATTTGCATCGGCTCAAAAGCTAATTGCTGCGGGTGCAAAAATAATGGTTATGGATCTTAACGAAGATAATGCAAAGAAAGCATGCTCAGAATTAGATGGTGAAACTGATTATGCTGTTGCTAATGTAGCTGAAGAAGCCAGCGTTCAAGAAGCTATCAACAAAACAATAGAGAAGTTTGGAAAAATAGATATTGTTTTGAATTGTGCAGGTATTGGAAGCGCCAGTAAAACAGTTGGAAAGGATGGAGCACATCCTTTGGATTATTTTAAAATAGTCTTGGATGTGAATCTTGTGGGTACTTTTAATGTATTGAGGCTTGCTGCAGTTGAGATGGGCAAAAATGAACCAGAAAAAGATAATGAGTGTGGTGTAATAATTAATACAGCATCTGTTGCAGCTTACGATGGACAGATTGGACAGGCAGCATACAGTGCCAGTAAAGCTGGAGTGGTAGGGATGACTCTCCCCATCGCTCGTGATTTAGGAAGAATGGGTATAAGGATTAATACAATTGCGCCGGGTATTTTTGATACACCTATGATGGCTATGGCTTCCGATGAAGTGAGAAAACCTTTAATCGAAATGACTCAATTTCCAAAAAGATTAGGAAATCCTGATGAGTACGCATTATTAGCCATGCAGATAATTGAAAATCCTTACCTTAACGGAGAAACAATCAGACTTGATGGCGGCATAAGGATGCAACCAAAGTAAGAAAAATTTTCGAAGGAGCAGAAAATGAAGTTAGTAAATTTTTTATCTAAGGGTGAAAAAAATATAGGAGCATTGCTGGGCGATGGTGTTTGTTCATTCAAATCAATCTCAGATAAATACTCAATGTCCATGGTTGAGTTTATTCAGCAGATAGATGATCTTTCAACAGAAGTATCAGATTTTATTAATTCCAGTCCAGAAGTAATCCCTTTGTCTGAAATTGAGTTTCTTCCTGTAATAGATCGACCTGGAAAAGTCTTGGCAGTAGGATTGAACTACAAAGATCACGCAAAGGAGACAGGCATGGATGTCCCCGAAGTTCCAATGATATTCACAAAGCAATCTACTTCTGTTCTGGGCCATTATGGTGAAATTCACAAACCAAAAGTTTCTGATGCGGTTGATTACGAGGGAGAAATGGCCTTCGTGATTGGTAAAAAATGCAGACACGTAAGCAAAGAGGATGCTCTTGATGTTATCGCTGGCGTAACGATTTGTAACGATGTTAGTGTCAGAGATTGGCAAATTGCATCACCAACTTTTACCATGGGCAAAAGTTTTGATACCCATTGCCCGATTGGACCTTACATTACAACTATGGATGAAATATCCGATATCCATAATTTGAAAATCAAAACATTCGTAAACGATGAACTTAGGCAAGATTCATGTACCGATCAATTAATTTTTGACTGTTTTGATTTAATTGAGCACATCACTAAGGCTTTCACTCTGGAACCTGGAGACATAATAGCTACAGGAACTTCCAGTGGGGTTGGTGTAATTTTAGGAAAGTATTTAGTTCCTGACGACATCGTGAGAATTGAACTTGAACAAGTAGGAACTCTTGAGAATAAAGTAATCCTCGAACCTTAATTTGAAATTATATCTTTTGCGGCATGCCAAATCTTCCTGGGATGATCTCTATATTGATGATTTTAAAAGACCCTTATCTGAAAGAGGTTTAAAAAACTCTGAAATGCTGAATGCATTTTTAAAATCTAAAAAAGTTTCTTTTGATAAAGTTTATTCAAGTTCTTCTGTTAGGACTGAAATCACTTGTTCGGTGGTCTTAGAAGGCATTTTTGAATTCGACAAGGTAAGTTTTCTGGACGATTTTTATCATGCATCAGCTGAATATCTAAAAAATTTTCTTCTAGATAAAACACTTCAAGAATCAGTATTAATTGTTGGACATAATCCTGGGCTAAGCGATCTCGTGAGTTACTTTTCAAAAAGAGACATTTATTTGAGAACTTGTGATCTTGTTTGCCTTGAATCAAAACAAAGTGATTCAACATTGGTATTCAATTTACATTGGTTTTGGAATCCAAAGAAAGGGTTTATTGAAAATTAAAATCTTTGTATTCTGCTGAAGCAATCTGCCTCGTGTTGTCAGCATCTGTAATGACTCCCCAACCCCAAATTTTTTTAATATCAATGTTGAGATATTTTTTAAAGTCTTCAATAAGATTAATTTTCTCTTCTTTCCATATATCGACTCCATCTTGGCTATCTCTAAGCGCTATGTTGATTTGTTTTGAGTTCCATGGATTTACCCAGACCGTTCCTTTCTCAACTGAGTCTGTCCAAACATAATTAAGACATCTTTTCTGTGTAGGGAGTATTCCGTCTGATTTACAAAAAATGATTCTAGCTGCAAAGTCGTGACTTCTTCTCAAGCGTTCATTGGCTTCGAGAGGAATTAGGATCTTCCAGCGCCATGAGGCCGTATTTTTTCTTACTACATTAAAGGTATCAGTTGTTACAAATACACTGTTACCTGAATTAGTATAACTCCGCACATGGTTGTCGCTGATTACTTCATATTCAGTAGTTCCTCCAATGATGCTTCTGGAATAAAAATCATTGAAATCAGGGTAGGTCATTGCAAACGGTGCAATCAGAAAAGAAAAAACCAAAAATAATTTACGCAGAAATGTGACCATGATGTGATAAATATATAGCTTTATTGTGATAATTGAATAATTCTATTGAATAAGAAAATTTTGGCTAGTATTCTACTGATCCATAACCAACATGGAACCAACCGTAAAACATTTTAAATCTATCTTTTTATCGGATATTCATTTAGGTACTAAAGGCTGCCAATCTGAAAGACTTTTAGACTTTCTCTATAAACACTCCTGCGACAAACTTTACCTTGTGGGTGACATCATTGATGGCTGGAAGTTAGAGCAAAGAATTTACTGGCCCCAAGAACACACCAACGTCATAAGAAAGTTTTTATCGTTTGCAAAAAACGGAACAGAAGTCTTTTACGTCACTGGCAATCATGATGAATTTCTACGATCTTTTAGTCCTTTGAATTTAGGTAACATAAAAATGGTCGATAAGGTAGAACACATCACAAATAACGGAAGAAAAATTTTGGTTGTGCATGGAGATGAGTTTGATTTAGTGACACGGCACAGTAAATGGGTATCTGTTTTTGGCAGTTGGGTTTATGAATTTTTAATATCTATGAATACCGTTATTAATTTTGTCAGACGGATTTTTGGTGTAAAAAATTATTGGTCTTTTTCAGCCTATATTAAGTATAAAGTTAAAAACGCAGTCAATTTCATCAGCAAATACGAGACAACGCTTGTCAACGTCTGTAAGAAAAAATCATACGATGGAGTCATTTGCGGTCACATTCATCATGCAGCAATAGAAGATTACGAGGGGATTACCTATCACAACTGTGGTGATTGGGTTGAATCTTGCACTGCATTAGTTGAAGACCATAACGGGAAGATCTCACTAGTTGATTACTCCAAAGAAAATCTCACCATAAACTTAAAAAGAATACTTACTGCTGAAAAAGCAGCATGAAAATCCTCATAGCCACTGATGCTTGGACCCCCCAAGTTAATGGCGTTGTGACAACTCTTAAGTCGTTGGTTGCTAATCTTTCGGAGGACCATGAAGTAAAAATAATTGAACCTAGTCAATTCAAGTCATTCCCTATTCCTGTTTACCCTGAGATAAGAGCATCCCTTGATGTATTTAACGCTAAATCAATTTTGAAATCTTTTAAACCTGATGCAATTCATATATCCACAGAAGGACCTATCGGTATTTATTTAAGAAATTATTTGGTTAGAAAAAAAATACCTTTCACAACTGCTGTGCATACAAAATTTCCTGATTATCTTAAAGACTTAATGGGACTACCAATTTCCATTACTAATGAATTTCTTAAATGGTTTCACTCTGGAGCTCATAAAACTCTCGTCAATACTCCATCTCATAAAAAAGAGTTAGAACAAATTGGGCTTAAAAATTTGAAATTATGGAAAAGAGCTGTCGATCAAAATGTGTTTATGCCAATACTAGGTAATAATGAAAAATCTTATTATTTGTACGTGGGCAGAGTTTCGAAGGAAAAAAATTTAGAAGCTTTTTTTGACCTGGATCTTGAATTTCCAAAGTATGTCGTAGGTGAGGGTCCGCAATTTAAAGAATATAAAAAAAAATATCCTTCGATTAATTTTTTGGGTTACAAATACGGAAAAGAGTTAGCTGAAATTTACAGCAAGGCGAGGGTGATGATATTTCCTTCATTAACTGATACTTTTGGATTGGTAATGTTAGAAGCTAATGCATGCGGCACACCAGTTGCTGGTTATCCTGTAACTGGCCCAATTGATGTTATCTCTCAAGGTAAAAATGGTTTTTATGCTGAGGATTTAAAAGCAGCAGTTGATAAAGCCGAAAAAATAAACCCTGAAGATTGTGTTGCCTATGCAAATCAATTTACTTGGGATCAGGTTACGAAAGATTTTATAAATACTTTGATTAGAATATGAAATTTTTTTTATTCAATAACTCTTTAAAAAATAGCATAATTCAATTATGAGTAAACGCGTACTGCTCGTCGAAGACGAACCAGATTTAAATGAAACAATTTCATTTAATTTAGATTCGGAAGGTTATGAAGTCACTTCGACCTTCAATGGTAAAGATGCCCTGAATGCCATAGAAAAGAAAAAACCTGATTTGATATTGCTTGATTTAATGTTGCCGGACATGTCAGGTCTAGAAATATGTAGGGAATTGAGGTCTTCCAAAAAAACAAAAAAAATACCTATCATGATGGTTACCGCCAAAGGTGAAGAAGTCGACCGTATAGTTGGCTTTGAGCTTGGGGCAGATGACTATATTGTTAAACCCTTCAGTATAAGAGAGTTCATGTTGAGAGTCTCAGCAATGCTTAAAAGAACAGATAATAAGTCAGATGCTGATGAAGATTTGATAACTTTTGATTCTCTGGAAATTGATCTTGCAGCCCACAGAGTCAAACTTGATGAAAAAGAAATTTCATTAACAGCCAAGGAGTTTGCTTTACTTCAGTATTTAACCGAAAGGATGGGTAGAGTGCAGACTCGAGATGCACTTTTGGATGAAGTTTGGGGATATAACTCTGAAGTAACTACTAGAACTGTCGATACTCACGTGAAAAGACTTAGATCAAAATTAAAACATGTTGGCAGCAACATCGAGACTGTAAGGGGCGTTGGGTATCGCTTTAACTCTCCATCTTAATATGACTTTCCTTCATGTCCGTAAGAGCTAAAATTTTTCTCATCACTTTTAGTTTGCTGGCCTTAGCGACCGGGGGAGGAGGACTCTTTATTCAATATCAGTTAACCGGATATCTGAATGATGATGTCAATTCAAATCTTGAAAATCATGCAAAAATTGCCCAAAAACTCTTTATCGATGCCGGATTGAACGTTACTAACGCTGATATTTTAGCTGATGATTTGGGAGAGGCTTCTGGCCTCAGAGTTACCATTATTTCTGAGGATGGAACTGTATACGGCGACTCTGACGTTTTGAAACTTGATCTTGATGCAGTTGAAAACCATTCGAATAGACCTGAGATCGTGTTGGCAAAGAATAATGAAGCTGGACTATCGCAAAGATTTTCAAATACTCTTAATACCGATATGAGGTATTTAGCAGTAAGAATTCCATTCAATGGAGAAAACGGTTTTGTGAGAATTGCTTCTCCATTGTCAGAAATTAATAGGGCTCTAGCTCAAGTACGGTACATAGTTTTACTGGCTGTTCTCGTTGGATTTATTTTTGCAATTTTTGTCAGTTACTTTTCCTCAAATATCATTCTTGGTTATCTGAAAGAATTTATTAGCGACGCTGAAGATTCAATTAACGATGACTCAGGAAATCTCCGTTCTATTGATGGGCATGTAAGTGAACCTTACACTGTTGAGTCTGCCCAACAGGACTTAAAAAAAGACCTTCAAATTCTCGCTAAACAACGAAAACAATTTAGTTCCGTATTAGAAAAAATGGGTCAAGGGGTTTTACTTCTCAATAAGTCGAATGAAGTTTTGTTTTATAACAGAACAATAAAAGATGATTTCTGGCCAGAGCTAGAGGTCGGCACTAAATTCTTTAACAATATCAGTTACCCGGCGCTTAAAAAGTTTTTAAAGAAAGCCTGGGAAAAAAATGAATTAGCAATAGAAATCAACGGCCCTAAATCAATCAACTCATCCTATTTAATATCTGCCAGAAGAGATAAAACTAAAGATGAAATGCTGGTTGTGTTTAACGATATCTCTAAGCTTCGACAGCTAGAAAAAATGAAAGAAGACTTCATAGGAAATGTATCCCATGAATTAAGGACTCCAATATCCGTTATAAGAGCAAATGCTGAAACTTTAATACACGGTAAATTCATTGATGATCCAAATGCAATTGGTTTCACTGAAGCAATTTTGACTCAATCGGAAAACATGACTGAGACCGTATCTGAACTTTTGAAACTCAGCTCGATTGAAGCAGGAGAATATGACTTGAATATGGAAAATCATAGATTGAGTAATTTGATTAACCAAACAGTAAAAGCTCATCAGGACCAAGCCAGACTAAGAAATATTTCCTTAAACGTACAATTAGAAGAAGATATTGATATTGTTGTTGATGCCTCTGCATTTTCAATTATTTTTAGTAACTTCGTTACCAATGCTCTTAAACACTCACCATCAAATTCTGAAATTCTTATAAAAAATGATCTAGAAGACGACTTTTTGACTACTTTAAGCGTGATAGATCATGGGAAAGGCATTCCAAAAAAATACAGAGACAGAGTCTTTGAGAGATTTTTTAGAGTTGACAAGGGAAGGGCAAAGCATTCTGGAGGAACAGGGCTTGGTCTAGCTATCTCAAAGCATTTAGCCAGATTAATGGGTTATGAAGTTGGCATGAAACCTAATAAACCTAACGGAAGTAGATTTTGGATTTCCGTAAATTATGCTTCTTTAGAGGAAGAAAAATCGTTAACTCCTGAATTAGCGTAATTTTCATTGATATATCTCTGAATAAGAGCGTCACAGATGCTCCACGGTGCAGCTCTGAGGCTAGCCTTGTCCAAAATATCCATAATCCTTAAGAAAATTTTTCCAGCTGATTCAATTATGTCTGCTCTATCCGATGAAAAGTTATAGTTCTCAATCTTTTCTTTTTTGCTTAATTTAACCAATGAAAGCAAACATGCATTCAATGATTTCCTAGATACTGAATTATTTATATCGTCATTAATAATGGAAATTAGGGATCTCACGTTACCCCCAACGCCAACAATATTCCTGATGTTGCCAAGAGAGGCTAAAAAAGCCTCTAGATCCTGCCACTCAGATAAATGATCTTTTTCTAAATAAATTCTGACAGCCCCTAGGTTAAGTGACTTGAACATAACTTTTGAAGATTTTTTATAGAATAACTCCGTGCTGCCTCCTCCCACATCAACAAATAAATAACTACCATCCGTTGGGAATGAATTGGATAAATCATTTAAAAGTTGGGCTTCTTGATCGCCCGAAAGAAGATGAATGTTTAGGTTTAGTTTGGCATTGAGATACTGACAAACTTCACTCCCATTTGATGCTGATCGCATTGCAGAGGTAGCAAAACCTCCAATTAAGTTAATTTTCTTTGAATCCAAGTTAGAGACTAATTCATCCAAAGATTCAGTTAATTTATTAATGGTTTTTTTTCTAATTTTTCCCTTTCTGAAGGCATCGGTGCCTAATCGGATAGGAATTCTTTTGTAAGTCTCTAATTCTTTTGAATAACTTTGATTATCACCAGCAATGATTCTAAATTGCTTATACTTGATTGCATTTGAACCTATATCTATGCATCCAATTTGATCTATTTTTTTAGGTTTCATCAGCGAATGAATTCAAAACCTTAAATTGATCGTAGGATAAGTTTTCAAAAAGCACACCATTGATTTTAAGATTATAGATATTCATTCCCTTAGACCAGGCCTTTGGTTTTGGTATATTTTTTTCTGGGTAATCAAACTTTTCCAGGATATATCTAAGAGAGTTTAGTGCTGCAACCATTTTCGTATTAGCGTTAATGATCACCCAAGGCGACTCTTCATGAGATGTGCTTGAAAACATTTGATCTTTGTAAAAAGTGAAAGCATCCCATCTGTCAGCAACCTTCAGATCATTCTCACTGAATTTCCAAAAAACCAGAGGGCTATTTCTTCTTTTTTCAAACCTTTTCTTTTGTATATTTTTTTCAACCGAAAGATATATCTTCACAATTTCTGTTCCTTTGTCTAAAAGATCCTTCTCCCATGGAATTACTTTTTTCATAAAATTCTTATACTGTCTTTGTGAGCAGTAATTCATGGTTATCTCTGTGAGAGCTCTCGTGTACCAAGATCTATCAAAAAAAACTATTTCACCGGTTTCAGGCATATGTTTCTCATATCTTGGGAACCAATGGGTTGATTCCCATTTCGTAGGTATGCCTAGTTTTACAAGCTTTACGTGTTCTGGAATCAGATACTTGCTTAAAACAGAGATGCTTCCAGTTTTACCTGCCGTATCTCTTCCTTCAAAGACTATTGCTATTTTCTTTTTTTCTTCAATAATCCATTTTTGTAACTTGAGAAACTCTGCTTGCAGTCTCCTCAATTCTCTTCGGTAAAGATCTGGATTGATTTGAGAATATTCTGCAATATCGTATTCAAACATTTTTCTATTTTTGAACTATTTAAAGAAGATTGTGTGAAATTTTATTAAATCATCTTAAAAAGTTTAACTAAAGTCTTTATTTCGTATATTGTGTTTGCTTAATTCATAAATTCAATGGCATTCGTTGGAATAGAAACAGAAATTATTATCTTGGCCTGTGTTTTTGGCTTCATTATGGCATGGGGAATTGGAGCGAATGACGTTGCAAATGCTTTTGGCACATCGGTTGGATCAGGAGCCATTTCTTTAAAAACCGCACTGTTGATTGCATGCATTTTTGAATTTGCAGGCGCTTTTCTAGCTGGCGGAGAAGTCACCGATACCATAAGAAAAGGAATTATTGACTCTGATCAATTTACCAGTAATTCAGATGTTTTAGTTTTTGGAATGATGTCCGCACTTTTATCGGCGGGAATTTGGTTATTCGTAGCATCGGCATTAGGTTGGCCGGTATCAACCACTCACTCAATCATTGGAGCCATTATTGGATTCACCATTGTTGGCCTTTCATTTGATGCAGTTAACTGGCAAAGAGTTTCAGAAATTGGCACTACCTGGATTTTATCTCCTGTTTTCTCAGCGTTGGTTGCTTTTGTTTTATTCAAAAGTATAAGGTTTCTTATTCTTGACAGCAGAGACCCCTTTTCGAACACCATGAAATTTAGTCCTATTTATCTATTTTTTATGGGCTTTGTAATTGCAATGCTCACATTCACAAAAGGATTAAAGCACGTTGGTTTAGATTTTACTTTTTATGAAGCCATTATTTACTCAAGTTTGGTCGGTCTTGTAATTGTTTTTGCCGGTATTTTACTTTTAAGATCAAATAAGCCGGGTAAAGATGAAAACATGAGCATCGAATCTTTTTTTGGCATGCTGGTAATTTTTACTGCTTGTTCTATCGCATTTGCGCACGGTTCTAACGATGTTGCGAACGCCGTTGGCCCTTTGGCTGCTGTTATAAATACTGTTTCCTATAACAGCTCGGTTGATTCCCAAACAGCGGTCACCACAGGAGTATTGTTACTTGGGTCTGTTGGGATAGTGATAGGCTTAATTACTTTTGGTTACAGAGTGATTGGAACGGTAGGCAAAGGAATAACAAAAATTACGCCCTCATCAGCTTTTGCTGCAAATTTAGCAACGGCTTTTGTTGTAATTTTAAGTTCAGGCTACGGTTTTCCAGTTTCGACAACACATACATTGATCGGAGCTGTCATAGGAGTGGGTTTAGTTAATTCATCGAAAAGTTTATCTTGGGGAAAAGTTGGTCAAATTTTTTCAGGTTGGATCATTACTATACCCATTGGAGCAATTCTCTCCATACTCATTTTTTTAGTCTTTAAAGCTATTTATTCTTTTTAGCCCAAAGGACTTATTCCTAGAGCGCCAATAGCCATAATTGTGGCAAATGGTACTTTTTTTTCTTTATTCAGAAGAATAAATCTTAAACCAAATATCAAGAGGCCTAAGACGGAAGATAAGAAAAGAATTAAAGAAAACGAAAAAGGCTCAAAAAATAAACCTAAGCAAAATATGACAAATACATCGCCTAACCCAAATGTTTCCTCTTTTTTGATGTGATCTAAGATTAACTTCATACCGAAGATAATGCCTGTTATTACAGAAGCGAAAATGACATTGATAAGATACCCATGCATAACTACGAATGAACAACTAACAAACAGTAGAAATAATAAATAGATTTTTGGTACCAAAAAATATTCAAAATCATACAAAGCTATAGCAAAAATAAAAGAAAAGAAAAGAACATTAAAAGCTAAATCAAATGTATTAAAACAATTAAAGCTTAAAAAAAGAAACACAAACCCAAAAATAATTTCTGCAGTTAAGTTTTGCGCTTCGATCTTCTTGTCACAGAATCTGCATCTGCCTTTTAAGTATAAAAAACTGAGAATAGGAATTAGATCAATAACGGAGAGTTGATGTCCGCACTTATCGCAATTTGATCTAAGAGACCGAACATTAAGCTGACTCTCAGTTAAAGAATCTTGACTAGCCATCCTAGAGTTTAAGGATTGAAAAAAACTCCCAAGAATAGAGCCGAAATAAAAAAATAAAATTAGATTCATGTACTGTATGAGTTTATTTTCATCTATTTAGCATTTAAAAGGTCAAAATTTCCATACCTGACACATTCTTGTAACCCCAAACACCATCTTTTATCTTTTTTGCCATATGCATTTTTTATAATTTTTTTATTTTTATTATGAATTTAAAATCACTTTCTAAAAACTTATTTAATTTATCAATTATCGGTCTAGTTTTAAGTTGCAGCAATGGAGATAATGATGAATCCCCAAATCCACTGACTGCTAGCCAAAGCACATCTGATTCTAGTTCTTGTCCGAATATTTCTAATTCAGATGGGCAAATAGTTTTATCTGGAGAAGACAGTAACAATGAATTAACTTGTATCTATTCCGGTACTTATAACGATAGCTTCACTATGCAAAATAATGCCACTCATATTTTGAGCGGTCCCGTAAAAATTGGTGATGATACATCAACTCCTATTCTGACTATTCAAGAAGGCACCACTATAAGAGGAGAATCTGGAAAAGATTCTTTAAATATTCTTCGAGGCGCAAAAATTGTAGCAAGAGGTTCGAAGACTAAACCTATTATCATGACTTCTGCTTCAGATGATGGAACTTTAGCTGCTGATGCTCAGGCTCAATGGGGTGGTTTGCAGATAATGGGTAAAGCGACTCAAAACTGTACCGATGCAGAAAAAAATTCAGAAGGTATCTGTGAGAGGTCCGTAGAAGGATTTGATGCCGGAGATGTTAAGTACGGTGGTGACGATGATAATGATGACTCTGGCGCATTATCTTTCGTGGTAATTAAATATGCAGGATATGCATTCACATCTGAAAACGAACTAAATGGCTTGGCTCTGTATACGGTAGGAGATGGGACAGAAATAAATCATATCAGGGTCCACAACAGTAAAGACGATGGAATAGAAATTTTTGGTGGAACAGTTAATCTTAAATATATTTATTTAACAGGTGTTCAGGATGATTCTTTTGATTACACAAATGGATGGAGAGGAAAGGCGCAGTGGATCATAATAGATCAAAATACCCCAGACCCTGTTACAGCATCAAACAATAGGCCTGATAATGCAATGGAATTTGATAACAACGGCAAGGCAAATGATGCTTCTCCTAGATCTAATCCAATAATTTCCAACTTTTTAATTATAGGGAATACCGAAAAACACGGAGAATTAATTCACTTAAGAGCTGGAACTCAAGCAACACTTTTAAACGGGATAATTATCGATGAATCTAATCAAGGTCCATGCATAGAAATTGATGATTCATCTACCTTTGCATCCGCTGGATCGATTAATTCGTCAACTCTTTCTGCGAAATCTATTCTTATGGATTGCGGAGATAAAAAATTTAGCGGTGAAGACGGATCAGATTTATTTAGCACAAGTGCTTGGGCTTCAGAGCAAGGAGTAGTTGAAAGCAAAAATACCCTAAATGGTTATAAAAATGGAGCTAATGAAGCTTCAATGGAAGTTAATACAAATCTTTTAGATTCTTTCTTTGGTGTTCCATCAGAAATTGGAGCAGTTCCAAGCGACGGAACTGATTGGACTGAGGGATGGTCAGATATTTAATTTAACTTTTATGAAAAAAGTATCAATAATATTTATTTCAGTTTTCATTTCATCTTTTATCTCTTCTCAGGGAAATAGTGATTTAGAGGAATTAGTAGTATCAGGAATCTTCATTCCAGATGAAAAAAGATCGACATCAGAAATTTCAAACCTAATAAGCTCCTCAGAAATGTCAGAAGCCGGAGATAGCAATATAGCGGATGCATTAAAGAGAGTTACTGGACTTAGTCTTGTTAAAGGAAAATATGTTTACGTGAGAGGATTAGGAGATAGATATTCATCTGCACTTTTAGACGGTTCATCGATCGCTTCTCCTGAACCTCTCAGTAGGGTAGTTCCTTTAGATCTTTTTCCAACAAACGTTCTAGAAAGTGTATTGGTACAAAAAACATATTCACCTGAGTTCCCTGGAAATTTTGGAGGAGGAATTGTAAATCTCAGAACCATTGCCGTACCAGAAGAGGAATTTTTAGATTTTTCCTTTTCCTTAGGTGGAGATAATCTAACCACCAGTAAAAGTTTCCTCTCCTCACCTAGTTATGATTCTGATGTCTATGGATTCGGTTCGACAGAGAGGGCATTACCAAAAGAATATCTTTCTGCTGTATCTGCTGGAAAAATTATTCGAAGAAACAATAGCTTTTTTTCCGGCGGATTAAATCCATCAGAACTCCAGATGATTGGTTCGGAATTGGCTTCTAATATGCCTAAAAAATTAAAATTATCCTCTTTGGATCCTAATATATCTTTATCGCTTTCTACTGGAAATTCGTTTGAGATAAATGATTCTGATATGGGAATTATTTTTGCACTGAACTATTCGAATGAATGGGATTCTCAAGAAAAGAAAAGAAATTCGAATTCTTGGCAACCAGAGGCTTCAAATCCTGATGACATTCTTGTTGTTGTCGATAAAGAGGAATTTACTAACTCTACTAATACAATCAATCTATCCTCTATTTTTGGTTTAGGCTTTGAGATAGACGATGATCATACAATTAAATTAACCAGTTTTTTAACTAGAAAATCTTCAGATACAGTCTCATTTATTTACAGCGATCTAGCATTATCTAATTTCCCAATGGAAAGAACTTATGTTGAATGGGTTGAAAGACAAGTCTGGACAAATCAAGCTTCTGGAGAACATTTTTGGGGAGATTTGCAATTGAATTGGAGAACATCATATGCTGAAAGTACTAGAGAATCTCCAAATAATTTAGATACTCAATACGAAGTGTATGAGGACGGTACAAGATATTTTGGAAATAGGAACGATAAATTCAGATTGAAATTTTTTGATTTACAGGATTCTGTAGTTGATCTTGGTGCAGATTTTAAATATTTCATTGTTGCTGGCGATGTTTCAATGGATTTCAAAATTGGTGCTTCATATTATTTTAAAGATAGAGATAATCAGATTTCAAATTTTGAATTTGATCCTTCTCCAACAGCAACGATTGATTTTAATGAATCTTTTTTAACTCTTCCTTTGAATCAATTATTTGCAGATGAAAATATCAGCCCAGATGCTTGGGAGATAAACGAGATTGCTGGGGCTGCAGATTACTACGGAGCCGACTCTGAAATTTTTGCCTTTTATAGTGGCATTGATGGTCAATTTACAGATTCTCTTAGAATATCTTTTGGTTTTAGATACGAAGATTCAGACATCAACGTAAAAAACTTCAATAAATACTCAAAAATTCAAAATGATAGAAGCGATCTTGCGCTTCAAAAAGTTTTGCCTTCTGTGACTCTTACTCAAACGTTAGATAACAATATGCAAATCCGTTTTGCTTTAAGCGAGACAGTTGTTAGGCCTAATTTTAGAGAATTAGCTCAGTCTGTTTTCTTCAATCCAGCTACTAATAGATCTTTCGTGGGAAACCCCGACTTAAAAATTACCGAAATTACCAATTTAGATTTTAGATACGAATGGTATTTCGGCAACGGCGGACAATATTTTTCTGCAGGATTATTTGCTAAGGATTTAAAAAATCCTATTGAACAGGGAATTCAACCGGGAACTTTCTACAGAGAGTTTCTTAATGTTGATGAAGGGCAAATGCTTGGAACGGAATTTGAAGTTTATTATGATTTTTTTCCTTATTTCATTAGAAGTAATTTAACTTTCATGAATTCTGAGGTAGATACGACATCACAATTTGTTCAAGCAAAACGAAGCTTGCAAGGACAATCAGATTTTCTGGGTAATTTTACTTTTGGCTACGAAACGGGCGATCATAAAGTGGTACTTGCCTATAACTATACGGGAGAGAGAATTTCTGAATTAGCTCCGATCAAAGGTGCCCCGGCTTATTATGAACAGGGTGCCGGCATATTAGATCTCAATTACACAGCCTTCATTAGCTCCGGTGACAACGATTTAGAAATTGGCTTTAGTATTGGTAATCTGACTGGAGAGAACTATCAAGTGTATCAACTGGATGAATTGGTTGAAGTATATGATTATCCAATTACTTATTCTTTCTCAATTAAAGCTGTTTTTTAAAAATTTCTTAGTTTTGAGGTAAAGATATATAATCAAACCTATGATTTTTGGCATTAAGCTCGATTTTCAGAGCTATTTCAATTACGCAACGGAATTTGCTCTTAAATTCCGTCTAGTTTTTGCTTCTATTTTTGCCATTTTTATCTCTGTTCAACTTTATTCTTCTGTAAACAGCATATTGTTTCCAGACATAGATTTTAAAGCTTCTACTGTCGTAAATACTTCTCAACAATACGTTGCGCTAAATTCGGACCCTTTTTCTTCAGCTAAGGCCAGCGCTATCAATCAATCCATAGCCAATTCTTCTGAAATTAATAAAAAAGGCCCTGAAACTGACCTGAATATAAAATTGTATGGAATTGTAAAATCTAAAGAAGAAAATGTTGCCATCATTGGTCTTCCAAATGAAAAACAGAGGAGCTATAAAATTGGAGATAAAATTTCAGGTAATCTTGTTGTGGAGTCAATAGATGACGCGTTTGTTAATCTGAGAAGAAACGGGAAACTTGAAAGCTTATCTTTTGCCGAAGTTATTAAAAATAAAGGTTTTAAACAATCCATAGATCCATCCACAGTGGCATCAAAAGATTGGTTAGAAAATCTTGAAATCAAAGAGCTTATTTCATTCAATCCCGTCATTAGAGATGGGGAAGTTTTAGGAATAAGAGTAAATCCGGTGAAATCTTCACCATTTTTTCAAGATGATAATTTAGAACCTGGAGACATCCTTACATCCTTCAACGGTCAAAAGGTAACGACACTTGATCTAGAACGAGAACTTAACCAAAAAG
Source organism: uncultured SAR86 cluster bacterium (assembly GCA_902604535.1). Lineage (GTDB taxonomy): Bacteria > Pseudomonadota > Gammaproteobacteria > Magnimaribacterales > AG-339-G14 > CACNYO01. The sequence goes on from CACKZK010000005.1 coordinate 69,130, forward strand.
TTAGAAATATAGAGGTTGGTGTTATCAGAGACGGTAGCCCAATTACCCTTACAATTAACCTAAATTAAAATATGATTTTTACGAGAGGGATATTACTCCTTGCGCTCGCCTGTGCATCTTTGTCATTGGCGTCTGCAAAAATAAATTTACGTGATGCCGATATCAAGGTTTTCATATCAGATATGGCCGGCGTGACCAATAAAACCTTTGTAGTCGATCCCCGGGTAAAAGGCTCGGTAACGGTCGCATCTGAGATTGATTTAAGCATTGATGAGGCTTACGAAGTATTTAAATCTGTCATGGCTGCCCACGCTTATTCTGTTGTTGATTATGGGAATCTTGCCAAAATAGTTCCTGAAGTCGTTGGTAGAACCGAATTTCAAGCTAACTATTCTGAAAATAGTTTGTCCGATGGATTGGCCATCAATGTTTTTAGACCAAAAAATATTTCTGCAAAACCTTTAGTGGCTCTATTGAAACCCATTACCAACAGATCAGGTCACCTTGAAGCCTTTGTTGATGCAAATGCAGTTTTAATTGCAGACAAGGCATCGAACATTACAAAAATCATGAACATTGCAAACGAGCTAGATCGACTTGACCAAGATTTAGTTGAATTAATCTCTCTCAAAAACTCTTCTTCTAAGGAAATGGCTAAGATTCTCAATGATCTGCATTTGAAGAGTGCATCTAACCGAACAACTGCACAATTTAATGCTTTTGGAATTGACCGCATTAATGCCGTCTTGTTGGTTGGAAATCAAGAAGTTACAACAAAAATGAAATCTATAGCATTTGATTTAGATAACGAAGTCAGCGAGTCCAAAAGTTTAAAAGTTAGATATTTAAAGTATGCATCTGCAGAAGAGATTAAGGATATTTTGACTAATGTTGCAGAAAATATAGATAAGAGTCCTCAAGGGAGTTCTGGTGGTAAAATTAAGACATCTATATCAGCTCATAAAGAGACAAACTCTTTAATCATTAATGCTGATCCAGATATCCTTGGCCAATTAGAAGATGTTATAGACAAAATAGATATCAGAAGAGCTCAGGTCTTAGTCGAAGCAATTATCGTAGAAATCTCGGAACAACTTACAAAAGATCTTGGAGTACAGATTCTTTTTCAAGGCGATGGCGTGGAACAACCAGCATTCGGTACAAGGTTTGGAAGTCCGAATCCTGATTTAAGCGCTTTTGCTGCTTCTAGCTCAAGTCTCTTGGCAGAAGAGGGCTTAGCAGGAACAGTTAAATCCGTTGCAGCATCCTCATTGCTGGGAATTGAAGGTATAGCGGTTGGGATTGGAAAAATTGTTGCTGGTCAAAGTAGCTTTGCATCTATTTTGAATGCTATTGCAAAAGACTCAGATTCCAACGTCCTATCTACACCTTCAATCTTAACCATGGATAATGAAACTTCTTCTATTTTAGTAGGACAAGAAATTCCTATCACCACCGGAGAATCTCTAGGTGCAAACAATGCCAACCCATTCAGAACTATTAATCGTCAAGAAATAGGAATTAAACTTTTAGTAACTCCGCAAATCAATGACGGTGACTCCATTAGACTTGATATCGAACAAGAAGTTTCCAGCTTATTCGGACCGATAACAGAAAGTGCGTCGGAGATAATTACAAACAAAAGAGAGATTCAAACTAAAGTGATGGTTGAGGATAGACAAACCGTTGTGCTTGGGGGTTTGATTGATGAAGATATTCAAGAGGTTGAAAGAAAGGTCCCTGGACTAGGAGACATCCCAGTATTTGGAAACCTTTTTAAATCAACATCAAAATCTAAGGTGAAAAGAAATCTTGTTGTGTTCCTTAAACCAACGATTATTAAAAATGCTGCTGATATGCAAACTATCAGTACTGAAAAGTACAACTTTTTGAAAGCAGAACAATTGCTATTAGAGAAAAGAGGTAAACCAGTAGTTGATCTGAGCCTCATCGAGACGTTTTTAGACGATCAGTAGATTATGGAGAATAAAAATATACAAGACTTCCAACTGAGCTATAAATTTGCTCGTGAAAATGGAATCTTTATTTCAGGTATAAATGAAAACAACTTGGAAGTGTTGACTTCCGAGGACGTTAAATTAAATAAATTATCTCAATTAGAAGCTAAATTTAAGAAGCCACTAGTAATTAAATCAATATCCGGAGCTGATTTTTTCAAACACATTTCATCTTTTTACTCAGAAAATACAGATAAATCAGAGGATATTGTTGATGGTCTTGGAGATCAGATTAATTTGGAACAATTAGCCTCCGATTTACCAAAAACAGAAGATCTGCTAGATGACTCAACCGAAGCTCCCGTAATCAGACTAATTAATGCCGTTTTATCGGAAGCAATTAAATCGAATGCTTCTGATATACACATAGAGCCTTATGAAAAAAATCTTTCTATAAGGTTTAGGGTAGACGGTATATTGAAAGAAATACTTTCTCCTAGCAGCAGAATAGCTTCTCTTTTAAATGCCAGAATTAAAGTCATGGCTAACCTTGATATTGCAGAAAAACGAGTTCCTCAAGATGGCAGAATCTCATTAAAACTTGGAGAAAAATGGGTAGATTTAAGAGTATCGACTTTACCCTCTAATTACGGCGAGAGAATCGTTCTCAGACTTCTGGATAAATCTGAAGCAAAATTTAATTTAGATGATCTCGGCATGCCTTCTGGGCAAAAAGAAGTATTCACCAAGTCCCTCGCTCAAAATAACGGAATCATATTAGTAACAGGGCCAACCGGTTCCGGTAAAACTACAACTTTGTATGCCGGTTTAAATCTATTGAATGATCAAAGTAGAAATATATTAACGGTTGAAGATCCGATCGAATATGCCGTAGACGGTATTGGACAAACACAAGTTAATAATAAAGTCGGAATGACTTTTGCGGCTGGACTGCGAGCAATTTTAAGACAGGACCCAGACGTGGTGATGGTAGGTGAAATAAGAGATAAAGAAACTGCAGAGATTGCAATTCAGGCATCTCTAACTGGCCACTTAGTTTTATCGACGATACACACCAATGATACCTTGGGGGCTATTACTAGACTGATAGACATGGGCGTTGAACCTTATTTATTAGCTTCATCGTTAAGAACAATAATTTCACAACGACTGGTAAGAAAACTCTCATCAGACGGAGAAACTTTTTCAGGAAGACAAGGTATTTTTGAAATTTTAGATATCGATCAAAACGTCAAAGAACTGATTAACGATGACTTTTCTGAAAAGAAAGTCAGAGATATTATTGATCCGCAGCATGATTTTCTTGAAGAATCAGGTCAAAAACTTATTCTGGAGGGTGTCACGACCCTTGAAGAAGTTAGAAGAGTTCTTATGGAGGCCTGATGCCTGCGTTTAATTACGAAGCATTATCATCAGACGGAAAAAAAATAAAAGGCAGCTTAATAGCTGATGATATTAATTTAGCGTCTCAAGAACTAAAAAATAGGAGCCTAATTCCTATAGACGTAAAAGAAAGAAAAGCTACAGTATCCTTTTTTTAGTTTTCTATCACATAAGATTAAATCGAACGATTTAGCATTAATAACTCGTCAAATGTCCACTCTTATAAACGCGGGTATACCTATAGATAGGTCATTAGATTCCGTTGCCGAACAGCTTTCGGATAAATCTAGTGCTAATAAACTTAAAGAAATATCCATGCGGGTAAAAGAGGGATTCAAGTTTTCTGAAGCATTGAAAGAGTTCCCCGAGTCTTTTGATAGTTTATATGTGTCACTGATTGAAGCAGGGGAATCTTCTGGGGAATTAGGAAACGTTATGGAAGAAACAGCTGACTACCTGGAAAAAAGAGCAACTCTTAATCAGGAGATTCTCGGAGCAACAATATATCCAATGGTTCTATTTGCAACCTCCTTAGTGATAATAAGTTTGCTGCTAATCTTTGTTGTCCCTAATGTTGTCTCTCAATTCGCTAACTCGAATCAGCAACTACCTTTTTTAACAATAGCGATGTTAGGAATTTCAAACTTTTTTACAAGCATCTGGTTTGGATTGCTTGTCATTTTTTTAACCTTAATAACTTATACTGGAATCAGGTTCATTGGCATTGATAGATTTTTTCTTTTTGTTGATAAATTCTTATTAAAACTTCCGATAATTAATAAATTTATCATTGATTCAAACTTATCAAGATTCACTAATTCTCTATCGATTCTCAGATCTAGCAATGTCCCCATAATTAGATCATTGGATATTTCTGCTAATACTGTAAGTAATAGAATTTTAAGAAATGACATTAATTTTGCATCTGTGGAAGTCTCTGAAGGAAATTCTCTTGCAAGATCATTAAGTAAATCAAGATACATACCTTCATTAATCATTGAAATGATATCAAGCGGTGAAGCAAGTGGAGAGTTAGAAAATATGCTGATTAAGGTTTCAAAATATTTGCAGGATAGATTTAATCATTCCACTAAGATAACTTTAAATCTTTTGGAACCGGCGGTAATTATTTTTATGGGTGGATTTGTATCTTTGATTGTTTTGGCAATTCTTTTACCGTTGATTCAGTTAAATACATTTAGCCTATAACGAGGAGTAAAATATGATGATGAAAAAAATAAAATTAAAAGGCTTTACACTCATTGAAATATTGGTTGTCTTGATGATTTTAGGTTTATTGACTGCTGTAATTGCTATCAATGTTTTACCGAGTCAAGAGAGGGCAAGAGAAGATAAAGCAAAAGCTGACATTAGACTTCTGGAACAAGCGCTTGAACTATATCGTCTGGATATGATTTCTTACCCAAATTCCAGAGAAGGTCTTCAAGCTCTTGTGACAGTGCCTGAAAATCATAGATTTAAGGAAAGATATAGGTCAGGAGGGTACGTAAGGAGACTTGAACAAGATCCCTGGGGAAACGATTATAAATATAGAAGACCCGGAAGATTTGGAACTTTTGATTTATATTCTCTAGGTGCAGACGGAGAAGAGGGTGGAGAAGGATCGGACAAAGATATTGGAAACTGGGAATAAAACATTACCTGGCTTCACAATAATAGAAATCTTAGTGGCTTTCTTTATTCTTGCTATTGCTGCGCTGGCTTTCTCTTCACTTATCACTGATTCTTCAAGATCCATTAGCTTAATCGAAGAAAGATTCTTAGCGAATAATATTGCTGAAAACTTAGCTCTAAAAAACTTAGTCAAGGATGATTATCTTACTTCTTCGCAATATGATGAAGGAGAAGAAACATTTTTAGGTATGCCGTTCATTTGGGAAAGGGAGTTAGCAACTTCAATTGAGAGAAATAGAATTGAAATTGAAATAAAAGTTTTTTCTGAAAATGGTGATTTAGTAGGGAAATCAAAAGTTTTTAAAGAGGTTTTGGCCCAATGAAAGGCTTATCCTTAGTCGAAATGCTCATTGCAATATCTTTATTCGCTCTCTTGGCATTATTAGGTTCATCCTTATTGAATACATCCGTTTCTTCTAATCTTTCCATTCAAGAAAAAAATGATAGGTTGGATAAATTAGTACTTTTAAATAAATATTTAAGACAAGATTTTACGCAATCCGTAAATACAATTCCAAGAGATGAAATGGGCGCTTATGAATTATCAACTATGGAGTTAAATTCGTCGGATTCTGACGAAATTTTACTAAGGTTAATAAAGCTTTCAGACACAGATGGGCTCGAAGATACCGGCGCCCTTAGAAAAATAATTTATAAATTAGATAACGGTGAATTGATCAGAGAATCCTACAGGTACATAGATAATGAGGAACCTTTTCAAACTGAAACCTTGCTCGATGAAGTAGATTATGTGGATCTTGAAATATTTTTTGAAAATGTCTCCTATGAAGCATGGCCTGTTTCGGAAGAAATATTTTTTGATAGTAGTCTTCCTGAAGCCGTTGAAGTAAAAATAGGATTTTATGACCTTTCAATATTCAATAAGATTTTATTGGTGAATTATGGATAAGAGAGAAAGTCTGCCTGGGATAGCGCTCATTTTATCGTTATTTATTATAACGATCGTCTCTTCGATCGGCGTAATGATGAGTAATGAGACTCAGCAAAAAGTTAAATTTCATATTTACGAGAATTTTTTCTCTCAAGCATATCTTGATTTATTAAGTCTTGAAGTGATTGGCAAAGAATATTTAAAACCTGAACAAAATAGACTTCAAATTGCCCTAGCCAGCGCCTCAGAATCAATTGAAAACTCGTTAAGTTTTGAGACAGAAAATGGTCGAGTTTTTGGAAATTTTTACGATAAAAGTAATTGTTTCAACCTTAATTCGCTGGTTTCGAAAATTAATAATACTCAAGATAGAGTAAGTAGGATCAATTCACAGCTATTGAAAAATCTTGGAATGAGCCTAGAGATTCCTGAATACGACATGGATATTATTGTGTCTTCGTTAATTGATTGGATTGATACTAATTCCACTCCGCAGGATACTCTTGGAGCTGAGGATGTTAATTACACAGCCAAAAAAAATCCTTACCTTCCTACAAACCAATTGATTGCTGACCTGCCTGAAGTTAGAAACATTAATGGCATGAACGATGAGATATACAAACGACTGAAACCCTATTTATGTGTCCATCCTTCCAGAGAATTAAACATCAATATAAATGCTTTGTCTCCAAAATATCCTCATCTAATAATTGCCATTACCGAAAATCAATTAGATTTCTATTCAGCTCAAAATGTGCTGTTATCAAAACCTTTTGGTGGCTTCAAATCGACTAAGGAATTCTTTGACATGCCTGAATTTGATGGGATGGCTTTATCAGGCTCCATTAGAGAATCGTTATCAATTGAAAGTAATTATTATGAGATAGACGTAGAAATTACTAATGGATCTAACACTTATGATTTGATTTCAAAAATTGAACTAACTTCGACAGGGCCAAAAGTTTACATGAGAAAGATAGGAAAATATCTATGATACAAAAGGTAATAGAACTTATTGAGCAAAATAAAAGTTATTATTTTCTTCAAGATAACAATACTTTTGAATCGGTTAAGTTTAATTCCGAAAATCACAAAGTTTCAGGAAGGATATTACTGTCTAATGAGTTCCATAGCATTGATCTTAATCTTCCGGATGTATCCGATGCCCAGCTTAAAAAGGCTATTCCTTTTATGATAAAAGATGAGCTTATTGAAGATGATTCTGAAGATGAGTGGATTCAATCAAAAGACTCAAAAGAAATTCTTGCTGCATCAAGTGAATATCTCAATTCAGTTAGAGATTTAGCTTTTCAAGAAAATCTTGATTTTTTAACACCATTTCATGGTTTTGATTCTGAAGTAAATACTTTAATCTTCTTTGAAAACTTTGTTTACGCTCATTCTAAAAGAAACAAAATAAGATTGATGATGTCTTTGGCTACTTTCAATTTAAGTAAAGAAAGTATTTTTACCCAATTTAAAGATGCTCCACTGGAAGTTTTTAGCGTTGAAGAGATATCCCTTAATAAGGACTTAAAAATTCAAGCAAAAGTCTTTAGCTCATACGAAGATCTCATTAGTCACTGTTTCAGATCAATAGACTTTTCATATTTTAATCTTTTGCAGGGAAAGTATGAAAAACGTTTAGATATAGCTAAGTTATTCAAGCAAAGTAAAAAACCTTTAATTGCTTTAGCTTCAATCTATATTTTTTTTATCAGTTTGAGCTTGATTGAAATTATGTCCTTTTCTTTTCAAATTGATAATTCGCAAAAAAAGTCGAAGCAAGTTTTCAACCAAAAATTTCCGAGTTTGAATTACGAAACTGACTTTGAAGAAATTAAGTACCGATTGATGAGACAGAATAATGATCAAGATCAATTAAAATTAATCTCTACGGTTAGTAATGCTGTTACTTCACTTAATTCAACTAATTTAAATTCATTTGTGTTGTCACAACAAAGAATCGCTTTCGAAGTCGAGGCAAATTCATTTGCCGATCTGGAAAGAATAATAGCTAAATTGGAAGGAGAGGGCATTTACGCTCAAATAGGCACATCTAATAGAAGTAATAATTTCATCATAGGAGAAATCATAATTGAAAGTTTTTAGCTATCTAAATTCCTTAACTCGGCAACAACAAGTAATATTTATTTTGACGTTATCTTTAGTTGTTCTAATTTTCCTTAGTTTCTTTTTGAATTTTATTCAAAAGACAGCAAATAATCTTGAAATAGAAAGAAATAAAACACTTACAGAAGAAAGATTGATCAACAAAATTAACTTTTTCCCAGGTTTTGTAAATCAAGATAATGTTTCTATATCCTCATTGATAACAAATACTTCTGGTGATTTTAAAATTAACATTGATAGAACTCAGGTTATAGATGATCAGTCAATAATAGTTTGGATAAATGATGCAGATTTCATGAGACTTTATGATTGGCTTTTCTCTATCCAAGATCGCGTTTCCATGGATAAAACTAGCCTTACTAAATCTTCAGGCGGAAGGGTGTCTGCTCAATTAAATTTATCCAAAATCTAATGAGTCTTAGATATTTTTTTATCTCGGTAATTTCTCTCTTTTTTATACTTCTTTTTTTATTTTTTCCCTTAAGGGTTGCTTACTCCACGGTTGATGAGCTTTTTCCTGAGATCTCTTATAGAAATATCAATGGAACAATTTGGAGTGGTACATTTGAGGAGGTATTTTACGGTGATACTTTAATTGGGAACCTTAATACCTCTGTGGGTTTTAATAAACTCAACATAAAAATAGATCAAGGAAGACTGGATCTAACTGGAGATATTTCAATAGCAGAGCTAATTATGAATGAGGTGATAAGTCTCAATTCCATAAAATTTAGATTTGATAGTGACAAGTTTGGATCAAAATTACCTATGAAAATCCTTCTTTCTTCGGAAAATTTAAAGTTAGGATTTGATAAAGACAGATGTATTTCTTCCTCAGGAAAAATTAATGCGCTGGTCAATGACTTAGAATTGTTCGGTGAAGTTTATGAAACTTCGGTCGAAGCAAATATAAATTGTGAAAATAATAAATTAATTGCTAATTTTATAACTTTCCCAAATACCGATCTTTTATCAGGCGATATAGTTATAGACAATGAACTAAATTATGAAATATTCGGTTCCTCCAGAATGTTAGAAAAAGTATTGGAAGAATCTCTTACTGGAGGAGTCAATATCAATCCGTCCATAGAGTTCCAAGGCAATATTCATTCCTTACTTAGATAACCAATATTCCGTATAATCGCGCCATGTTAATTGGAAAAAATCCTCTAGGCCAAGTGCCAGATTGGTTCATAAATAATATTGAATATCCTTCAGAACAATTATTAGTAGATTCCTCTGGAGTAAAAATAAATGTAAGGACTTGGGGTTCAAGTGAAAAAAAATGCCTTCTATTTTTACATGGCTTTAATGCTCATACGCATTGGTGGGACCATGTCATTCCAGAATTTGCGAATGATTATTTTGTTGTTGCCATGGATTTCAGCGGTATGGGAGATAGTGAACATAGGGAGGTTTACTCTCAAGCTACATACGCTGATGAAGTAAAAGATGTTATAGAAAGTTTAAAATTAGATAAACCGATCATAGTGGCTCATAGTATGGGAGGTCATGTTTCCATGATCTTTGGTAACAAATACAAAGACCTATGCGATGAAATTATCCTTGTTGATTCAACCATCGTTCTTCCTCCTGAAAAAGCAAAAGAAATGGCATCTCGTCGACCAACTGTAAGATTGGGAGTTGCATCTCCTTCTAAAGAAGATGCAATTGAAAGATTCAGGCTCATGCCTCCTCAACCTTGCGAACTGGATTTTGTCCTGAAATATGTTGCAGAGACTTCATATAGAGAAACAAATGAAGGATGGAAATTGAAATCGGATCCAACAATTATGAGAACTTATTCGTATACAGATCAACATGAGAATTTAACCAACCTTAAATGTAAACTTTCTCTTATTTATGGACAGCTCAGTCAACTTATGACTCAAGAAACATTAGATTATTTCATGTATGTGAGTGGTTTATCTGAGGATAGATTGCATATGATACCTGGGGCAATGCACCATTTATTTTTAGATAAACCAAAGGAATTTGTTAATTCTTTAAAAAGAGTTCTGTCGTCATGATAAATGGATACTGTCATCCAGACTTTAAAGAACTAGAGAATCATTTTCGTTCTTTATTCGTTTCAGGTTATGAAACAGGGGCATCATTTGCCGTCGAAAAAGATGGCGAAATGATAGTGGATTTATGGGGTGGATTTAAGGATAAAGAAAAAACTATTTCTTGGGACAAAGATACCATTTGCAATGTCTTCTCTGTCACTAAAGGGATTATTGTTCCTTGCATGATGCATTTAGTGGAACAAGGAAAGATATCATTGGATGACAAGGTAAGTAAATATTGGCCTGAATACGGAACTAACGGTAAAGAAAATACCTTAATCAAACATTTTTTAACGCATAGGGCAGGCATGTTTGGTTTCAGAGAAAGACTAGAAAATCCACAATGGCAAGACTGGTCAAGCTTTATAAAGGCTCTTGAAAACCAGAAGCCATTTCATGAACCCGGTGTCAGTCAGGGATACCATGCTTTGACTTATGGTTTTTTAAACGGCGAACTTTTCAGAAGGGTTACAGGTCAAACCATTGGATCTTATTTCAAGGAAAACATTGCTGATCCACTTAATCTTAATTTCAAAATCGGTTTAGACGATGAAGATTTACCAAATTGTGCCGATACAATTTCTATTTCTGATGCAATGGGACCTTCGCGAGGATTTCAGATTTTAATATCTTTGATCCCAGAGTTATTTCTTCCTCAGCCGCTAAAAAATATAAAGAGGTGGTATAAAAAAGGGGACTTTATGATTGCTTTTGACAGCACGGCAGCTAACGATGATCAGAATTACATGAATTCTACTGACTGGAGAAAAGCAGAAATTCCAGCTGGAAATGGTCATGGTAATTCAAATGCTTTAGCAAAGTTTTATGGCATTTTATCCAATGGGGGATCAAGAGATGGCAAGACAATCATGTCAAAAGAATCCATTCATCAAGCTTTAACTCCACATACCTCTGGACCTGATACAGTCCTTTTCTTTGGAGATATAAAATTTGGACTGGGATATTTGCTAAATACTCCACTCTCTCCGATAGGAAGATCTGAAACTGCTTTCGGACATGCAGGTATAGGCGGCGCTTGTGCTTATGGCGATACAGATAAAAAAATTGGTTTTTCTTATATCAATAACAAAATCCATAAGGGTTTGAAGCTTTACCAATCTTCTAACGAATTGTCCGATATTCTTTATAAATTAATATAAAAGAAAATGATTCTGGATCCATTGTTTTATGTGGTAGCAATTATTTCTGTTTTCCTTCATGGAATGGGAAAAGGAGGTTTTATTGGTGCAGGATCTTTTGGTTCTCTTTTAGCAATTCCCGTAATGTCTTTTTTTGTTCCACCTTTTCAGGCGGTAGCAATTCTACTGATACCTTTGATATTTATGGATTGCGTTACTGTTTGGCGATATAGGTATAAATGGAATATTGAAATTATCAAATTTATTATCCCGCTTGCTTTTATCGGAGTACTAATTGGTACTTTGACATTTAGTTATCTAACCAATGATCACATAAGAATTATCATTGGTCTAATGGCTATCATTTTTTGTATGGATTATTACTTACGTAAAGATTCAGATAAACCCAAGAT